>JABITN010000162.1 GCA_018700525.1 Opitutales bacterium
GCGATTAGCCCCAATATCGATCGGCTCGCTTCGCAGGGAACGACCTTCAATCGAGCCTATTGTCAGTTGGCTGTGTGTGGTCCCTCGCGTCATTCACTGCTTTCGGGGCGACGTCCTGACACGATAGAAGTGTGGGACCTTAATACTCATTTTCGAGCAACGTTCCCCAACCTCGTGTCGTTACCTCAACACTTTAAGGACAATGGGTATCATACGCGATCCATTGGGAAGATCTATCACGGAAATGGGACGCCCTCTAAGGACGGCCCATCTTGGTCCGAAGACCCTATTTTCGATAATGGCCGCAACCTGGAGTGGCGTTATGCATCACCTGAAAACTTGGCGGGCACGGGACTTAAGCGGGCGGCTTCGGATGGTGTAGATACTCCGGATAGTACGTTCGTTGACGGGATGGTTTGCGATGCGGCCCTGGACGCGCTCGATACGTTTAAAGAAAGGGAACAGTCTTTTTTCTTGGGAGTCGGGTTTCGTAAGCCGCAACCTTTGAATTGAAAATCGCCTGTAAACCACGCCGCCTTGCTAGGTCGCTACGTCGAGACCTCGGCGTGGGACCTGTAAGAACATCCATACTTTGTCACCTATTATTTATGAAACACATATTTATTCTTTTAACCATATCGATTGCTCTAATGGCATCGACATTCGCTGCAGCGAATATTGACGAACAAATTCTCTTCAAATCCGGGGAGGAGGGATATTCGAATTATCGTATCCCTTCTCTTATTACGACGAGAGACAGGACCTTGCTGGCTTTTTGCGAAGCCCGAAAAGACAATCGGGGCGATAGCGGAAATATCGACTTAGTTGCTAAGCGTTCGACTGACGGTGGCAATACCTGGTCTTCGCCTTATGTAGTCTGGGATGCCGGTGACCATACGGCAGGAAATCCGTGCCCGGTGATCGATCAGCGAACCGGTCGAATTGTGATGCTCATGTGTTGGAATCTTGCTACTGACCACGGAAAGGATCTGCATGCGGGCACGAGCGTCGATACCCGTCACGTTTATCAAACCCACTCGGCTGACGATGGCCTGACTTGGTCAGAGGCGAAGGAGATTACGTCGGCCGTTAAAGATCCTTCTTGGTGGTGGTATGCCACGGGACCGGGAATCGGGATTCAGCTTAAGGAAGGCCCTCATAAAGGACGTCTCGTAATCCCCGCCAATTACACGGAGAGAGGCTTCTTCGGAGCGCATACCTTGTATAGTGACGATGGTGGAGATTCCTGGGCGATAAGCAGCTCTATTAAACCGACTGTTAACGAAAGCCAGGTGGTCGAGCTTTCGGATGGTCGGCTAATGATGAATATGCGCACCCAAGGATTTCCGGAAACGAAGCGACCCTATACTGGGTATCGATCGATTGCATACAGCGAGGACGGCGGGGCGACTTGGAGTGATCCGGTTTTCGACGACGAGCTAAGCGACCCTATCTGCCAAGCGAGCATCATTCGCTACGACAACAAGCGCATTTTGTTTTCCAATCCGAATCCCCCTGTGAGTTTAAAACGCGGGCCGCGCGAACGAATGACGATTCATCTTAGTCGAGACGATGGTAAATCATGGCCCTCGAAACTCCTAGTGTACGAAGGCCCTTCGGCTTATTCGTCGCTCGCAAGATTGCCCGATGGAAAAATCGGTCTGTTTTACGAGAAGGACAAAGATATCGCCTTCGCTCGAATATCTATATCGGAATTATAAGTACAAGGCATTTTATGAAAAGCATCAATAGTCCGATCCCGAAGTTTACACGCTTCAAGTTAAGCCCATTGACCGGTAGCCTGGGTGCTGATATTAGTGGTATAGACATCAACACTGCGAGCGAAGAGGGTATCGCTCAGTTACAATCCGCGCTCGATCACTATCATGTGCTGGCGATACGGGATCAACGTTTAGATCCTGCGACTTTCCATAAAGCAGCTCGTAGGTTTGGGCCTTTCAGTGGAAATCCAATTCACATCCCCCTCGAGGGATTTGATGACGTCGTACGTTTTACTCGAGGAGCTGAAGATTGTGGTCCGGTAGTGGGCGAGGACTGGCATATGGATTTGGCTTGGATGGAAAATCCTCCAGCGGTTACCATGCTTTATGGCGAGGAAATTCCGCCGGTTGGTGGAGATACGGTGTTTGCCAGTCTTTCCGCTGCCTACGAGGGCTTATCGGATGCTATGCGTGGGCTTATTCACGATTTGATTGGGGTGCATTCAGGCAAAGGGGTTTACGCGCTCAACGCGTCGCTAAAGGCGTTTTCAGTAGAGGCAAGCGGACAAGCCGCCGATGATGTCGAGAACGAGCATCCACTTGTCTGTTGCCATCCAGCAACAAAACGGCCGCATCTATACTTGAGTGGTTCGCTCACACATTTCGTCGGTATGACTGAAGCCGAGAGCAGGCCATTCATAACGTTTTTGAAATCTCACGTGCAACGTATGGAATACACCTGTCGGCTGCGATGGACGCCGGGTACTTTGACCCTGTGGTCCAACCCATGTCTCATGCATGCGGCTATCAACGACTATCCCGGTCAACGTCGTGTTTTATTGAGAACGACAATTGCCGGATCTCGGCCTGCGGCCGCTGGAGCTTAAAAGACGATAAATCTTACGTTTGATGCAGTAATCCTGCATTGTCACCGAACTCGAATGCGCTATGATGCGCTAATTCAAAACGATTAGGGACGTTCGCTTATAGTGGTGTCCCGCTATCCGAATATGAATCTTTTCCTCAAATTTTTCTTCATTCTACCTATTGCATTTTGCATTCTTCAATTTGGAGCGAAGAGCGCGCCAAACGTCCTTTTTATCGCTGTTGACGATTTGAACGATTGGGTGGGTTTTATGGGCGGGTACTCGGGACAGGTCAAAACGCCCAACCTTGATCGTCTTGCCAAAATGGGTACGGCATTCACGAATGCTCACACGGCGTCTCCGGTTTGCTGTCCCAGCAGAGTGGCGGTTCTGAGCGGTCAGCTTCCTACGACTTCAGGCATCTACAGCAATCGACACTGGTGGAAGCCAAACGTTCCTGAGCTTGTAACTATACCTGCGCATTTTAGGAATAATGGATATAAGACAGTCGGAGCCGGAAAAATCTTTCATCATACGGAAGGAAATAATCCGCCTGAATCTTGGGATGATTTTCAAGCGTTGGAATTTCACGACGACACCTTCGCTCGTACCCGTCGCGATCAGTATCCCTTTATCCCTGATCAGGATGCCCCGAAGGGGTTCCCGTTTTCGGGGATTGAACTTTACTCGAATGAAGTTGATTGGGCTGGTCTTGATAAACCGGAATCGGATTTCGATGACGCCCGGGCCGCTCAATATGGGATTGATTTTCTAAATAGTCACCGCGGTTCGCCTTTCTTTTTGGCGTGCGGCTTTTTTCGTCCTCATATGCCTTGGTATTTTCCGAAGAAGTATTTGGATCTTTATCCCTTGGATGAAATCGAAGTTCCAGCGGATCTTCCTGAGGATTTGGATGACGTGCCCGAAGCCGGGAAGCAGTTGGCGATGAAGAAGCATGTTGATCTGAAGAAGGTTCGCGACGCAGGGAAGTGGGCGACTGCGATTCAGCATTATCTTGCCAGTATAAGCTTTATGGATGCGCAATTGGGACAATTGTTGGAGACTCTCGAAAAAAGCCCCCATGCCGCCGATACGGTGATTGTTCTTTGGTCGGATCACGGTTGGCATTTGGGCGAGAAACAGCACTGGCACAAGCGCACGCTTTGGGAAGAGACGACACGAGTACCTTTGATTGTGGTATCGCCTCATCTCGGGGAGTCCAATCAAGTGTGCGCTCAGCCTACCAGCTTGTTGGATCTTTTCCCGACATTGATTGAATTGTGCGGGTTGCCCGTTGTCGCAGATCAAGCGATGGATGGAGTGAGTTTGGTCCCGTGGTTGCTGTACCCTGCTAAACATAGGACTCGTAATGCCGTTACTGTGCATGAGCTACAGCACATGTCAGTCAGGTCGAATCAGTATCGCTATATACGATACATCGATGGATCCGAGGAGTTATACGATCTTTGGGGTGATCCGAACGAATGGGATAATCTAATCGGCGACCCTTCTTTCGAGCCGATCAGAAAAGATCTTTCTGCAGAATTGCCGACGCAATTCGCTCCATCGGCAAAATCCTATACTCAGTTTGAATTCGACCCGCGCCCGTATACGTGGACGGATAAGAAAACAGGCGCGGTTGTTTCGGGGAGTCGGTGAAAGGTTATTTTTGGGGTGATCGATCGTAGAGCGGGTCGTTGATCCGGCAGCGGATTAGAGAGTTGTCGCCTCAGCGAGACGACCTACAATGTGAATCGCTTTGGGTTCGTTGCTGATTGTGGTAGCGACCGATCTCCGAGCGGGCACTGAACGATATAATCGTTCAGCTATCTTGAGGGGAAATGGCCGCTCGGAGATCGGCCGCGACCTTTTAAGTATTGCGGGTTTCCCAGCTCCTACAGTGTGAGTCTTTACGACTTCATAGCTTGCCGGTACTGGCCGGGGGTGACTCCATGGCGTTCCTTGAAGGCGGTTTGTAGATAGTGAGAGTGGGTGAAGCCCGCGAGTTCGGAGATCGTTTCCATAGTGAAGTCGGTTTCGCGCAGGAGTCGCTCCACTTCCTTGAAACGTACGCGCAGTAATTCTTCCTTTGGCGTTCGCTTCAGGCTTTGTTTCATTCGGCGTTCCAGAGTACTGCGCGATACGTTTAGCTTTTGACAGACTTCTCTTACGCTGAGGCCTGAAAGCGCTTGCTCGCGAATAATTCGAACTGCGGTTCGAACCAATCCGTCGTTGATGACAAGATCATTGGTTGAAGCTCTCCCTGCAATTCCAGGCGACTCGATAAGCGTTTCTCGAGCGACGCTTTTTCCCGACATGAGAGTATCCAATAAATTGGCTGCTTTGTATCCAACTTGCTTACCATCGAATTGAACGCTGGTGAGGGTAGGTGTGGCGAACGTACAGAGTGTTTCTTCGTTCTCCGTCCCTACTACGGCTACATCTTCGGGTACCGCAATTCCCATTCGCTGACAGGCATCCAAAACACGTACGCCAAGCTGATCGGTAGCTGCGAATACGCCTACCGGTTTCGGCAATTCGTTCAGCCATTCGCAGAGTCGACTCTGACTTTTCTCCCAATCAGACTCATTTCCGTTTCCTTCGAAAGGAAGAGCTTCGCACTTGTAGCCCCTGTTGTTAAGTTCGGTAACGAAATTCCTGACTCTCTCTTGAAAAAACGGCTCAACATCCAAGGTATAGGTCGCAAAGTTGATGTACCCTCGATTGATGAAATGTTCCGCGACCATTTGCCCGATTCTTCCATTATTCATGCCAACCCACGGCAGGTTTGGACAAAGGTTAGGGGAGCGCAGTTCGATGGCTGGCAATCCTGTTTCGGCGACCAGCTTAGCCATCTTGGCCGTAAATGTTCGGGTGAGAATACCGTCGCCGTGCCACTTGTGGAGCCAGTCTGGTGGCTCGGATTCCAGCGAGCGTAGCTCGACGAAGGCCGACCAAGGACCGTACTTCGCTAGGTATTGCCGGACCCCTGCTAGGATCTCTCGCGTATAAGTCCGCGTGGTTTCTACCAGCAAGGCGACGTGGGGTGGGGAAGCACTGTTTTTCACAATAAACTGTTTTGACGAAAAAGCTGATGATTTGTGAGGCAATCCTGCATTTAATGCTAGCAAAAATGCGCTAAGATGGGTTTATGGAAAACAAAATTGGAAGTGCCCTCATCGTGGTTGGCGATGCTTCGGAAACGTTAGACACGCTCTATCCCTACTACCGTCTTATCGAAGCGGGGATAAAACCGGTGGTCATCGCCCCAGAGAAGCGGCTCTACCAAATGGTCATGCACGAAGTGAAGCCTGGTTGGACGATTACGAAGGAGTGGGAAGGTTATACTATTGAGGCGGATTTATCGTTTTCCGAGGTCAACGAAGCGGATTATTTGGGCATCTTCTTTTCCGGTGGCAGGGCCCCGGAATATATTCGCTACGACACGGATTTGGTTAGAATAACGAAATACTTTTTCGAGCAGAATAAGCCGATCGCTTCCGTGTGTCATGGAGTGGAAATTCCGGCCTACGCTGACTGTGTCCGCGGACGCCGCATGGCGACGGTGCCGAAGTGCCAATTCGATTTGGAATCGTGTGGCGGTACGTTTGTCGACGAGCCTTGCGTGGTTGATGGCAATTTGATTTCCGGGCGAACCTACCGCGACAATGGGCACTTCCTCGGTGCCTGGATAAAGCTGCTTGAAGAAGCTGCTACTCGTCAACCTGTGCGTGCTCAAGCATGAATCGGCGGGAAGCGTGTCGTATTCTGGGAACGACTTTATTCTCCTCGAGTTTTCTTAAAGCGGCTCAGAAGAAGTCGTTGAAAATCAACTACACGCTTTCGTCAGCCTTGTACGGCGAAATGCCTTTGAGTCTCATTCTGCCTGAGATTGCTCGGGCTGGATGCCAATCAATCGATATCTGGCGTCGTCGGCATGGCAATCAACGCGAGCAAATTACTGAGATGGGAGATGCGGCTTGTCAGGCTTTGCTAAAGAAGCACAATGCTCGGATTCGCGTTTCCACATGCTATCCTTTGGGTCCACTTGGTTTGCAGGAGGAAATGCAATGGCTTCGTCAATTTGGCGGTGAAATTATCGTGACGGGTTCGGGTAGGTATCCAGACAAGGACCCGGTTGGGGTCGCCGCCAAAACGCAGGTCAAAACGATGCTGGAGAAACTGAAACCCCATGTAGCGAAAGCGGAAGAGATGGGAATCACTATCGCGCTGGAAAATCACAGCAACCAATTGCTCTACCATCCGGATGCGTTGCGGTACTTTGCCGAATACAATAAGAGCCCGAATCTAGGCGTCGCGTTTGCACCGCATCACTTGCATTTGTTCGAGGATGAAATTCCCTCCTTGATTCGGGACCTGGGAGACGAGAATATTCCGTTCATGTATTTCCAAGAGCACTCCGAGGGCATTTTCAAAAAGGTCCCGAAGGAAATCGAAATGCAGCAGCTTCCCGGATATGGCGGTGGCTTGGATTATCGTCTCGTTGTAAATGCGTTGCGCGACATTAGCTACTCTGGGTTGGTCGAAATCTTCATGCATCCTGTCCCTCGCGGAATTCCGATATTGCCGACGGTTAGTGAGATAACAGCGGCTATCAATAAGTCCCGTGACTATATCGATCAATGCTTAGCGGAAACGGCCTAAAAACGCTTCTTTTGAGTGGGGTCATTGTATTCTGCTTCTCGCATTTGAGGGTGCAATCTTCCCCGTTTGTCATCGGTTATGAGCGCTTTCATTCCGAAACGCCCTCAATCGAAGGAGGGCGGCTTCTTTTCAATGAATTGGGGTGCGTGAACTGTCATGACCACCCAACCGGTTTGCCAACGCGGAAAGGGCCTCGTTTAGACGGTCTGCTTCAGCGGGCGCGTTCTGATTGGGTTGAGGCCTTCTTGGGGGATCCCGATTCGATGAAAAGAGGGGCAACGATGCCTAATATGGATTTGAGCGATGAGGAAATCGAGGCTACAAAGCATTATCTCGCCTCGCTCAAATTGAAGAAGAAAATTCCAAAAGCGTTTAAATTCGTAAACGCGGATCGAGGAATGCGATTGTATCACACCATTGGATGTGTTTCCTGTCATACGCCAGACTCCGATTTCGATGAGGACGAAAATAGAGCCCAAGCGGATGGTTTAAGTTACCCTAATGTCCCTTTTCCCGATCTCCAGGAAAAATACGATATTCATTCCCTTTCTGCCTATCTCTTCAAGCCACACGACTTTAGTTCTCATGGACGCATGCCGAAATTTACGTTGGAAAGGGAAGATGGCGGCGACTTAGCCGCTTACCTCTTGGAATACACTAATGGCGATTCGACCAACTATCCGAAGATTCAGTCATTAGAGTTCGATGTGGCCCAAGCTAATGAGGGAAGAAAGGTACTGGTTTCAAAAAACTGCATTGCTTGCCATGATTTTCCCCAAGCGGAACGACTGCGCCGCAAGGGTTTAACCAAGATACGATCGACTGATTTCCCATCCGGAGACCATCCCGAGTATGCGCTAAGCGAAAATCAATGGCAGTCCATTACCTTATTCCTCAATAGGAGGGATAAACGGGCACCCGTTTCGACTATTCTGGAATCGCTGAATTGCGTCGCTTGCCATGATAGGAATAGTATTGGCGGACCCGATACGGATCGTAAAAAATATTTCACTGGCGATCATGACCTTGGAGATGCGGGGCGCTTCCCGCCAACTCTCTCGGACGCGGGTCGAAAATTGCAGCCAAAATGGCTCGAAGGCGCGATTAAGGGGAAGAGGTCGATCAGGCCCTATTTACGTGTTCAAATGCCTGATTTCGGCGTATCTACGAAAGGGTTGTCTAAACGATTCGTGAACGAAGACAAGGTCTCCGTTGCCAAGAAGAGTCCAAATAAAAACACTGAAGAAGGCCGCACGTTGTTGGGAACGCATGGCGGTCTAAATTGCATTACTTGTCACGGTTGGGACGATCGCCGTTCATTGGGAATTTCGTCTATCAATCTGGGTAACGTGCACGAGCGCCTGCAGGTGGACTGGTTTCGAGAATATTTGATCAATCCGAGCGTCCATCGTCCAAACAATCTGATGCCATCATTCTGGCCGGAAGGCATCGCTTCAAACCAGGAGATCCTCGATGGAAATACTCAGGCTCAGATCAATGCTATTTATTCATTTTCAAAATACGGTGTCGGACTGCCCGAAGGATTCCCCGATCTTAAAACTAATGAATTTGAGATCATTCCAATTGATCGGCCGATTGTCCAACGCTCCTTTATGAAGGGCGTAGGGACGCATGCGTTGCTCATTGGATACCCTGAAGGCATTCACTTCGCCTTCGACGCCAAATCGGGGAATCCCGCCATGATGTGGAAAGGACGATTCTTCGATGCCTATACTACTTGGTTCTCTCGATTTCCTGAATTCGAGAAACCGCTGGGAGAAGAGGTGGTTCGATGGACCGGTACTGACGATTCTAGTGGATCTCAGTATCGCGGCTATCGATTTGATAGCGATGGGACTCCAGAATTTCTTGTCGAACTAAAAGGGGCTATTCTGTACGAGCGATTGCAACCGGTTACGAGCGAGTCTGGAGAATTGTCCGTGCAGAGGACGGTTCGTTACACAAACGAAATTCAGTGGGATGATTTCCGGCTCAAACATCCTAGGAGGGTTAACGTCACCGAAGTCGAAACAGGCGACCCTATGACACGGAAATTCGTCTACCAATGGTGAAGCGCCTAATCCCCTTCCTTTCGTTATTTACCTGCTCTCTCTACGCAGGGGATTCCTACGACCGCTTTGAGCTTCTCACCGGGAGCTCTCCCTCCGCTCCGCGATCTAAAGAATGGAAACCCGGGGAAGGTTTGGCACTCGAAATTGGCGGAATGACCTGGACCTCAGAGGGGCGTTTGGCCGTCACGATCCGCAAGGGAGAGGTATGGCTGATCGATGGCGCTGATTCCGATTCGCTCGATGGTGTCAGCTATAAACAGTTTGCCACGGGGTTGCACGAACCTTTGGGGATATTGCAAGATGGCGACGATTTTCTGGTTGCTCAAAGGGCTGAGGTAACCCGACTTCGCGATACGGATAGAGATGATATTGCGGATGAGTATCTGACCGCTGCGTCGGGTTGGAACGTATCGGGCGCCTATCATGGATACACATACGGTCCAGAACGCGATGCTGAAGGTCGTCTCTGGATCACGACCAATATCGACCAGGGCGATCATGCCGACAACGATGCGGCTTGGAGAGGTTGGGGATTAACGATCAATGAGGACGGATCTGTGTCGGGGCAAGCGGCGGGAATGCGTTCGCCGTCGGGGCTTGGAGCGAATATTGAAGGCGATCTTTTTTATAGCGACCAGCAGGGAAGGTGGATGCCGGCGACTCCCATTAATCATCTGCGTCCAGGCGCGTTCTATGGGAATCCAAGCGGTCTCGCTTCGATGGATTTACCGAACTCTCATTTACAGTTCTCGGCAGAGGTTCCGGAAGGTATTCAATATCCCGATGCTCTGGCTCAGTTGTCCGAACTGACTCCGCCTGCAGTTTGGCTTCCTTACAATAAAGTAGGGCGCAGCGCCACCGATATACAGGTGATTGATCAAGGGGGACGATTCGGTCCTTTCGATGGGCAACTGCTCGTTGGCGAGTTTACCAATGTCGAAGTGAATCGCGTTTTTCTCGAAAAAATCGATGGCGAATACCAAGGAGCGTGTTTTCGGTTTCTCGACCATTTCCCGTCGGCGGTATTTCGACTGTGCTTTGGAGACGATGGCAGTCTTTATGTCGGAATGACCAATCGCGGTTGGTCGTCTCTGGGAAATCGTTCCTATGGTTTGGTTCGAGTTCGCTGGAATGGCGAAACGCCCTTTGAAATCAAGGAAATGAGAGCGAAGCCAGACGGCTTTGAACTCGTGTTTACGCAACCGGTGGATCCGACTAAAGCGTCTAACGTTGGTTCGTACCGAATGAATAACTACACATACCTTTATTCCGGGGCCTACGGATCGGACGAACTGGATAAGAGTGAGAATTCGATCACTGAGGCTACTGTTAGCACCGATAGAATGTCGGTATACTTAAAGGTGAATAATCTGAAAGCTCACTATGTCCACGAACTCCACGCTGAGGGAGTCTTAAATCGAGAGGGAATGCCATTGCTGCATCCGGAAGCGTACTACACTTTAAATCGAATACCCCAATAATGAAAACGAACGTTCTATTCTGTAAGGTAGCGGCCGATCTCCGAGTGGTCATTTTGTTGATGCGTGTGACCGCTCGGAGATCGGTCGTTACCTTAGTCACTCTCGGGGTTTGCTCTGGTTCTGTAATGGCTCAACTACCTGATTGGCCCGATCCCGTTGCTAATCACGTCGTTCCTTATCAAAGTTTAGGTATTACACACGGTCCCATCTTGGGAGGAGTCAGCTCGTCGTCCGTTAAAATATGGATACGGACAGCCGACTCTATGCCGTTCGAGGTCCTAGTAAGCGAACGGATTCCGTTTGACGAGGCGCTGCATTTTTCCGGTCAAACTAAGTCTAGCCAAGACTTTACTGGATGGGTCGCGGCTGAGCAACTCAAGCCAGACACGCGCTACTACTATGCGGTTCAGCTAAAAGGGGAGATTGTCGATACGCGTGCTGGTGTGGATCAACCATGGCCTTCGTTTAGGACGCTTCCCGACGAATCGAGCTTCGCCCACGCATTTAATCCGGAAGGGCGTTTCAATTTCAGTTTCTCCATTGGAGCCTGTCAGCGTCAGCGTTCGCCGACGGACACTTACGGCATCTATGCGAATCCTCCAGTTTTCAATACGCTCTGGGAGAAGCATCGAGAGAAAGTCGCCTTTCATATTATCAATGGCGACTACACTTACGAAGAAACGTTGGACGGAGCGAAGACGGGATTGGAAGACAATTATAAACTCTACTTGGATCGGGGACTCTCGCTCAATCGATACCTGCGGCACGTTCCCATGATGACCCTCTTTAACGATCATGAAGTGACGGACAATATCGACGGGGCCGGAGAGGTTGGGTTGAAAAATGGAAACTATCTCGTGCGCGATCCGGCTTTGGCAGTATGGGAGTATTATGCGAATTGGGCTAACGACGCGGCGCCTCACCGCGGTGACTTGCAATTTGGAAACGCGCAACTGGAAAAAGGATCGAGTGTACTTGTCGATCCAAAAGCAGACTTTTCCGATCTAGATCTGTCTCAAGTGAGCACCCTGCATATTGGGCCTTTTTTCAAAGGAGGTGAATCTTCGGTCCCGGTCAAGCAGCGAGGGGGCAAAAACGCTGGCGTGTATCGTGTCGAGAAAGTGATCGATGCCCATCGACTCCAGATTTCGCCACCACTTGAAGAGACGAATAGGGCTCCCTACAGTATTGGGACGCATCACTATTTCGACCGTATAGTCGGCAATTGCCATTTTGTATTTCTCGATACTCGCAGCGAGAGGTCTGAATTCGACGGGGCGGATAATGCCTTCGATCCGGAGGCATTTGTTTTAGGAGAGACCCAGCGCAATTGGTTTCTCGATACGGTCTCCAATTCTCCCGCCGAAATAATCTTCGTCGTTTCCGGGGATCCCTGGGTGATCTACCACTCAGCCTTTCATGTTAAGGGGACCGACACGAAGACTAAGGGCGATGGCTTCGCTGGATACGTTCATGAACGGGAACTGCTTATCGAGGCGCTCGACGAAATCGAAAAACCGGTTCTGATTCTGACCGGCGATGTTCACCATCCCTTTGCCGCGCAAATTACCGACAATGTCTGGGAGTTTCTCTGCTCGCCAATGAACTCCGCTAATCACCCGCTTGGGACCGCTGGACTCCCGCCGCTTGGGGGCTGGTTCGACAGTCAGGGGCGTAAGGTTAAAATCAAATGGTGCGGCGGTTACCCGGATAACGTGCATTACCTGCGGCAACGCCATAGCATCTACACCGTCATCGACGTGAATAACGTTGTCCGAGCAGGTCGAAACGATGGACCGGGTTATCAATTCCTGGCGTACGATGAGCCTCAAGTAGTCGTGAGGTTTCATGATGGATACACGGGCGATCTTCTATACGCCGAAGGCATCTCCACATTGGATGCCAAACCAGAGGAGAACGCGTTCCCGAAAATCAATCGATTCGGTCACTGGAATGAGAAAGAGTGATTCGGTTTAGCTTAACTCGAAAATTCACTATAAATTACGATCGAAATGTGTGATATTTTTAACCACGAAGGACACGGAGGAAGGTCGAAACGATGGACCATTGCGCCTCCGTTCCTCCGTGTCCTTTGTGGTTTAAGAAACGTTTAGGTTACTCCAATATGAAGTGTCGCGTTCAGTTTTGTTCGATCATCTTCGCCACAATCGTTTTGGCGGCATTCAGTTCATGCTCTCGTTCGCCCGATTCCACTGACGTTTTGGTCGATAGACCAAATATCGTCTACATTATTTCAGATGATCAGTATTACCAGGATTTCGGGTTTATGGGAAATGATCAAGTGATCACCCCGAACCTCGATCGGCTAGCGGAACAATCAGCGTTTTATCCGAATGGATACGTTCCCTCCAGCGTGTGCCGTCCTTCGCTCGCTACTCTGCTCACGGGCCTTTACCCGCATCAACACGGTATTCATTTTAATCACCCGCCACCCGGGTTTCAGGGGCTCACTCAAGCCCCTGAAATGACAAAGGATCGATACGATCGATTGAGAGAGACAGGAGCATCGTTTATTAAAAATGTGGATACGCTTCCGAGGCGACTGACTCAATACGGGTATCGCTGTCTGCAAACCGGAAAACACTGGGAAGGGCATTGGAGTAATGCCGGTTTCACCGAGGGCATGACGCTTTCCGAACCATCGGGTGGAGCCAATGGAGATAAGGTTCTTCCCAATGGTGACGTCGTTGCTCATGGAAATGGAGATGCGGGTTTGGCAATCGGACGGGTCACGATGAAACCGATCGTTGATTTTCTGGATGACTGCGGCGAGGATCAGCCGTTTCTTATTTGGTACGCTCCTTTTTTGCCACACACGCCGCACGATTCTCCGGGCCGGTATTTTCAGGCATACAGCGAAAGGTCTGTCGATCCGCACAGGCTTCCATACTACGCATCAATTACTCAGTTTGACGAAACGGTAGGGGAGTTGGTCGATATGATCGAATCGCGCGGTCTAAGCCGGAAAACCCTCTTTGTATTCCTATCGGACAACGGTTTTGAGCCGCTCGAATCGAATCCCAAACAGTACACTGAAAAGAGCAAACGATCTCCCTTTGAGCCGGGATTGCGAACGCCGATTCTCTTGCGATGGGATGGGAAAATATCTCCGGGTCAGCGCGAAGAATGGGTTTCGAGCATAGATCTCTTTCCAACGATCTTGGACGCCTCGGATATTGATGCGGAATCACCGATTCCAGGTTTAAGTTTGTTTCCCAATGCGGCTTCATATCAGGAATTGCCTGTCGACCGAACACTGTTTGGGGAAATTTATCCTGGAGACGCCTCCGTATTGGGGGATCCGAGCATTGACGTTGCCTACCGATGGATTCGTCAGGGGAACCTTAAACTAATCGTCCCGGCATCTGAGGAACCCTGGGGTAATTATGTGGATAGGGAATCACTGTTTGATCTGGAAATTGATCCCAATGAAACGAACAACCTGGCGGGCGATCAGCAATACGATTCGATGAAAACGATCCTTCGAGCTTCGCTCGACAAATGGTGGAGTCTTTGATGGAGTTTTGTGCACAGTCATTGAAATCAGTTAGGTAGGATCCGTTCGATCCGCTTTGATTCGAATCGCATTTCGGAGGATCGAGCCGATCCTATCATCTCTATTTATGAAACCTTTCCTCAAATTTTTCTTCATTATACATTTTGTACTGTGTGTTTTCAGATTGGGGGCTACTTCGCCTCCCAACGTTCTTTTCATCTCGGTCGACGATATGAACGATTGGGTAGGGTGCTTGGGCTCGAATCGCGTTCCGACGCCGCATATCGATGCCCTGGCGGAACGTGGACTGCTCTTTACGAACGCTCACGCTCCGAGTCCTAAGTGCGCACCTAGCCGAGCTGCGATACTTACGGGGAAACGCTCATCGACGACAGGACTGTACGGCAATGGTCATTGGTGGCGTCCTGCGTATCCAGATTTGGTGACGCTCCCGCACTATTTCAAGAATCATGGCTACACGTCGGCTGGTGGGGGCAAGGTGCATCATCACACCGATGGCTTCAATCCGCCCGACCAATGGGACGAGTATTTCGATCTGATTCAGGACAAGGATCTGATTGTGGACTATTTTAAGAGCCGTGGCGAAGACCGTCGCTTTCTCACGACCATGCCACGTCACCCTAACGATTCGCTCGACTGGGGGCCGATGGAGGTGGACGGCATGGATATGGGAGATGGTCGAACGGTCGATTGGGCTAGCGAATTTCTTTCCCGAAAACACGAGAAGCCGTTTTTTTTGGCGGTCGGCATTTTTCAGCCTCACTTGCCTTTCTATGCTCCGAAGAAATACTTCGATGAATTGCCGATGGATCAGGTAGAACTTCCCATCAATAAACCAGGTGACTTAGACGATATCCCAGAGGGCGGTCAAATTATGGCTGAAACCCGGCGAAAAGACCTTCGCATGATCGAAGCGCACGATGACCTCCAGCATTGCGTTCAATCCTATCTGGCGAGTATTGCTCATGCGGATACGATGGTGGGGGAATTGATGGACGCTTTCGACGGAAGTGCCTATAGCGAAAATACGATCGTGGTTCTTTGGTCGGATCACGGTTATGCTTTCGGAGAAAAAGATCACTACGCGAAAAACACGCTTTGGGAGCGATCGACTCACGTGCCTTTCATCATGATGGTTCCAGGGGTGACTCAAGCGGGATCTCGGACGGATAGCCCCGTTGATTTAACCTGTCTTTATCCAACGCTGACAAAGCTGTGCGGCTTGCCGGTGCCAGTTGGTTTGGATGGCGTGGATGTCGGACCATTGCTTGAGAATTCGAATGCCCAGTGGAAGCATCCCGCAATTATCGATTATCTCAAAGGAAACACCGCGATCCGAACCAAGGACTGGCGTTATATTCAATACGCGGAAGGAAAGAAGGGCGAGGAATTGTATGATCTGGTTAGCGACCCGAATGAGTGGACGAATCTGATCGATAGCCATGGCGGATTGACGGGACCATTGAGATCGTGGTTACCCGATAGGTATGCCAAGGAAGTGCTGTCAAAGGGAGCTTACGAGTTCGACTCGTCGAAGTATACGTGGACGAAGAAATAGCACGAATTTAGGGGATTTTGTCGGCTGGGTCGCTGCTGGGTCGCTGCTGGGTCGCTGCTGGGTCGCTGCTGGGTCAAAGCCTTTGGGTCATTACGTAGAGGTGTCAATCCTCGAGCTCAAAGATTTGAAGTTTGACCTCGGGTTGGCGGAATTGCTTGTTTCGTTGCGATATGGCAACGCCAAGCGAAAACAACTTCGAAAACTACAAGCGAGCAGAGGTAAAAGCTCTTGAGCTCATGAGGGAGATGAAATCGGTATCTGCCAAGAAGACCGACATCGAGCTCGCATTGCTGGTGGCCATTTTCGAATTGCACAAAACCGAACTCGGCCCAGCGCACATCACCAAGATCATTCACGGCCACCTCGAAGAGTTGAACCGCTTCTATTCGAAAGGGTAAGATACATAAGGGTCGACCCTTGAATCTTGAGAAAGGTCAAGCAATACCAGGTTGTCGCCTGAGCCCTTCGGCTCAGCTCAGGATCGTCGACGAGACGACCTGCATTGCAACCCTGTAGGATGGGTCGCTGACCGGACAAAGCCTTGTCGCTGTCGCCTCAGGATAAAAAATACACTTTGGGGATTTTTCTTAACGGAAATTAGGCGCTAGGTTGTTAGGCTATTTCCCGTTGAGGAGAATGTTCAGTGAGTTCATGGCAGTGGGTGAGAATCGAATTTCGGAGCTGAAAAGTCGATAGATTGACCTTTTGCGCATACCTTCGCCTGTTGATTGCCGGAGCGAATCAAGCGAAGATTATGCGAAGTTTTTTGGTTTTTTTTCTTAACGGAAAGTGAAACTTGCCTTGTTAACCCCTATGAAGATCTGCATTATAATGCGTCTTCACTCGTAATATGTCCCAAAGAGAAATAGAAAAATCCAGTTGGTTTGTCGATGAGGTCCTGCCACACGAGCAGGGTTTACGTCGATGGATTCATTCCCGATTTTCGGCAATCCGTGATGTGGATGACCTGATTCAGGAGACTTTCTCGCGCATTCTCAAGATCCACGATTCCGGCCCGATCCCGAATCCGCAGGCTTTTCTCTTTGTGGTATCGCGAAACTTGGCTATCAACAGATTGAAGCGTTTGGGATTCGAATCCGACCCTGGAGCTGAGAAGCTAGACCCTCTGGTCTTGGCGGATGAAATGGCGGGTCCCTTCGAGTCCGCGGCCCTTCAGGAGGAAATCGATCAGTTGGTCGCCGCGATACAGTCGCTGCCGGACCGTTGCCGCCAAGTCATGACATTGAAGAAAATTTACGGCCTCACGCAAAAGGAAGTAGCTTCGAAACTGGGTATTTCGGAGCATACGGTTGAGGCTCAAATAGGCATTGGCATGCGCAAGTGCACTGCCTTTTTTCAACAACGAGGGTATAAAACTCGAAATTCACGATGACGAATATTCCATTAGATTATGATGAAAA
>JABITN010000048.1 GCA_018700525.1 Opitutales bacterium
AACGCCCCAATTTCGTATTCGGTAAACTGCGACGCTATAAAACCCACGCGATTGATAAACGAATCCACGGCCGCATCCCATTTATCAAGTTTCGCTTTGCCTTCTTTGACCAAACAAGCCAAAGACTCCGCGGCCGCATCCAAGTCGACGTCCAAGTTCTCTTTTGCCTCGATAGCGAGATCTCGATAGCGAACGAACACAGTCTCTACTACCCGCTTCTTGCGTTCATCGAACGCCGTCTCTCGACCGGACTCAAAATCGCTCGGAAACAAATCCTCCAACCACGAACGCTGAATCTCGGAACACAGATTCAATACCGTAGAAACTTCTCCGCTCTGCTTTCCAATCTCGCTAATCTCGCAAGTTACCAACAACTCCGCATCTCTTGCCAAACTCTCGCGAGCCAACATTCCGCGAAGTCCACCCGTCATTTCGCAACGCAAGGTCCCTCGATCCAATCGTCTACACACACGATCCGGAAAGCCCGCTAGCAGACTCTTCACTATCGCTTCCTCGGTTGCAGGCGCATCTTGGATCAACGAAAGGTCCGCATACTTCGCGTATCCAAATATCTGTTTCGACAGATTCGATGCTTGCCGAGCACTCTGAGCGTGAATCCCAAGTTCTTTGCAAAATCCGATTTCGAAGCGATTCGCATTCGCCGCGCTCCAAGCCCGCATTTGAGCCACCAGGTCACTATTTGCACAATCGCCAAGCAACGACTCCCGGCGATTCAAGACCGACTTATCCACCTTCCGAATCAACAACCCACGCGTCTGCGTCACAGCCGCCGCCAACGCCATTTCCTGCACGCAGCCAAACCGATCCGCCGCCAACATCATCGCCGCATAACGCGGGTGCAACGGGAAGGAACTCATCCGTCGCCCATTTCGCGTCAGCTTCCCCTCCGCGTCCATTGCCCCCAGCATTCGCAATAAACAACGCGCCTCGTCCATGCGTTCTGACGACGGCCGTTCGAACCATTCGAAACTTTCCAAATCTTGCACGCCCGATGCCATCAAAGTCAAAAGCGACTCGGCCAAATCCATTCGCAAAGCTTCCGGTTCGTCGAACTCCAAGCGATCGCTATGGTCGCGTTCCGTCCACAGCCGAATACAACGTCCCGGTGCCGTTCGACCCGCTCGTCCCATACGCTGCTTTGCCGAAGCATGACTGATTTTCTCTATCCAAAGCGTATTCAATCCACGAAGCGGATCGTAGCGAGCGATCCGAGCCTGGCCGCTGTCGACCACGATACGCACGTTATCGATCGTCAGCGAGGTCTCCGCTACATTCGTCGAAACGATAACCTTGCGACGCGGACACGGATAGATCGCCTCGTCCTGGTCTTTCGAGCTGAGTTCGCTATGCAACGGAAGCAGCTTAAAATCGCTCGAGGACAACCTCTCTCCCAAAGCCCGAATCGTCCTCCCAATCTCGAACGCTCCAGGCATAAAAACCAAGACATGCCCCTCTGGTTCAGCCCGTGTGGCGTCCTCGACTGCCTTCGCTGCCAAATCCCAGATCGGAGCGCTCGTATTCGCCAGCCGACCATCGATATGATTTACGTCCACTGGAAATATTCGCCCTTCTGAAAACACTATTGAACAGGGACTTAGGTAAGTCTCCAACGCCGTCGCATCAAGCGTCGCCGACATTACGATGATCTTCAAATCCGGACGGTGGCTTTTTTGAAGCATCAGAGCCCGGGCCAAGGTTAAATCGCCATGCAGGCTGCGTTCATGAAATTCGTCGAAAACGATCCCTACCACGCCTCTCAATTCCGGGTCGTTGATAAAACGCCGTAGCAGTATCCCTTCCGTCACAAAACGAATACGCGTTTTCGCCGAAGTCTTATTCTCGTTACGGATTTGATAACCAACCCCATCGCCAAGGCGCTCGCCCATTTCGAAGGCCACGCGTTGAGCCAGCATGCGAGCGGCGATCCGACGAGGCTGCAGCACGAGTAGCTCTCCTACCTCCAAAAAGCCCGCTTTCGAGAGCATTTGAGGCGTTTGAGTCGATTTACCCGAACCCGTTGGAGCTTCCAGAATAATCCGCGAATTATCGCGAAAAGCCTTCAGGAACTCTATTTCAATCTCATGGATCGGTAAACGCATACTGTATAGCGGAATAACCAGGCTCAAATCCCCCAAGAAATCAAAGCCAACTTCCTTTTACTTCTCTTTTAGAGTCCAAGGTCATCAATCCGCTTGCCAAAGCAGAACCGAAGCGCCATGTCCATCGCTTTTCCAAAAAGGAGGAGTATTCCATGAAAGTTAATAACGACATCCGCAATATCGCAATCATCGCACACGTTGACCACGGCAAAACCACATTGGTCGACTGCTTGATGCAAGAAGGCGGCGTCTACCGCGAAAACCAACAAGGCGAGGAACGCGCCATGGATTCGATGGACCTCGAACGCGAAAAAGGCATAACCATCAAGGCCAAGAATACTTCCGTTCATTGGCAGGGTAAGACGATCAATATCGTCGATACTCCCGGTCACGCGGATTTCGGCGGCGAAGTGGAACGCGTAATGAAAATGGTCGACGGCGTATTGCTGCTCGTAGATGCCAAGGACGGTCCTCAAGCCCAAACCCGCTTCGTACTACGCAAAGCCCTCGCACACGGACTCAAGCCAATCGTAGTGGTCAACAAGATCGACCGCGACTTCGCTGACCCGGAACACGTACACGATCTCGTTTTGGAACTCTTTTTAGAGCTCGACGCCGACGAAGAGCAGTTCAACGCCCCTTTCCTCTATGGATCCGCCAAAAACGGCTTCATGGTCAAGAACCTCGAAGATCCTCAAGAAAACATGCAGCCGCTCTTCGAAACCGTGGTTGAAAATATCCCAGCCCCGGAAGCGGATACCGAGGGCGAATTCCGCATGCTCGTCAGCAACATCGACTGGGACAACTACGTCGGACGCGTCGCAGTGGGAAAAGTCCTCAGTGGCAAAGTGGAAACCCGTGGCAAAATTTTCCGCGTCTTGAAAGACGGAACGCGTGAACGCGCCAAGATCACCAAAGTTTTCGAATACACCGGTCTGGGTTCCAGTGAATCCGCCCTAGGCGAAGCAGGCAATATCGTTGGCATCGCCGGATTCGAAGAGGTGAACATCGGCGAAACCCTCTGCTTCACTCAAGAACAAGAGGCCCTACCTTTCGTGGAAATCGATCCGCCAACGATCCAAATGCAGTTCGCCGTCAACGACGGTCCGCTTGGAGGTCGCGACGGCAAACTCGTCACTTCCCGCCAAATCCGCGAACGCCTTTTTCGCGAAATGAAGACCAACGTCTCCATTCATGCAGAAGATACCGAGAAGAGTGGTGTTTTCAATGTATCCGCTCGCGGAGCAATGCAAATTTCCGTCCTCGTCGAAACGATGCGCCGCGAAGGCTTCGAACTCCTCGTATCCCGACCGACCGTCATCACCAGAGAAGTCGACGGCAAAACCCACGAACCTTACGAAACGCTCTGGATCGAGCTTCCGGAAGATTGCATGGGCGGCATCATGGAAAACCTTTCCAACCGTCGCGGCCAAATGACCAATATGGAAACCCGCAACGGAACGATCTTCCTCGAAGCGGAAATCCCGACACGCGGCATCATCGGCCTCGAAATCGATTTGGTCAACGCGACCAGCGGTCACGGTATTATGTCCCATCTCTTTAAAGACTACCGTCCGATGGCCGGCGGAATAACCACCCGCCTGACCGGAACCTTGGTTTCCATGGCCCCTGGCAAAACGACCGCATACTCGCTCGCTGCCCTCGAAGATCGTGGCAAACTTTTTGTCTCCGCTGGAGTCGAAGTTTACGAAGGCATGATCATCGGCGAGAATCCTCGCGCGAACGACATTCCAGTCAACCCAGTCAAACCCAAGCAATTGACCAACTTCCGAAGCCAAGGCGACGGTAAGGCTATCCAGCTTTCGCCTCCAATCCATTTCTCCCTGGAACGCTCCATCGAATACATCGCTCCCGATGAATTCGTCGAAGCAACGCCAAACTTCCTTCGCATGCGCAAGCGCGTTCTTAACGCGACACTACGCAAACGTGCAGCCCGCGTTTAGGAGGTTTTCAGACAAGCCTTCCATCGCATAGCAGAGGCGGAGAGCTATCCGCCCTGCTCGCCTAATTATCCTCGGATTCTCGAAAAGGGATCGCTTCGCGAAGGAGCCAATCCCCTTTGCGTTTCGTATAAATCTCTAATTCGGTCGCTCGACATTTAAGGGGAAGCAGATCTCCGCTCAATAGGTGAAACGCCTCTAGCAATTCGTACTCGCCGAGCTCGCTTCTTAAAGCGAGGGTTAGGCGCATTAGGTGAAGATCTCTAATGTCAGGTTCTATCCCAAGCGCATCCATAAGAGCCTTGCGCAGTTCGAAAAACGGTTCGACCGGATCTGGCTCTAAATACAGCGCCTTCAGAGCTTCGTCCCAGTTCAAACGAGACAACGTATAGCCGAATGTCGAAAGCGAACGACAAAGAGTCGCCAACCGATTAGTAAGCTGCAAACGTTCTTCGGAGTTACGCGAAATCGAACACAACTCGAGGTGAGCAGGGATCATCGCTTTCGACGAATGCATGTGCTTTGAGCGAAACCCATGTAATCCAGGAGTCCACACCTTCATGGGCATCACGATTGTCAGTGTTTCGTTCATACAAATAGAATTTCCTTACAATCAGCGTTCGATCGCCAACAAGATCATCGCTTCGCTACCAATTTCTGCAAGCGCTCCCATTCCTCTATATAACGTTCGAAATGCGTTTTCCCTTCGGCGATTCCCTTAACCATCAAATCGCGAATCAAAGCCTGCTCTTGTTCGTAAGCCTCATCTCCCAACAAGCCCCCGAAATGGGCGACTCGCGCCCAAAGCAAGTGCGTCGTTATCGCATCGAATTCATTGTAGTTAACAATTCCCTGCAAGTCGCCTTGCAGCCACATGCCGGAAACGCTTCCGCCATCCGTATCCACTTTCCCAGGTATTCCGCACAAGGTGGCGATTTCGTTAAGCTTCGGCGTTTGAGCGAAACGTCCCAGTATCGGAGCCAAGTCCACGTTGAAATCCCCGCTCTGAGCAAAATAATCGACGCCTTCCCAAGGTTTATCAGGACGCTCCCCCATTCCTTCGCCGAACAACCCATTCACGATCGAACGCTGTATGATAATCGGCACATCGGCGTTATGCGAGTTGTACCCAACCAATTGCGGCTTTCGAGAGCCGATCGCTTTGAGCATCGTCTGGAGAATCGACTTCTCCTTTATTTTCTCGCTATCGCCCGTGTCCGAGGGAAGCGAAACCAGTTTTAGTTTCACTTCGCCCTGGGACACCTCTCTAAAAATGCCTGCTATCGAAACGATACGACACAGCACCGTTTTCAAATAAGGCTGCGGCTGCTCTTCCGTTGCTCCGGCTTCCGCCCATAGGCGCTTCATCCCATCTTCGTAGGCTTGGACCCCTTCCCCGCCTACGCCGTGCAATATTTCGGCAGATAAGGGATCGGGGATCCACTCAATATCGAAAGAAAAGAGACAGGGAGCGATGGTCTTGAACACGAAAAGACTGCTAGCAAGTCGGAGCCCATTTGTTAAGGCAATTCTTCCTGCACCGTTGTCCTTGCATAGAAATTGGAAATCGATCAACACAACAAGCCATGCCATACGAACAAGAACTCGCCATTGCCTTAGAAGCCGTTCGCCAAGCCAGCGCCCTTTGCTCCACCGCTCAAGCCGGTTTAACTTCCAGTGAACACATGGATAAAGCCGACAAGTCGCCCGTAACCGTTGCTGACTATGGAGCTCAAGCACTAGTCCTCAATACCTTGGCGAAAACCTTTCCCAACGACCCCGCAGTAGGCGAGGAAGATGCAGGCGATCTTCGAAAAGAAGAAAACTCTATCCTCTTTTCCAAAATCGTCAGTTACGTCCAAGAAATCGATCCATCGATGAATGAAGCGACAATCCTCGCATCGATCGACCGTGGTGCCCATTCTGGCGGGGCCGACGGACGCTTCTGGACGCTCGACCCCATAGACGGCACAAAAGGATTCCTACGCGGACAACAATACGCGGTGGCCTTGGCGCTCATCGAGGACGGCGAAGTCGTATTGGGAGCTCTTGGCTGCCCGAACCTTCCCGTCGATCCATCGAATCCAGAAGGAGAAAAAGGCTGTCTGCTTTACGCCGTAAAGGGACACGGCGCTTTTCAAGCCCCGCTCAGCGACTTGTCAAAGGCGGTGGCTGTTAGCTGCGACACTGTATCGGAAGCTTCGCAGGCGGTATTCTGCGAATCCGTCGAATCTGGCCATACCGCCCATGGCCGTTCCGCCGTGATTAGCGAACTACTTGAATCGCAAGCGACCCCATTTCGCATGGACAGTCAGTGTAAATACGCTGCCTTATCTCGAGGCCAAGCCTCTATTTACCTACGCCTTCCCACCCGTCCCGGCTATGAAGAAAAAATTTGGGACCACGCAGCCGGATTCATCGTTTTAACGGAAGCCGGAGGCAAAGTAGCCGATACTTTTGGTAAGCCCCTTGATTTCTCTCTAGGCCAAACCCTAAGGCTCAATAAAGGCATCGTAGCGACCTCGGCAGGACTTTTCGATTCCGTTATCGAAGCAGTCGTAAAATCAGGTCAAATCGATTCCCAGCGAACGCCATCGTGACGAGCGACCGGCTATGACTAGAATATGAGCAATGCATACCGTGATTAGTATTTTTACTTATACAGTGACGGGAATACCTCTCAATCGTGTCTAGTGGCTAAAGTTCAGCAGCTTCCAAGCGATTATAGGAATAATCGCTCAACCAAGAAGCACTCTGAATACGCATTCCCACAGACTAGCCCCGTTTTTCGGCACTACGACATCAATTCGTAGCATCTCGATAATAGCATGCATTGCTTGCTTGATCTCGTCGCAATCCGGCCAAGCCCAATCGCTCGCAGCATCCATTGAAGCGATGCTCCAAAATTTCCCCGAAATTAAGGTCGGCCAAGCGGATGTACGCATCCAGGAAACAGCGATCAATACTGCACACAGCCAACGCCTCCCTCAGCTCGGTCTGAGTCTGAGAGGCGGTGAAGAACGCTTTCGAAATTCAGCATCCCGCTACTCCCTCTCGAAAATCGGTGGATTTTCCTTCGACGCCAGCCAACTCCTTTTCGATGGCGGCTCTGCCAGGAGCCGGATCCGCGAAGCCCAAGCCCTCAATCAACTCAGCGAGATCGAATTGGAATCCACTCGGCAAGTCCTCGCCCTAGACCTCTCCCAAACATACGTCGATATCATCAAATATCGAGCATTGCTCGGGTTCGCCGAGGAAAGCGCCCGCATCCATCGAATCGCTCTCGACAAAACTTCGCAAAAGTTCCGGGCCGGAGCCGGCCCCCAAGCCGATGTCGAGTTGGTAACCGCTCGCCTGTCCATGTCCAAAGCGATTCTTGAAGCAAGTCGTCGTCAACTCGCCTACGCTGTCAACAACTATCGCAAGTACACTGCGCTCGATCCCGACGCACTTGAAGAACCCGAATTCCCAGACTGGGCCCTTCCGCTTTCGATTGAAGAAGTAAACCTAGCCCGCAATCCGAGGATTCGCTCAGCGCTCGCAAACATTTCCGCTACCGAAGCCCGTCACCGCGGAGCCAAGAGCGCCTTCTTTCCACAACTTGATTTCCTCTTGCAAAGCAGTGGTTCGGACAGCGCACGCTATGCAAACCAGCAACAAGATTCCTCCGGTCTCATCGTCATGTCCTACAATATTTTCGGAGGCGGCCGGCGTAAGGCCAACTTGCAACAAACGCTTTCCTCGATCGACAAAGCAACCTACGAACTCGAAACCACCGAGTCAGAACTAGGAGCCGCATTCATGAACGCGTGGAACGACCTCACTATTGCAGAAGAACGCCTCTACCGACTTGAAGACTATCGCGACGCAATGACCTCCGTGGTCTCCGCCTATCAACAGCAATTCGAACTCGGGCAACGCGCCCTTATCAACGTCCTCGACGTTGAGAACGAACTTTTTTCGGCCAAGTCCTCCGTGGCAGAAGAACGCTACAACCGAATTCAAGCCGCCTACCGCATCCTCTCCCTCAACGGAACGCTTTTAGAAAACCTTCAATAACTTCATTTTAACATCCGAATCCCTTTAAATGGAATCCACCGATCAAACCAATCCAGCCAGGCCAGCAATAGACCTAAGAGTCCTCATCATCGAAGACTCAAAAATCGAAGCCACATTCACCGCCAATCTTCTCAATAAAAACGGCTACGCAGTCGTCCATGATCGTGTCGAGACCGAAGAAGATATGGTGGCGGCGCTCGAAGAGCACAAGTGGGATATCATCATCTCCGACTACCAAATGCCCGATTTCGACGGTATGAAGGCTCTCCAAGTTTTCCAACGCTACGAGCTAGATATTCCTTTCATTCTCGTCTCCGGAAAGATTGGCGAAGAAACCGCAGTCGACCTCATGAAAATGGGTGCCCACGATTATATAATGAAGGGCAATACCGCTCGATTAGTGCCCGCGATAAAAAGCCACCTCCAAGACGCTGCCAATAGACGAGATAATCTCCGCCTTGAAAAACGTCTCAAAGAAAGCGAAGCCCAATACCGAGGATTTTTCGAGCACGCACACATCGGCATTTTCCGTTGTTCGGAATATGGAGCTTTGCTCGATGCCAATGGCCGTTTGGCTAATGCATTTGGCTACGCCAACGCCCAATCATTCATGAAGGATGTCGAGTTTCTCCGCCCCGAAATCCACGATTCCAATACACGTAATGCTCATACCGTTCAACTCATCGAACTCGCCAAAGAAAGCGAGACATGCGAATCCACATTTCACCGTAAGGACGGTTCCATTCTAGAAGTTAAGATCAACGTTTGGGCAATTCAGGAAGATCCGGAAAAACCAGTCTACCTCGAAGGGGTCATTGAAGACATCACCGAGCAAAAAGCGATGGAGCGCAAGCTTCGCGAGATTGAAGAACTCCACGAGTCTCTAATCGATCTAACCAGCAATCTATAATGAGCGCGACGAACAAGACTGAAACAGCGCCACCTCAAGGACCCGCGAAGAATCGTCTCGCTGGTTCCATTGGTATTGAGAATCCCAAGACGTCCATGCCTTGTGAAACTTCTCGCGTCGACGATCCCTTGCTCGAATGCCTCGTAACGCTCGGAAAGATACATCATCGGCCCCTTTCGAAAGAGGCATTGATCACTGGCATGCCATTGGTCGAAAATCGCCTAACGCCAAAACTCTTTCTCCGAGTTGCCGCTAACGAGGGATTCTCTTCGCGTATAGTAAAGCGCTCCCTCGCGAAAATACCCAATCTGGCCCTACCTGCTATTCTCATTCTCACCGACAACCAAGCCTTGGTTCTCGTGGAGCGGAAAAGCGACGATACTTGCCGCGTTATCCTTCCGGAAACCGGAAACGGTGAAACCACTGTCAAGACCAGCGAGATCGCGAAAGATTACTTAGGAGCAGCAATATTCATCAAACCCAAATTCGACTTTGACACGCAGGCCGAATCCAGTTCGGAAAGTATCAACGCCAAAAACTGGTTCTGGGGAACACTTTGGAAGTATCGTAAAATCTACTTCAACGTAATCCTCGCCGCTGTATTCATCAATATATTCGCCATTGCTGGATCGCTATTCGTGATGAACGTCTACGATCGCGTTATACCCAACAACGCCACCGATACGCTTTGGGTCCTCGCGACCGGAGTATGCATCGTTTACGTATTCGACTTCCTGCTGAAATCGCTTCGCGGATTACTCATCGACAAAGCGGGAAAGAACGCGGATGTGCTTATGTCTAGCTTTATTTTCCAACGCGTCATGGGCATCAAGATGCAAAGCAAGCCAAACTCATCCGGCAGCTTCGCCAATCAAGTGAAGGGGTATGAAAGCCTGCGCGAATTCTTCACATCCGCTTCTCTAACGACACTCATCGACCTCCCCTTCGTCTGCCTATTCATTCTTTTCATGGGATACGTCGCCGGATGGGTAGCCCTCATTCCTTGTGCAGCCATCGCCCTCATAATCGGACTCGGCGCAACGATGCATATTCCGCTCAAACGAGCTGCTGAGAAAACGCACGGAGCATCCGCTCAGAAACACGCCATTCTCGTCGAAGCGATCAATGGCTTCGAAGCGATTCGCGGGCTTTCCGCCGCCGGCAGCTTTCAAAAACGAATGGAAGATTCGTTAAGAAAAATGACGAAGAGCGAAGTTTCCTCTCGACGCTATTCCTCCCTAGTATCGAACTTTACGGTATTCGTCACTCAGATGGTTTCAGTCGTCATAATCGTAGTGTCCGTCTATCGGATACATGCGGGCGAAATGAGTATGGGAGCCCTAATTGGTTGTACCATACTAACCGGAAGAGCCATGGCTCCAATCGGCCAAGTCGCCGCCCTACTTTCTCGACTTCAAGGTTCGCTAGTATCGCTCAGTGGACTCAATAATCTCATCAAACTTCCCCAAGAACGCGAAGAAGGACGCGACTATATTCGGAAACCGGATTTCGAACCGCGGATTTCGTTCGACGACGTCACTTTCTCATACACGCCCGAAAGCGTTCCCGCGCTCATCAACGCTTCCTTTAAAATCGAACCGGGAGAACGCGTCGCAATTCTGGGCCGCGTCGGGTCGGGTAAAAGCACTCTACTTCGACTTATCCTGGGATTCTATCCTTCAACCGAAGGCATGATAACGGTCAATAATACTGACACACGCCAAATAGATCCAGCCGACTTGCGCCGAAAACTTGGATACATTGGACAAGACAATCTTCTATTCCAAGGATCACTCAAAAGCAACGTCATGATCGGGGCTCCATGGATGGAGGAAGCGGCTATGATAAAGGCCGCATCCCTTTCCGGGGTCGAGCGTTTCGTTTCAAAACACCCGCTTGGCTATGATCTTCAAGTAGGCGAACGCGGAGAACTCCTGTCAGGCGGCCAGCGCCAAGCAGTCAATATCGCTCGGGCTCTGCTAAACAAGCCCAGCTTGCTAGTCATGGACGAACCGACGAGCGCTATGGACGCCAATGCTGAACGTGACTTCATTTCAAATATGGAACGCTACTCCAAAGAAGGAAATCGCACGCTGATACTTTCCACTCACAAACCGTCCATGCTGAAACTAGTCGATCGCATCATCGTTATGGATCAAGGTAAAATCGTAGCCGACGGACCGAAAACCGACGTCATGCGTCAACTATCCGGAGGAGGAGGCAGAAACTAATGAGTCAAGAATCGCAACCCAACTCGCTCCCCAATGGAACACCCAAAGAAAAGGTGCTTTCCGAAGACCTCGACTTTTTCGGGGACTGCAAAACGGCATTTCTCGAAGAGAAAATGCCCTACGCAAATGTTCTTCTCCTTACGATCGCCGGCATAGTCGTTGCGTTCTTTATCTGGGCTTCCAATTCCAGGGTTAGTGAAATCGCCCGCGGCCAAGGGAAGGTCATTCCATCGGCAAGCTTGCAAATTATTCAAAGTCTCGAAGGCGGAATCGTTTCGCAAGTCCATGTAGCAGAAGGTCAATTCGTCGAGCAAGGCCAGCTACTTGTCAAGGTCAACGACATGCACTTTAACGCCGCATACAACGAAAGCCTTTTCGAGAGTAACGATTTACTCGCCAAAATAGCTCGGCTAAATGCCGAATCAAATGACCTTCCAGAACTCCTCTTTCCTGAAGGATTCAACACAGCGAACTCCGAACTCATCGCTTCCGAAACTCTCCTCTTCAAAACCCGTCGCGAAAACATCGAAACGCAACAGGAGCGATTGCAAAAAAGCCTAGCCCTAAAAAACAGGGAGCTCTCGATGACTCGTCCGCTCGCCGATTCAGGCGTGGTCTCCCAAGTCGAACTCCTGCGATTGGAAACCCTAGTCAACGATATTGAAGGCCAACTCGAACGGGAATGGTCTGACTACAAAAGCGAAGTCGTATCTCAAAATAACGAATACAAAACTCGCCATAAGCAAATCGAAGAAACCCTTCTAGCCTACAAAGACAAAATATATCGCACATCAATCACTGCTCCGATTTCCGGCTTCGTAAACAAAGTTCATATCAAAACGCTCGGCGGCGTTCTGCAACCGGGAGCCCCCATTATCGAAATCGTTCCAAACGAGGACAGCTTGCTCGTCCAAGCAGATATTAGCCCTTCCGATATCGCCTTTATAAGCCTTCAACAAGAAGCGACCGTTAAATTAACTGCCTACGATTTTTCGATCTACGGCGGACTCAATGGGACGGTCGAGCACATCAGTGCCGACACTTTCCTCAACGAAAAAGGAGAGAGCTTCTACAAAATCCTCGTTCGAACAGGCGATCGATCATTACAGACATCAGGCCAGGAACTTAAGATTATACCAGGTATGGTCGCCCAGGTAGATATCAAAACTGGAAAAAAGAGCGTTCTCGATTACGTATTGAAGCCATTGATGCGGGCCAAAATGAACGCATTTACCGAACGCTAAAAAACCTCCCCAGATTAGGCCTAGCATCGTCCAGGATCGCTGCACTTCAGCAATAAATTTTCGAAGGGAGCGATGACGGCTCGGTTCTCTTAACAACAACAGATCCCCCAACCTGTTCGCCCATTCGAAAGTATTACGGTCCGTAAATGCCTCCACGTCTTCCGGGGCCGTAAATGATGGATGGTACCCTCGGCTCTCTGCGCGGAATCGGCGCCGGATAGCGCTCGTCGATCTCTCTCGATCTCGCCTTCAAACTCTCACGCTCCAAAGCAACGAAAGCGCCTCCATGCTCATAGGTCAGCTCGCGCATGAGATTGGCAAACTTCAAACCGGATTGGCTAAGAGACAAAGTGCTGCGAATCAAATTCGGAAATCCAATTGCGTTGATCAAAGTCAGACGCTCGCCATCTTTTCCTTTATTCAATTTGTCCAACGTATTGAGAACCGGTTCCGACTTGCCGGTAAATTCATCTCCGAACACATAAATCCCCATTTTCATCTCTTCGTCATTCGGTTTCGCTAAGCGGCGAATCGCTTGAGCGATTCCCGGAACCGGATTACTCTCGCTGTCGTAAGGATAGAGGCGAAGCGTTCGTACCATATAGTCCCGCGTCTGCTTATCGTCTTTCATCCATGAATTCCCCATACCGCGACCGACGATAAACCGCCCATTCGCATCGAGTAACTGGATCCCTTTCACCTCCGGATATGAATCCAAGGCTTCCTCGAATTTCTGAATCACGTAGCCCCAGACCAACCGAGTATTCGGATCGCGCATACTACCAGAAGTATCTATCACAAATGCGATATGATTGCTTTCGACAGAAACGCCGACCGGCGTATTTTCCTCCGGTTTTTGTTCGATTTCAGGATCAGTCTGCCGAGCTGCTAATTCGTTTTCGAGATCCTCGATATCCGTAACGAACTTGTCTTTACTGAATTCCTTGTCGTTTATCTGTTCCTTTAGCTTCGCGATTATCGCGTCCAGATCTTCTTCTACGATTTTCTTATCCTTTATCTTCGATTCTTCCATCAGGATGAATGTAGATATCTCGTCAGTGACAATTTCATACTCGTTGAGCTGAAGCATTCGTTGCTGAATAATTCGCTCCAAGGCGATCCGAAGATTGGTCACCTCTTTAGTCTTCTTGCCCATCGTTATTACGAAAAGAAGAATTATTGCCCCGAAACCGCAGCAAATCACATCCAAAAAGGATAGGCTAAATACCTCTGTCGCCCGTTTGCGCTTCATGTATTCGGCCAAGTTTTAGAGGGGCATACCATCGCTCCGCCTTGATCGTCAGCCAAACGCCAAAAGTGAACTGCAGCGCCTGGGTCGTTTTTCATTGGATACAGGAGTACATTAACAGGCGCCTGGACAGTGAGGGCTTTCTTGGCCACTCGAAACATATTTATACGATCATGATCATCGACCACACTCGAAGTCGTATAGCTATCGGCTAGTGTCGGCAGGCCATCGACGATCAAGACGATTCTATCGGGTTCGATTGGCAAATCGCTCACCATACTAAACGCTTTTTCCAAATTCGCGCCCTTTCTCGGTACCACTTCTTCGATTAGACCAAGCACTTCTTTTGTAACACCACTATCCGATGGGTCCATCCAATCGACTCCATAACTTGTTTGCAATTGATCGATCTCATCGTTAAATGTAATCACCTTGTAACGTGACGTAGACTTCAAGTTTGCGATCAACCATCTCATCCCCTTTTTGACCCGCATCCACTTGGGTGATTCCCGCTTCTCGTCATCGGTATCGTTAAGCCGTTCAGATGCCGTCTCCGGCGAATCGTCCATCATCCCCCCGGACGCTTCGATTAGAAAAACCACGTTGTCTCCTTGAATATCGAAACCCGTCAAATACTGACGGCGGATTGGATTGAGTATAGGAATCGGCGGTTCCTCCTCCTGCTTCGGCATGTTTTCCTTATCGTCTATCAACTTCCCCAAGTCCTCTTCCATTGACGATAATTGGGCGAGGAGCAGAGCGAACTCATCTTCCAATTCGGTCTGCATTTTGACTTTCTCGATAACCTCCTCCTCGGCGCTACGACTACGTTCGCGTATCGAGGAAAGGGAGCGCTGAAGGTCCTTTAACTCTTGATCCTTCAGAGAAATATCATTCTCCATCTGCCCGATCACTTGCTCGATCTTCGCCTTAATATCGATCAGCGTATCCGACTTCTTACCCACGGTTAACACGAAAAGCAGCAAAACTGCTCCAAAACCGCAACAGATGCAGTCAAGAAATGACAGACTGAAAATTTGAGTTTCGCGTTTCCTTCGTTTCATCGGTATTTCGGATCAACTAACCTACTCGATACAATGAACAAGCAAGAGTCGTTTTCGCGTTCCTTGTATCAAGATTTCAATGGCATCACCAGCCTTCAAGCTAGCATCGGATTGCATTTCCAGGCTGGAGCCTTCCATCGCCTCGATCATCCAACGATCATCAACAGAGTTTAATGCAAATAGTGCTTGAGGCGATCCAGCAGTCCCTCGATCAGCAACCAAATCAAAACCATCGCTTTCGCCAACGCCCACCAAAAAGGATTTCCCCTCTAAACGATACCCCAATCCGTCGCACACCATATGCGTTGGGTTCAGCGATCGGTCTTCTCTAATAATTCGTATCGATGCAATATTCGGAGTTCTTCCGACGATTTCACTCTCGGGAATTGCGGCCATCGAGATGCCCACTTCCACCCGCATTTCTTCTACGTCGTTTACGACGCCCCAGTCTTTGCCGTAGTTCGCCGCTCCAAAAGCCGCGCTCTCCGTAGGCAATTCCTTAACCATACCCACGCCTTGAGAGACGATCGATTCTTTCAACCCTTGGATTGCCGCAGCTCTTCCGGACAACGCTATCTGTATCGCCTGGTCCCCGTTTGCGAAATCATTAACCGCTCTTAAAACCAACTGCGTGAGCTGTTTCACCTGCGGTCCCAACTCGAATGCAGCCAACTCTTTGGAGATCACCATTTGACGAGACTTTTCACGCGTGGACACTTCGATATTCGCCACGCTCTGACGACCAAAGCTGAATAAGGCTTCCCGTGCCTGAGCGTTAAATGCTCGCTCAATCTGGCGATCCTCATTGATATCGAACGATGTCTCGACCAAAAACTTATTCGACATCGATGTCGTAAATCGCTCCAGCATTTTGCTAAATCCGTGTTGCGTCAATCGAGCAAAGTAAACCCGTTCTAGACCAGATCGCTTATGGAAAACAGTGATATGAGTCGCGTGGGCCAGGAGATCCACATGAAAAATCCGTTCACCTTCGGGCACATTCCAAAGTCCTTCGCTGTACAATGAAGCCGCAGCCATATCGACAATCCCAGCGACCGGGATTCCGATATCGGCCAAAATACTCAAAAGCAGCCCCAAGTGCTCTTCCGACTTTTCATTAACCTCCAAGTAGTGACCCGGAACGGCAATAATCGCTCGATCGATTTCTCCAACCTCTTTTTCGATACGCGTAGCCAAAACTTGGAAATACTCGTAAGCCAATTGCGAGTACATGGTCTTACTGTAGTGCCCATCGAAATTAGTAGACTGAAAGGACAATTCATCCAGGAACTCGCTACATGTACGACCCGGATATACGAAGTTCATTTCCTGGGCTTCAGAGCCAAACCAAAGTTCTCCTGATCGAGCATACGCGCAGGCCGGAAATGAATTCGCCTCCTCGCCTAAAGACAGCGTGCGTGAAGAGCCGTCATCCATAATTAGAACAGCATTTACGCCAACGTCGCTAAGTTCAATTCCGAGTGTCGCCATATCAAGTGAAGCTTATTTTTGACTCTTAGAGAGAAGGTTTCTTCATCAGCCCAATAACTTTCTTAGTCGCGGTATCTTGCAGATCGATAATCAACGATTCCTGCTTAGACTGCAAAAGGTGGACCATCAACATAAGTACGATACTCAACATCAATGCCACAAACGTAGAGTTAAACGCCAATCCCAGATTTGAAGTAACCCCGCTAATATCGCCTTGAATCGCCTTATCCGCTTGCTCCAACGCCTCCCCAATACCGCGAACCGTACCGATAAAACCCACAGAAGGTATTGCCCAAGCGATATAACGTACCAGCGATAAATCCGATTCCAATTGCTCGTAAGCCATTTCAGCTCTTTCGCTCACGGCATGGGCTGCGTCCTGAATCGACCGAGTGGCATCAAATCGATGTAACGCCGCCATTATCACATCCGGCAAAATCTTGTCACGAAGCCGCGGCATTCGCCTCAATTGACTCTCAACCTCCTTATAGTGCCCCAATGCGTCCTCCGGAATGATCCGCTCCCCTCGAGAAATCTTCAAGAAAGCGTGCTCTGCCATCGACTGCTCTCCGCTTAATTTAACGAATTTGAAGGCAATAATAATCGTAGCCCATATCATCAAAATCAGACAGGCTTCTTGCTCAACGTTCTTCAGTAGAACCACAATCGATCGCTCTGGAACAAAATCCCCGTCGGGATGCTGACTAGCCCGAATGGCATTCGTCATTTTAATATCTTCCGAAACCGGCAATATGTAGGTCTGGTAGACCGTCACAACTACGGCTACGGAAACCAATAAACCAACTACCTGGATAATGAAATCTCGAGAGAGAAACCCTTTGCTCTTCATATTCTACAATCGCCTGAGGCGTATTAAACCAATTTCAACAAGTTACGCAATCTGACGCATTTAATCCAGCATTCGTTACGTTAATCTCTACGGAGAGCGATCGCTCACGGATTCACTGAAAATTACTGCAACAAAGCGGATTTACAAATGTCAGGAAAAAGTCTACCTTCGCCGACATAACAACGAATCCAAATCAACCCGCGATTGCGTAGTTACTTACTAAAAATGAATCGGTCGAAAATTCTTGGAAAAACCATCATCGCCCTCGTTAGCCTCTTCCTGATGACAATACAATGGGGATGCGCAGGGCCAGCAGCCTCTAAAACCGTCAAAGGAGCCGGAACCGGAGCCGCCGTTGGAGCCATTGGAGGCGCGATAACCGGCCAGGATACAGGAGGCATTGTTGCTGCTGGAGCAGCCGGAGCTATCGTGGGTGCTACAATTGGAGCGATCCAAGAGGGCAAGGAGCGTAAACGCCAGGACACTCTAGCCCAACAGCGGGCCTACAATCAGGCGATTGCCATGCAGAAACGGGCGATCGACAAGGAAAAGGCCACTTTACAGGAAGAATTGGACATAGCCGAGGGCTTTAGAATTTCCGACGAAGAGCTCGACGAAATGGCCGGAAGAGCCGAAACCGCCGAAGGGCGGCTCAAAGTTTTACAGGCCAAACGTCAAGCGGCCATCGATCGCAAGAACGCTCTAGAGGAGGCGGAAGAGCGGGAACGCGACGCATTGGCGGAAATCGAACGCCTCGAAAAAGAACTGGCCGAACTTGAGGGGACCGGTAACGGAGATGGCACAAGCCCCTAAAGAATGATCTAGTCGTCCTGAGAACCATGAATCACCTCCATCGCATAATCTTTTACGTATTTGGAGCAGCCTGTGCACTGCTGTTTTGGGGATGTAACACCACCTATGAGATGGAGGTCGACGCCATACAGAACCCAACTATTCAAGACGCCGATTCCTACGTCATCGTTCCACGAGATCCTGAACAAGACGTAAACGACCTACGTTATAAGGAGACGGTCAGCTACATTAAAACCGCTCTGTCAGGAAAAGGCATGTACGAAGCCATTGACGCCCAAGAAGCAGACATGGTTATAGAAATCGACTACGGTATGGAACCCCCGCGTCGAGAAATGAAAGTTGTCGAAGAACCTGTTTTCGCGACTATCCAAGAACCCGACACCTACCAAACAGTCAGCCAACAAGACCCTAAAACTGGCCGAGTTGTAACCTACACGGTACGCATACCCGGCAGGCGTTCGCGAGAGTTGATTGGCTATCAAGAACGTCTGGTTGCGGTTATCATAAACGAAAAATACATGGAGCTAACTGCCAAGGAAAACATGCTCGATGCCGTTTCCAGCGATGTTCCAGCCCAAGAAATTTGGAGTGTACGCGTACGCAACTACGACGAAAACGACGATCTGCGTGAATACCTCCCCATTATGGCTGCTTCCGTCGCTGACTACGTGGGTGAAGACACCGGTACCAATCAAAAGGTAAGGCTCAAAAATAACGACGAAGTCGTGGAATTCATCAAACGCGGAATAATAGCAGATCGTCCTCTCGATTCCAAAATTCCCACCGAATCGATCAGCGAAAACCAGTTGGGCGAAGATACAAGCATCTAAGTAAATCGCTACTTCTGTTCAGATGGCTTTCCGAGACCATAGCGTACAATCAATCGAAACGTTTCTCTCAAACCATCGGCACGGTTCCCCTCCGCCAAACTCGCTTCAGCTATTTCGAACGCTATTCGAAATTGCTCGAACAGGGTTCGATAAGCAAAAAACAGCCCGTATTTAGGATCGTAAATGTTGGCCGACTCTGAGGTTAGTCCATTGAGCTCGATAATCCGAATATTGCGACCAGCCATCAAATCCACTTCCGACGGAACCCGAATGTCGTATCTCCCGAAGTGAAAGCCCTTCACTCCCCGACTCATCGCATCGATCGCCTCTTCTAGCTCGGGCGTCATCAAAGACTCCGAATACGTGCGCCCAATCAAATAGGAATCCTTACTCCACGCCGCAAAAAGGTAGGAGTATCCAGGTCTTGGCCTTCGAACATCGTACCCTCCGTATTCTCGAACTCGCCCCTCGGCTCTCCTTCGCTAAATGAAAATTCGTGCTGCTCCGTCTTCTGGCTCTTATCGTGGGTTTTCTTCGATTTTCTGGACTTTTTTTCCGGGATTTCAGCGGAATCCGGCTCTACTAAATTCGCCGAAGGAATTTTCTTCATCCGCCTTCTGCCTCTAAATATCGTAACATCGCTGCTACCACTTGTGCCGATCACGCAGATCTCAACTCGATGGCCCATCGACTCATCGATCACCGCTCCCATGACGACGTTCGCATCCTTTCCGAATGCGTCGGCAATGCTGTCCATAATACGCTGAGTCTCACTGATCCCAAGACTGGTCCCACCAATCAGATTCACTAGCAATTGATCAGCCTTCTTCGAAAACTCCGGAGTATGCAACAATGGGCACAATTTCAGATCCGCAATCGCAGCATTCGTCGCATCTTCGCCCGTTCCTTCTCCGAGTCCGAACAAGGTCTTGCTTGAACGATTTGCAAACACCTGCTGCAACTGCGAGAAATCTAGGTTAATCAAACCCGTCTTATTCATCATCGACCAAATCGACTTGATCGCTTTTTCAACCCAAGCATCCGCTTGCGAAAATGCCTCGAGCAAAGACGCATCCGGTTCGCTTTCCTGAATCAATAAATCGTTCGGCAGAGGTATGACCGCATTCGCAACTTCCCGTAGTTTATCGAGACCGACTTTCGCTGCGTTCGACCGCGCTGCTCGTTCGATCGTGAAGGGGAGCGTTACGAAAACGATGACCGTCGCTCCTTTTTGAGCGGCAATATCCGCTAGAACTGGGGTAACACCTGTACCAGTACCGCCTCCAAGTCCCGCAGTCAGAAACAGCAGATCGACATCTTTAACCATTTCCTCAAGCAATTGCTTGTCGGCCAATGCAGCTTCTCGTCCCACATCGGCATCGCCGCCTGCTCCGAGCCCGTGCGTAACCGTCTTTCCGATACAATGCTTATCCATTACCGGAGAGTTGGATAATGCCTGCTGATCCGTATTGATTGCCGTCAAATGAAGATCCGAAGGATTGGAAAGCATCAATCGATCGACGATATTGGATCCAGCTCCACCGACTCCGATGACTTTCATTCGGATGGGCTTAATTTCGCTAGAACCTTCGTTTAGTTCGCTCATATCTTTTCGGTATTCAAAGCTACTGAAACAAACCCTTCAGCTTTCGCAACAGACCCGGAGCCTTGTTCTCGCTCGGCCCGAGTTTACTTTGATACTGCAATCCGTATTTCAAAAGACCCAAAGCCACGCTGTACTGGGATTCACGTAATTCGCCTGTCGCCATCGTTCCGTTATCACCGACTCGCGCAGGAGCTCCAAAAACCCCTTCCGCGCATTGCTCGCAATTTCGCAAATTAGCGCCGCCGCCGCAAAGAATAACTCCGCCGCCCAATCGCTCCGAGCGCCCGAGAGCTCCAAGTTTCTTGCTTATCACTTCGAAGATTTCAGTCATACGAAGTTCGATTATTTTTTCGATGCTCCATAACCGTATTGGGCGGTCGCCAATCTCGAAATCATTGTTTAACCAAACTTTTTCTCCTTTGTTCTTATGTTCGACGATCGCTGAACCATAGCGATGTTTTAAACTCTCGGCCTGATTCAAACGCATACGTAACCCAATACTCAAATCGTTAGAAATATGGTCGCCGCCCAAAGGGAAACTACCCGCTACCACGCAACGCCCGCTTTGATACGCAGCGTAGTCCGTCGAGCCGCGTCCGATATCGATAACCAAACAACCGTTCTGTTTCTCCTCCTCCGAAGCGACCACGGATCCCGCGGCGACCGCAGATAGTATCACATCGTCTACGTGCAAGTTGAACCCGTTGATGATATGGATCGCATCGCCAATCTTTCGAGCATTTCCGTGAACGGTCCAGTAACTAGCTTCGAGGTGTTCGCCCTCTAGATTCAATGGCTTTTCAACCGAGCGATTATCCAATCTATAAGGCCGACGTAGGTGATGAATAACCACTCGTTCCTCCGGTAGATCACGTCCCTTCGCTAAGCTTGAAACCTGCTCAATATCCTCTTTGGAAACACGTCCGTCCTCTGAAGTGACATTAACCGATGCCTCGCTCGGAAATCCGTTAACGTCGCTGCCGCTTAACGCAAGGTAAACCCCATCTATCTTAACGCCCGCTTGATCCTCTGCCGACAAAATTGCCGCGTGGGCGCAATCGCTTGCTGCGTGAAAATCCACGATGTCACCCTTGAGCACGCCTTTCGAAGAGCTCTGGCCCATGCCAATGATATTCAAACTTTGGCCTTCTACGATCTCACCCAGTAAGACCACAACCTTACTGGTTCCTATTTCGATTCCTGCTATGACTTTAGAACTATACACGTGTCCTTTTCGATTCGTATTTCGGTCCGGTAAAAACTCTCTATTGCAAAAACGAAGCGCGCGTCACCGGCACCTGCGAATTTAAAGTCAGATCCACTCGAACAACCTTATTAACCGACCGACTTTTGTTGTAGTCGATAATATAATCCAACTCAGCTAATTGACGGCGATAGCCGTTCGGATTCGGCTCGAAAACGGCCTCCCTAGCAAAGTCGCTTTTCACCACGATATTCGGCCAAGCTTCAAAAGATACAACTTTCCATGAACTGTAAAGATGCGGCGCAAGCGTTCTGGCTTCGCTCAACAATTCCTCCAGAATATCCATTCCTGCGATCGATTTGAATCCGCCATCTTTACGCTTCAAGCGAATACCATCCAACGAAGGCAATGAACGCACCTGCTTTGGATCGTAACCAATTCCTTCGTAAATCACGCCCTCATCGTCAGCCAACAATGTGATACGGCCGCGACCGACATCCGACGCTATAATCTTAGCGATCGGCTCGCGCTCTTCAATCGAAACGAACAATGTATCCGGAAGCAGACGTACCAATTCCGCTTTCCGAATTTGCGTATAGCTTTCCAAACTCCGCTTCATTTCGCCCAAGTCGAGAGTCAGTAGATTCAACCCATCCCGGTTCAGGTCCAAGTGATACAATATCCACTCGCGACTCAAAACGTCACTCTCAGTTTCAACAGTCTTTAACGGCAGCGCTCGGCCCGCTTTAGTCAATGCATTCGAAACATCTTCCGTCTCAAGAAATAACTTCGCTCCTCCAGCGACTACGACAATTGCGACGATTACGATAACCGATTTTCGGCATCGAGCGAAAATCATCCGCTTGAATGCCGTGGAACTCATGCTTTTCGCCCGAACGTCTTGATCGATGTCTTTCCAGGATTTGGATTTGAGAGCGGTCTTCGTTGCTTTTTTAGTGGCCATATCAACAGATTGAATACTTACTTTGAAACCTTAAAAAGGCTGGCGCTACCAGCCTTTTCAGTAGCTCCTCGAAATTTATTCCAGCAGCTCCCGCCGACATCGGCAAAAGACTTGTCGCCTTCATACCCGGAAGCGTATTCACTTCCAGGACAAAAGGATTGCTTTGCTCGTCTAACATAAAATCAACTCGAGTATAATCCCGACACCCACAAGCCTCGTAAGCTCGCATTGCGAGCAATTTTATAGATGCCTCAAGCGATTCCGAAAAAGGTGCCGGAGCGATGTACTCCGTCATGCCTTTCGTATACTTGCTAGCGTAGTCAAATTGTCCCGACTCTGGTCGAATCTCAACGATCTCCAATGCCTCGCCTTCCAATACGCCAATGGATATTTCTTTTCCCACAATCAGTGGTTCTAACATCCATTCTTCGAATTCCAAACGGGCCAACAACGATTCTAGCTCAGTCACGCTATTCGCGAATCCTAAACCAATACTACTCCCTTGACAAACTGGTTTCAAAACAACCGCTGGTCCTAAACGCTCGAATACAGATTCAACGTTTGGAATCGCATCCCGAGAAAACGCGACTTGATCGGCCACTGGAACTCCCGCTTCAGCCAACGTCGCTTTAGTTTTCACTTTATCGAAGGTCAATTCGCTACATTCGCGTCCACATCCGGCATACTCGATTCCAGCAGTATCCAAAAGCGACTGAAACCCACCGTCCTCTCCAAACGTACCATGTAAAGTCGAAAAGACTACGCAACGCTCAGCGTCCAAACCAACAGGCAAACGCTCTCCATCTAGCTCGATTCGCTCGACCTCATATAGAGCCGAGAACGCTTTCGCTGTGGCAATGCCCGAACCGATAGAAACTTCGCGTTCCGCTGATGTTCCTCCACAAACGACCGAAATCCTAGGGGTTCTACTCATGACAAAGCCTCCTTCCATTGACCGCCATAAAGCAACGCTTCCGGCTCCAACTCTATCGAACGGCGATCCATGGCGACTCGCCGAGCCAGCTTAACCAATTCAATCACGTCGCCACTGGTCGCGCAGCCTCTATTTATAATGAAATTTCCGTGAGTTTCGCTGATCTCCGCGCCACCAACAACCGTTCCCTTCAATCCAAGCTCTTCGATCAACCTCCCCGCCGATTCGTTTTCCGGATTCTTAAAGATACAGCCAGCGCTGGGCTCTCGAGGTTGCGACTCCTTTCGTTTGGATTGATACACGTCAATCGCTTCGCGTAACGCCGTTTCGCTTTGGCCAATCGCAGTCGACTTCAAGACGGCATCCAACGCGATTGCGGTCTTCAACTCGCGACAGTGGCGATAACCAACTTCCAGTTCCGCCGAGCTCGCCTCAATCACATTTCCATCCAAAGTCGCAAACCGAACACTCTCGACAACATCGAACATCCAACCGCCCATCGCCCCCGCATTCATTCTCAACGCACCTCCAACGCTTCCCGGAATGCCTTCCAAAAACTCAAATCCTTCCAACCCTTTCCGACAAGCGATTCCACAAAGCTCCTTTATTCGCATTCCCGCTCCCAAGCGAATTTTGCCATCGCCCAAATCCTCCAAACTCTTCCAAGCGGTATGAGACAATCGAATCACCATTCCCGACACGCCCTCGTCAGGAACAATCAAATTCGATCCACGGCCCAAAGGATAAACAGGGATTCCCGCTTCATGGCAAAACCTCAACGCGACCTGCAACTCATCGATCGACGAAGGCTCGAAATACAACTCCGCTTCTCCGCCTACCCGCAATGTCGTTTTCCTTGCAAGCGGCTCATTCGAACGGAGTCGCGATTGGAAACTCGCCTTGGGGGCAAGTTTATAAAAGAAATTCCCCCAGCGTCGATCGCCAAACTTAAGCTCCTCCGCAAATCGTTTCCCTACAACATCCGTACGACCGGCACCCAAAAACGTCACAACCGAATCTGCGCCGTTGGCGCAATCCGCCAACAATTCACTAATTAATAGTTTGTCCGATTCAAAAAATCGACAATCGCCTATCTTTTCCTTGCACGCTAGATACAAATCTTCTCCGTTCCCACCCGGAATGAGCTCTTCAGAAGCAGCGTATACATCCATCAAATACACCAAATCGAATTCGGCCAAAGAATCGACCAATTCGCTTTTAAGCGATTTCGTGCGCGAGTAGCGATGCGGCTGAAACACAACTATTTTACGAGCCGAAGAAACTTCCGCTAAAGCCTGCGCGATCGCTTGAATCTCCTTTGGATGGTGTGCGTAGTCTTCGAGAACAACGACCTGAGACGAAAAATACAGAATATTTTGCCGACGCCTAATTTGGTTAAACCGAATGAAACTCTGTTTAGGTCTCTCCAATCCGGCCGCTTCAAAAGCGGCCAGAGCAAATCCAATATTCTTTTGATTGAATGCCCCAAACTGATTCGTTTCAATTCTTTCCGAATCACTGAAATTCGGATACGTAACGATGTCTATTTCCCGGCCGACCAATGCCTCCAGCGACACAGCCGCAATTACTGATTTATTCGTACGGGCAGCAAGTGCTTTAAACACCGCCTGATAAGCCTCTTCGTCGGGATAACGGCTGTGGTGATCGAGATCCGCATTGAGTATCAAAGTAATCTCGGGAGAAAAGAGATCAATTGTTCCATCACTCTCATCCAACTCCGCTATCAGCCATTCAGAATCGCTCCACGCCCCCGGAGCTTTACCATCCGAAAACAAGCCCCCCAAAACATAACTTGGACGTTCTCCCGATTGCTCGAAAAGGTCGATTAGCATCCCGCAAGTAGTAGTCTTCCCATGCGATCCCGATATAGCGATCAGCTTCTTATTCTGGGCAAGCGCTGCCAAACATTCGCCGCGACGAATCGTTTTCCAATTTCTGTGACTGGCCTCCGTCATAGCGGGATGCGAGTCTCCAATAGCAGACGAACGAACCAAAAGTGCCTCTTCCTCCAGTAACTCAAACGACGAAACAGCAATCCCATCGGTATCCAAAAAACCGTGCGCGATCGTGGACAGCGTTTCATCTTCTCCACTTACGTCGAACCCGGCCTGCTTCATGCAAAGCGCCAAAGGCAACATACCTGCTCCGGAAATGCCAACAAAGTGAACCCGATTAGGCAATTCGCTTAACTCTAAGTTCTTCACGATACCGCGACCTCCGTTCTCTGTTCCGGCTTTCGCGAAACCAACAATGCCTCGATATCATCCGCGATCATCGACTTGGCGTCGATTCCATCGATTGTCTCGAGACAAGACTCGAATTTCCTCAATCCAGCCTCATCCGAAATCGCGCTTCTAATTAGCTCAAATAATTCGCCCATCGATCCGTCATTCAACATCAATCCACCGCCCGCATCCATCACCCATTTCGCGTTATGATATTGATGATCGTCCGCCGCATACGGATACGGAATAAAAATCGACGGCGTTCGACATCGAGCGATTTCGGCAATACTGCCAGCGCCCGAACGCGATACCGCCATATCGGCAGCCGAAAGCAACAATGCCATTTGGTCGCTAAATCCTTGAATAAGCGACTTCACTGGCACGCCTGACTGCGACGGATACTGCCGCTCTTCGGTTTCATCGTTTCGGTTTCCCGTCAGGCAATGCATTTGAACTGATTCGAGCGCCAAAGGTTCCATCGATGCAGCCATCCAATCATTTAGAGAACGAGCTCCCTGACTTCCCCCAAAGACCAAAAGCAATTTCCGTTCGGAATCGAATCCTAATTGCCGCTTCGCCTCCTCTTTCGGAATCTTTTCGATTTCCGTCCGAATGGGGATTCCCACATGCAGAGTCCTTCCCTCGCCGGCAGATTTCAAATAAACATCAGCCGGCAGATACACTCTATTCGCAAAGCGACTCACTAGGCGAGTCACGCGCCCAGGTACTCGATTTGCTTCATGAATAGCCACTGGAGTTTTAGTGATCACCCCAGCAAGAAGCGCCGAAGCTGACGAAAATCCGCCAAAGCCAATCACCGCATCCGGGCGGGTATTACGAATTTTCGCGATACACAAACAAACACCCGAAAACAAATCTCGGACGAATACCGCAAATGGTATCGGCGAAAGGCTCATCGCGCATCCCGGAATCGAATCGTATACGAACTGACGGTATTTTTTCACCAGCTGCGCATCCACCTGCTTCTTGCTTATTAGCAATTCGCAAGACCATCCCCGAGAAACCAGCTCTTCGGCGAGGGCGATACCGGGAGCAAGATGCCCCCCCGTTCCCCCGCATGCTATAAGAGCCTTTTTCATTCCTAAATTTCCTTCAGTTTTCGTTTGGAGTCATTCAATGCGGGCGAACGCCACGCCAGGCTCGTATTCAGAATCAAGGCTACACAAAGCCCCATCACGAGAAAGTTGGACCCCCCATAACTAATAAACGGCAAAGGCAATCCGGTCGTCGGCAAGGACCCGGTAACGACTCCCAAATTAACCAATGCCTGCACGCTTATGGTCAGCAAACAGCCTGAGGCCAATAGAAATTGATAGGGGTTCGGAGCCTTTCTCAAATGCGAAATTCCAGCGATAAAGAGCGTCATAAAAACCAGTACAACAGCCAATGTTGTAATCAGGCCCAATTCTTCTCCCACAATCGCGAAGATAAAATCCGTATGGGCTTCAGGCAGTGAACGCAATTGCTGACGCCCGTTACCAGCCCCAACCCCATCGACGCCACCCGCTCCAAAAGCGAGTATAGCCTGCCACACCTGGTAAGCGTCACCCGCCTTATTCCCTTCCATATCCATGAAAGCCGTCAAGCGACTTAAGCGTTCCGCATCTTTCGATATGAGCAATGCCGCAGATCCAAATCCCAATATCGTAGAGCCGATCAAATAAAACACATTCGTTCCCGCAAGAAAGAGAACACAGAAACTCACCATGGAGATAATCAAGGCCGTCCCCAAATCCGTCTGTATCATAATTAATCCGACAACCAAGGCGATCGCCAATGACGGGAAGACAAAACCTTTCCAGAAAGTATTGGACTCCTTCCGTATCAAACTAAAATAGTGAGCCAAAAAGAACACCAATCCAATCTTCGCGAACTCCGCGATTTGCAAACCAAAAGGACCGAAACGAAACCAACTGCGGCTACCGTTTATCGTAGAACCGATACCGGGAATCAAAACCAAAACAAGGCCAATCACACACACGGCATACCCGACCCATATGAATTTCCTAAACCATTCCAAATCGATCTTCAATGCCAACAAACCAGCGACAAACGTTATCCCCATCCACAACGCTTGCTTTTCGATGATCTGATAAGGATCGTTAGTATCGACAGGCAAACTCGCGCTAAAAAGAACCGACACTCCTAATATCGCCAACGCGAAAACACAGACGACGATCACGACCGCCGGGTTTAAAATACCCAATTGGCCGGTGTGGCTTTCTCTCGTTTTGCGTTTTGCCATATGTTGTTGAAAAACGTATACCGGACCGCTTTTCTATTCTTCGATCTGAATCACCGGCTGCTCGACCGAATCTTCATCCACGAAAACATCATCTTCGTCGACCAGTTGAAGCTCGACATCCTCCGGAATGGATCGAGTAGTTGGTCCAGGGGTAGCAATAACCGGCTGCGAAAAAGCTGGTTCCGAAACTGGTTGGGAACGAACAGCTGGAGCTGCCGCATTCGAAGTCGATCCGGGAATGAAAAACGTCTGCCCTACATTGATGAGACGAGGGTTCTGGATATTGTTATGCGATATCAAATCCTTGATCGAGACGTTGTATCGCGCAGCAATCGACGACAAACTGTCTCCGGGTTCGACCACCACTTGAAGTCCTTGCTTTCGGCTTGCTAAAGGCGATGGAGCCCACGTCGATCCAGAAGAGTTTGGAATGATCAGCTTTTGACCGACACCGATCAAATCGCCTCTCAAATTATTAGCAGATCTCAGAGCATTCAAAGTCACGCCTTGACCAGCAGCGATTCGAGACAATGCATCTCCCTTCTTAACCGTGTAGAAAGTGCCTTCCACCTGTTGAGGGGCCGGAGAACCGGCGCTCGAGCTGCCCGCATCGGAACTTTGCCGCGGAACATTCAATACTTGCCCGAGCTGAATATTATTCGTTAAACCAGGATTGACCGAATGAAGCTCAGCCGACGTAACGTTGAACCTTCTAGTAATCCCCCAAATGCTATCGCCGTTCGATACAGTGTATCGAATAACCTGCGACGCTCTATCTCTTGCGATAATGTCGGAAGGTTGCTGATACCCACTTGCAGGCTGTCCCCTTACTGGGGTCAACACATCGTTATTGCTACTACGCAACAGCGTCTGCGGACTTGAAGAACCACCCGGACGAGTCGGCTCGAACCGTTGGCGACTCGAAATCACCGGAACCCCAGTCTGAGCCTCAAGAATCGCATCGCCCTCGTTAAACCCTGCAAGGTCGTTCGTCCGAGAATCGAAACCGCTCGCCGACACTGTCGTCGATTGAGCCCCTGGATCCTTGCTGGACCAGTTCACGATTCCGTTCGCGCCGGCAGTTGCGATCTGTTCGTCGCCAATGTCGCCGTTACCGATTCCACTCATCAAATATATAATCGCCAAAACGACCAAATGCGCCCCCGCGATGATTCCAAATCTAATTAAATTCATATTCTTACCTTTGCTTAAAAAATCAGACATCTTTCATGCTCCTTTCCGATTGTAAACAGTCAATGACCTTCCTAAAAACCTCTCCTCTTTCCGCATAACCTTTAAACATATCAAAGCTAGCGAAGCCAGGACTAAGTAGGACATTATCACCAGTTTTTGCCATTTCTGCGATCAATCGAACAGCCGCTTCCATAGAAGGTTGAGCATACGCAACGCAAGGTTCATTTTCGAAAGCTTCCCTCAAGCGTTCCTTCGTCTCTCCGACCACCGCGGCTGCTTTGATATTCGGGGCAATCAACCGAACAAACGCCTCGAGATCGCCGCCTTTGTCCTTTCCGCCGCCAATCCAAAAGACCGGTTCCTCGAAACGTTCCAAGGCCCCATATACGGCATGAAAATTCGTCGCTTTCGAGTCATTCCAAAACTGGACCCCTCCTACATCACCGACCAACTCTATGCGGTGCGGACTCTTGTGGAAAGAAAACGCAGCTCGAATCAAATCGACTTCAGGCAATTTCAAAGCCAACCACATGGCCCGTGCCATCAGATAGGTCCACCGCTCTGGAACAGTCTCGAACTCAGTCCCCACAATTCCCAAAGATTCGACATCTCTCTCATCCTCGACGACACTTGACTCCGGAATATCCACTCCGATTCGCTTGCCAAAATCGTAAACGGAACGGCCGACCAGAGCAATTTTTCCTCGTGCGTTTGCAATCAAATTGTACTTGGATCTAAAATACGACTGCATCGACTGATGCCGATCCAAATGATCCTCATCGAAATTCGTCCATAAGACATGATCCGCTTGAAACGAGCTCATTTGCTCCGCTTGAAACGAGCTAATCTCACAAACGGCGATCGCCTCCAAATTACATTCGCCCGCCAGAACCTCGCACAACGGCGAGCCAATATTCCCAACCGCGTACGATTCTATTCCCAATTGCTGAAACGCGTCGTTCAAAAAAGACGTTAGAGTTGTTTTTCCGTTCGTTCCCGTAATCGCTACAATCGGTCCCTGCCACAATGCCGCGCCTAAATCGAATTCCGGAATTAGACGGCATCCCGCTTCCGTTGCCGCGATTACCCAAGAGTGAATCGAACTAAACCCAGGACTGCACACAACCAAAGGATACGCTCTAGCGATTTCCGGATTGAACACGTTCGCCACACCGTCATTGCTGCTCTCGTCGAAAACCTGAACATCACCACCCAGTTTTCTAATTAAAGAAGCGGCAGCCAAGCCGCTTCGACCCTCACCGAATATGGCTATTGGTTGTATCAGGCCCGTTTCGAGCCATTCAGGAACACAATGAGTGCCTACCATCATCTTATCTTCAAAGTTGCTAAACCAGCGATCGCAAATATAAGCGAAAGTATCCAAAAACGGATCACAACCTTCGTTTCAGGCCAACCCTTCAATTCGAAATGATGATGAATGGGAGCCATCCGAAATATTCGTTTACCGGTACTTTTGAAAGATCCTACTTGCAGGATAACCGAAACCGTTTCCATCACGAATATACCACCGACAATTACCAACGTAACCGGTTGATGAGTCATAAAGGCGATCACTCCAACCAATCCCCCCAAAGCCAATGATCCGGTATCGCCCATAAACACTTCGGCAGGATGTGAATTGAACCACAGGAACGCCAAACCACCCCCGACAATCGCCGCGCAGTAAACACCCAATTCCTCCACGCCGGGTACATGCGAAATGAGCAAATAATCTGAGATAATGACATTGCCAGCAGCGTACGCCATAATCGCATACACGATTGCAACTGTTATGGTGCAACCGATCGCCAACCCATCAATTCCATCCGTAACGTTAATCGCATTGCTCGAACCCACCAATACCAAGAAAAGAAAACCGCTCAAAAACCACAATGGCATCGGATTCCAAACAGTACCCTTCAAAAAAGGTAGCCAGAGCTCATACATTTTATCGGTGCTCATGGGGTTATTCAGCAAGATAACTAATGTCACCACTGTCGTCAGGCTCTGCCAGATCAACTTGCCACGGGACGGAAACCCTTTGCTGCTGTGCTTAGAGACCTTCAAATAATCGTCAAGAAAGCCCAATACCGTAAGACTGGTATAGACGAACAACGCAGTCAGTGTCCAAACATTGAAATCCGCCCATAGCAACCCGCTAATAGTTACCGAAAAATAGATCAACAACCCTCCCATCGTCGGAGTGTCTTTTTTCCCAGAATGCAAAGCCGCCAATTTGCCTACCTCTGACTCGCTTCGAAAACTCTGTTGAAAGCTCAAGCGACGTAGCAAAGCAATCAACCATGGCCCCAAAGCGAAACCTATCAGAAACGCAGTTCCAGATGCCATGAGCATCCGCAAAGTCAAAAATCGCAACAGCCGCAATGGACCGAAATACTCTTCGTATTGTGCCAGATAACTTAACATGACACCCCTTCGCTACAGGATTCGCGTTCCAAGAAACCAATCGCTGTCTCCAAACGGTATCGCCGACTTCCTTTCAAAAATACATCTCCGCAGAACCCGGATAGCAATGGCTGTAACGCTTCCACGTTTTGAATAATCACCGTATTCACGAGACTCTTACCTGACAATTTCATTCCTTTCAGAACACTCTCCGCCCCATCTCCGATAAGACGAACATAATCCTCTTCCACAATCGAGATTTCGCGACCCAGTTGCTCATGCCATTCGGCCGAATGGGCTCCCAGCTCCTCCATGCTTCCAATAACGAAAAGCCGGGCCCGCCCAGGTTCGCAAGCGTCTTTAAACGCGTCCAAGGCATCGCTCATCGATAATGGATTTGCGTTGTAGCAGTCGATATAGACGCGTGCCGAGCGATAGGACCGCCATTCGCCTCGCATTCCGCTCGGCTTCCAAGAACTCAATCGTCGAGCAACTTCCTCAGCGGATACTCCATTGTCCCGAGCGACGGAAATCGCCAAAGCCGCGTTTGAAGCACTTCCTTTCCCTACCGAATCAATTTTATAGGACTCAATACCTCCAGGGCCCTGCACCACGAGTCGAGTAATTCCATCCTCAAGTATTCGTCGATAGCTCCACAATGAATCCAACGAGTCCTTTTCTTCAAGGAGCACCCCTTTCCCTCCGAAAACATTCGCATTATACGGCGCCCAGGTCGGGCCCATATACACGCGCTTAGTCGAACTCGGCTCAGACAATTTCGATTTTTCCGAAGCGATCGTATCCACATTTATCAAACCCTCCAAATGAGCCGGTCCAATTGCAGTAAAAATCACCGTATCTGCCTGAATCGTTTCAGCCAATTTCTCCATTTCTCCCGGTTCGCTAATCCCCGCTTCTACAACTGCAAAGCAACAAGAGGCTTCATCGATGGAAAGCAAAGTACTCGGAACCCCAATCAAATTATTCAGATTCCCCAAAGTCGCCTGCACGGTCGGTTCTCCTCCTAAGAGCAGAGAAAGCAAATCCTTAACGGTCGTTTTGCCACAACTTCCAGTTACCGCGATAACCGGAAAACCCCACCCTTGCCGATAAGCTGCTGCAATCGATCGAAAACCAACCAAGCTGTCATCAACGATCAACTGAGGCAATGAACTCGAAAGCCTTCCTTCCTGTACCAAAGCGGCAAGCGCTCCCTTCTCCCGAGCATCCTCTAAAAAATCGTGCCCATCCCGGGAATCCGTTTTTATGGCGATGAATAAATCCCCTGGCTTCAATTCCCGGGTATCGAAACAAAATCCAGAAACAGGCGATGCAGGCGGACCGCTTAACCATTGGCCGTCACACGCTCGTGCAAGGAATTTCGCATCGAATAGGGACATCTCAGAATCGCCCGCCTAACTTCATCAATTCAAGCAACTCGCTCGCGACCTTTCTATCGTCGAATGGAACTACCGTGTCTCCAAATTCCTGAAACGGTTCGTGCCCTTTTCCGGCAATCAAAACACAGTCGCCAGGCTCTGCGCTTTTAAGCGCCAGTTCAATCGCCCGTCGCCGATCCAATACGAAGTCGATTCGAGATGGATCCGTAACGCCCTCCCGCATGTCATCGAAAATCTGCTCTTGAGCCTCTGAACGTGGATTGTCGGTCGTCGCCCAGCAACGATCCGCCAAGATCTGGGAAACGCCCGTCATCTCGCTACGCTTACCTCGATCTCGATCACCCCCGCATCCGAAAACGACGCTCAGTTTTCCAAGAATAATTTCCCGTAACATGCTCAATGCGTTTTCAAGGGCATTGCCCGTATGTGCGTAATCGACCACAACTTCAAAAGGTTGCCCATTCTGAATTCGCTCCATGCGACCAGGAATTCCGCCAAACGTACCCAAACTTCCAATACAACTATCAAGATCCGCTCCCACCGCCGCGCTTATTGCCATCGCGGCAAGTACATTGCTCACGTTGTAATGACCAATTAACGGAGATCGAACCAAGCGATTCTTTCCTTCGTAGCGAAGTGTGAAGGTTGTTCCATCAGGCGCCATATCAACATCAATCGCCTGCATCTCAGCATCTGATCCGGTGCCGAAAGAAATCAACGAATCGTCATCCAATTCCTGGGCAAGCCTTCGCCCATAAACATCATCCACGTTGATCGCCAACTTCTTCGGCCTTCGTCCCAAATCGCCCACGATGAAGCGACGCTTCACCTCGAAATAGGAATCCATATCCCCATGATAATCCAAATGATCCCGAGTAAGGTTCAAAAACACTCCTACATCGAATCTCAAATCGGCAACTCTCATCTGATCGATCCCGTGAGAACTCACTTCCATCACTGCTCGCTCGCAGCCAAAGCCTTTCATTTGAGCCAACAATTCACAAAGATCGTGAGCCTCAGGAGTCGTTCGAAACGAAGGCAACACCCGCTCTACAAGATCGTAGCCAATAGTCCCCAAGCAACCCGTCTTCACTCCGTCGAGCGAGAGAAAATGCTTCGCCATATAAGAAACCGTCGTTTTCCCATTCGTTCCCGTAATTCCAATGAGGGCCAAAGCCTTATCGGGTTTCCCGAAGAAACGCCGAGCTACCTTTGCCAAAGTCACGCGAGGATCCGCGGAATTCACGAATACCGCTTTTGAATTCCCGAAACGTCGCGGCACACTTGAAACGACCCCGACCGCTCCGCGAGTCAGCGCTTCATCGACAAATGACGTACCATCATAACGGATTCCTGGCAGTGCGAAAAACAAGCTTCCCGGCGTTACACGACGACTGTCGATTACAAGACGATTCACAATCGGATCCGCCGAACCACGTTTCAGCTTCGCTTTCGAATTCTTCAGTAATGAGCTTAATTTTTTCCCTTCTGCCTTCATACGGCCCCCTGTCTCGATTCGACCCAACGTTTTTGTTGAACGATTCGATTTTCGACTAAGCAACGATCCCATAACCCCACAATCATCAGTTGCTAGCTGCTATTCTACTCGCATCTTCAGTCATTGCAAACGCTTCCTTTGAATCAATCGGAGTAATCGCATAGTACGGAATAAGCTTCTCCGCAATCCGCCTGAATGAAGGAATCGCTGTGCCACTTCCAGAAACCGGCATTCCGATAGTAGACCCGTCCACGATTACCGTAATAACGACTTCCGGATTATCCGCAGGAAAATATCCCGAAAACGAACCAGTATGCTGGCGAGACGAGAAACGGCCATTGACCAGCTTTTGGGCGGTACCCGTCTTACCGGCCACAATATATCCTGGTATCGCAGCTTTATGAGCTGTGCCTCCAGAAGACGCAGTCTTCATGAGCAATTGCGACATCGTGCGAGCCGTTTCTCTGGAAACGACCCGCCGCCGAACCATCTTCCCGAACGAAACCGTTTCCTTATTGTTAGTATCCAAAATCTTGGTAACGACCTGCGACCGCATCAACAATCCTCCATTCGCAATCGTCGCCATCGCGTTATGAATCTGCAATGGAGTCGCTGAGAGAGAATGCCCCATCGTCATTCTCGATAGCGTCAGACCATCCCACTTCCGAACTGGATGAACTATGCCGCGAGATTCAACGCCAAGATTCAAACCAGTCCGCTCGCCAAACCCAAAGCGACGAACGTATTCATAGAAATGATCATAACCTACCAAAGTCCCCAAATGGGCCGCGCCGCGATTCGAAGAATTCGTCACGATTCCCTCAACCGAAAGCACTCCAAACGGTTTCCAATCCTTCGGCAGTCTAGCCACATAACCGGTTGGCATTCTCAAATCCGGAATCGAACAATCAAACGTATCATGAATATTAACCAATCCTTCTTCCAAAGCGCTGCTGGCCGCGACGATTTTGAACGTCGATCCAGGTTCGATCGGATCCGTCAAAGCTCTATTCTTATGGCTCGATATTTCGTATTTGGAATAATGATTCGGATCAAAAGTAGGGTAATTGGACAATCCAAGAATAAATCCCGAATGAGGATCTGAAACGATAATCGTAGCGGACTCCGGTTTATACGTTTCGGCGATCAGCTTTAACTCTTCTTCAATAGAATGTTGGACGAAAGAATCGATCGACAAAGCCAAGCTCATTCCATCGCGCGACGGCACGTTACGACGCTGAAACTGAGCCATCTCCCGACCGGCAGTCACCTCCGACTCCCTCCAGCCTCTTTGACCGCTCAGATAAAAGTCGAACTCCTTCTCGATACCAGATTCAGCTTGCCCGTTGCCGCCAATAAAACCAATCAAGTGAGCTCCCAGTGAATCTTTTGGGTACACACGCTCATATTGTCTTGTGCCATACAATCCACTAATCTTCAGATTGGTAATCTTCTGGTATGTGCTTTCATCCACACGCCGACGCAACAAACGCCAGCGATCCGACCGCGATGACTCATCTCCCGTAAAACGGCCATTCTTTGCCGCAAACACTTTTTCCACGAGAGCCAACTGCAAGCCCAACACGCGACTCAACTGAGGCAACTTCGCCAAATCAGACTCTTTCAGCGAAACCGGATCAACGCCAACTTCGAGAAACGTCTGGCTCGTCGCGAATAGTTCCCGTCCTCCATTTAAATCGTAGCTAAAGATATCGCCCCGACGCGAGTTCAATGGGATAACGCGATAGCGACTGTTCTGGATCTCCGAAACGCGTCCTGGACCATCGATGACGTGCAATTCGACAAGACGGTATCCAATCGCTCCGTATCCTGCTAGAATACAAAGAGCGAGCATCCAGAACCGAATTCTTGGAGCGAAGCCTTTGGCCATGAGTACCTCCTAATTGCCGGACGAAATTGACGCAGTAAAAACGCTATTGGCAGTCTTATCGTAAAGTCTGGTCTCCACGTTATCCGTAACGTGAACAATTTGCGTATACGCAGGTTCTCGAAGTCCGAGTTCCAGCGTCCGATTAAGATCAATTAGCTTATCGGTAGACATTGCTACCGTTAATTCTACCTCCAGCTGCGCAAGTTCGCGGCGACCTTCCCTGATCTGCTGCTCTATCGCTTGGAGTCTATTCGCAGACTGCGAAGTTTGATGACGCGTCCAAACAGTAACCACACCACCTCCCCCCACGATCGCTAAAATCAATAACGAGTATGCGATAATCCGATTAAGGAGTTGGTTTGCGGCGCGTTTCTTTGAATTACGATTCATCTAACTTCAACTGACATAGAGGGCGTATCCCTAAAAAGTGGATACGCACGTTCGAAAGATCTGAACGAAACCGATGGTTTGTTCGCTCCAATTTGTTCGCCCCGCTTACAATCGAACATTCCGCGATCGAGCGGCATATAGGTGGACAAAGCCACGAATTGACGGTTTAAAGCTTCTTTAAGTGAAGTATTGTTATTCATTATCCTGCTGTTTTTATGCGTGTGACGCGTTTATGCCTATTTTTCCGCTTTCCTTAGCGTCCTAAGCTTCGCGGATCTACTCCGCGAATTCGCCGCGATTTCCGTATCGCTAGCCGTTGCTGGTCGGCGGGTCAGAAGATCCGCCTTGATTTCGCGCATATCCTGAGGCCGATGGTCTCCAGGTTCGGGTCGCCCTGCCAATCGGCGAAACAGATTCTTCGCAATCCGGTCTTCCAATGAATGGAAGCTAATCACGCATAACCTACCGTTTGGCTTCAACCGCTCGAAAGCAGCCGGCAATCCGCGCTCGATGACGTCGAGCTCTTGGTTCACCGCGATACGAATTCCTTGAAAGGTCTTAGTAGCGGGGTGAAGTCTCGAAGCGAATCGCAGCCTAGCCGGAGTGCAGGATAGGATTAGGTCCGCGAGGACCTTTGTGGTGAGTAGCGGCGACAGCGCTCTCGCTTCGATAATGGCGGCGACAATGCGACGCCAGTTTTTTTCTTCTCCGTAAACCTTGATGGCCAGAACCAGCTCGTGACGACTTGCAGTCGATAGCCAATCCGAAGCGGACACCCCGGTTTCAGGATTCATTCTCATATCTAGAGGCGCTTCTCCGCGAAAGGAGAAACCACGATCAAGTTGATCGAGCTGGAAGGAAGAAACTCCAAAGTCGAATAGGATGCCGTCAAAGGGTCCTTCTTCCAAGTTCTCTAGATCTACGAAATTCATGCGGCGAAATCGAAAACGTTCGCCATACTCAGCCTTTAAAACCGCAGCGCGCTCAACGGCTTGCGGATCTTGATCCAAGGCCACGACCGTAACATCGGCTGCATTGAGAATCAAACGCGAGTGGCCACCCCCGCCAAACGTACAATCCAAGTACAACCCTCCGTCTTGCGGATCTAGCAAGCGGAGCGTTTCCTCGGCAAGAACTGGGACGTGACCGTTCATCGGCGCGTTTTCGATCAGGCTATCTGACAATGAAATCATAGAAGCCTTTCTTCTTCTCGCCGGCTAGACGTTCGGTCGCTTCCGCCCGACGCCGCTGGGCGATACCTTTAATGTCTTGCCTAACTGCAACGTTTTCGGGGTTGCCCTCTCCGAACTCCCAAGTATCGCAATGCTTGATCGAGCCACGACCAAACGTGCCGCTCATTCCAAATAGCTGCATTTTGCCAAGACCATTACGGTCACGGCTCTGCCCACCTCTTAGGTTTAACAACGAGGAAAGCACCGAACGGCCCGAAGGAGACTTAACTGTTTCTATGCCCTTCATACTAGAGATTCACCCGCTTCATCAGCTTGCCCAAATCATCGTTGTTGACCTTCGGGTCGATGGCATTCCACCGCTCCGGGCTCCAGATTCTGAAATTGATCATGCGGCCAATCAAAACCGCCTCTTTTGTTATGTCCGAATGCTCAAGTAACTCTTCCGGCATGTTAATGCGACCCTGCTTGTCGCAGCTAAAGAAAGTCGCTTGAGAAAACAACTTGTCCTGAAGCTCCTGAGCATCCTCGTCGCTCAACTGCTGCTCCTCGATTTTGTCGTAGAGCTTAGCGACCTGCTGAGGAGGCAGCACCAGAATACAACCACTAGGGTCCGGCAAGGCCAGATAGCCGTCTTCCGTGTCCCCATCAAAGCGCCATTTCGAAGGAATCGCTAGGCGACTCTTCGAATCAAGATTTCGTTGGTGCTTACCAACGTAAATCATTCTGGCGAGTGATGTCATAGTATTTTGTGTGTTACTTGTGAAAAACTGCCCCAAAACTCCCCATTTCTCCCCACTTTGTCAAAATTTTTCTCCACATTACCCCATAGAGATATCAACAAGTTGTTAATACCCCCCCAATTAGCGGCCTTTTTACGAAAAAAGGCCTCTTGCCCGAGCAATCACGCCCCATCTCACGGTCCAAAACGCAAATCGCCGCCAAAGCCGAACGTTGTTCACAGGATTCGTGGGCACCAAAACGGCTTCGAATTTCACCTATTCGCAACACCCTCGAAAAATCTGTGAATAACTATCGAAATCGATCTCCGAAAAGGTCTCTTACCTTCCTTTGAAATAGTCCGAACCTAACATTGAATCTTAGCGAAGGCCCTCCTAGCGTCCGTGCAATGAATCAAACAAAAACCATACAAGTGATCGGAACCGATCTCGCGATCATTTGGGAAGATGGCCAAGAAGGCTACATTTCGTCCGAAGCCTTGAGAGCCAACTCCCCCAGTGCATCCGTTTCCGGAGAACGCGATATTTTCGGCACTCAATACGGCGGCGAATTCCAAAAAAACTATTCAGGAGTGACCATCGATTCCTGGACGACCATAGGCAACTATGCAATCCGCTTTCAGTTTTCCGACGGCCACAATACCGGAATCTATGGCTACGACCTACTGAGACGATTAGGCGAAGCCTGAGTAGCGCTCCAAAGGGCACAGACTGCCTTTTCAGTAAGCCCAGCTCATCATTGGCTTTACACGCTCCGCCCTCTCCGCTTCAGTCCTCTCACTATGTCACAGAGCTGTCTCCATGAAAGATCCTCGAAAGAGGACATTGAAAAAGGTCTGAAGCTTCAGCCCAAGTTCGACCAGAATGGGCTAATTCCCTGCATAACGACGGATGTCCATACAAACGAAGTTCTCATGTTCGCATTCATGAATCAAGAAGCTCTCGAGCACACGATTCATAGCGGTAAGGTCACCTACTTCAGCCGCTCTCGCGGAAAGCTCTGGGTCAAAGGCGAATCCTCCGGTCAAGTACAGTGGCTCAAGGAATTGCGGACGGACTGCGACCAAGACGTAATCCTCTGTAAAGCGGATATCGGCGAAAAAGGCGCGTCCTGCCACAATGGATACCGCTCCTGCTTCTACCGGAAGCTCGACAACGAATCCGGAGAACTAGCCTACGATGGCGGCGATCCTCTCTTCGATCCCGATGCCGTCTACGGCAAAGCCTAAACATTTTCTTTTTCATAAGCCGCTTAAGAAACCTTAAGCGGCTTTTTATAGCATATCCCCGACCCAATCATGAACACCCCCTCACACTACTTCATTGGATGCCCAGTGTGGTCTTGTCGCGACTGGATTGGCACGGTATTCGACAAACAATCGGATCCAGGCGACTTGCTGCGCGAATACGCCAAGCGCTTCAATACCGTGGAAGGCAATTCGATTTTCTATGCCCTACCCCCGCTCGCCACCGTAGAACGCTGGATGGCGGAATCAGGGGATGGCTTTCAGTTCTGTCCCAAATTCCCCAAGACGATTTCCCACGACCGCCGACTATCCCAAGCGGAAAGCGAAACCAGCGAATTCCTCAGAATTCTGGAAACCCTTCAACACGGCGATCGCCTTGGCACCAGTTTCCTGCAATTGCCGCCTTCCTTCAATGCCCACAACATAGATACGCTCGAAAGCTACCTGAAAGCGTTACCTGAGGATTTTAAATACGCAGTAGAGCCACGCCATATCACCTGGTACGACAACGGCGACAACGAATGTCAGCTCGACGCCATGCTTCAAAACCTTGGAATCGACAAAGTCATCTTCGACAGTCGCCCCCTCTTCGCATCGAAATCAAAAGACCCCGACGAAATCGAAGCTCGATCCCGAAAACCCCAGACACCGGTTCGTAAAATCGCCCTCGCAGCACACCCATTCCTCAGACTCGTCGGCAGTAACGATCTCGACGCCAACGAACTTTGGATCAAAGGATGGGCTCCGATCATCAATAAATGGATACTCGAGAATAAACAGCCCTACGTATTCCTCCACTGCCCCGATGAAGCGCACGCGCCCTACTTTGCGCGTCGCCTGCATCGACAATTAAGAAAGCTCAACCCATTGCTGGAAGAGTTTCCGGCATTCGCAAGCGACCTCGCCAAAGAAGAACACGAGCACGAGCAACTCGATCTATTCTGACGCTTAGCGGACCTCAAACACTTCAACTAGGCCAACGCCTGTCGTATCGCCGACTCCGCTAACGATTACCGTATATCCACCAGGAGCCAGCGTGACGATAGCAGCAGCGTCCTTGCTTCCCTCATCCGGAACTTCAGCAAATGCAGCTAGTGTTTCACGAATCAGAGAGTCCTTGTAGCTTACCTCTCCCCAATTATCAGCAGTTGCGACTGTTTCCCCCAGCCCGTTAACAATTCTGAATTGCGGATCCACCAGGGTGTTGCCCACACCTTGTTTAATCAACCCCGGCCCTAACGCGCGTATCAATAGATTCGCGCTCTCGCCACCAACAATCCAAAACCCAGCGATCAAAACACCATCTCCCTTACCCACTTGAGCCCGAGTCGCGATATTAAACAAACGTACTGGGCTATTCAAATTATCTTCGTCTGCATCGAATACTTCCGCGAGAACAATCCCATCTGCACTGCCCCCCTTAGGGGTTATCAAAGCAGTATATCCAGTTACAGGAAACGACCCCGCGATAACAGCATCCGTACTACCTGGAACCAACGGTTGAGCGCCTGATCGAGCTGAATAACTGGATACAACAGCCAAATCATTGCCAATATCCCAATCATCGTTAATCAATTGATCGCCTACGAGAGGAACTAACTGAACCCGAGGATCCGGCATCGTACCCGACACGCCACGAGCACTTAGGTCTGGTCCTAAAGCGCGGATGAGCATTTTCTTTTCCCCTGGACCTCCGCTCAAGAAAAAGCCCGCAATCATGGTTTCATCTCCTGTACTCGCGATTCCTCGGGTGGAAATATTCACCAGGCGAGCAGCTTTCTCAATCGCAAACAACTCGCCACTCAACGATGTACTTGTTCCATTCGCATTCGTCGCGCTAAGCGTATAAACTCCACCATCCGCCTCGGTAAAGGATGCTATCATATAAGTCGACTGCGTAGCACCCGCAATCGGCACACCGTCTAAGTTCCACTGATACGTTGTATCTCCTTCGGAAATGGCAGTCGCCGAAACCGTCACAGATCGACCTATCTCTACCGTACGACTCAACGGACGGCTCGAAAAAGCCGGAACGCTAGACTCGACTAGAGCTTGAAAGCTTTTCTCAATCGAATTTCCATTCGTATCGATTGCCGATACGCTAATTGTAGACGATCCCACAAATGAACCGATCGACAATAGAGTCAAAATCGATCCATCCAAAGTCGCTTCCACGATTCCGTCAGACGAACTGCCAACAGTAAAACTGATCATAGAATCGCTACTTCCAACCTCTGGGTACATCGAAACTCGTTTTGCCTCCACAAGCTTGACCATCAAATCAACGGAAACGTCGTCATTAACGCCACCAAGCATTGGGAAATTCTCATACGGAAATCCGCTATTATCTAAGGTCAAAGTCCAGGTTGGGACATCCTCAATCGCATCCGCAATATCCATCCCCGTTCCAATCACTCGAGCGAAAACGGTAAACCCGCCGTTTTGCGGATCCAAAATCTCCGAATTATCCGCCAGACTAATAAAGAAACCACTTGTAGCGCTATCCGGTTGATCTGCCAATTTCGCCATCGACACAGTTCCTCTCAAATTCGACAAAGCGAACTCGTTCACCACCGGATCGCGCGTCGGAACCGACTCTAATGGAAGGGTCGCAGTAAAGCTACCTCCTTGCACAACGAAACCCTCCAACGAGCGATGAATGATCGTGCCATCATAAGAGTCATCATCCACATAACTCAAAAAATTCGCTACGTTCAATGGAGCCGCGGCGTCAAGCATCTCGATATTGATCGTGCCTTGGTCGAAATTCATTTGTACGATCTGTCCATTCACCCCATCGATCGTAAAGAAATCGGCCAAGTCGATTTGCACTTCCGCTCCACCTAACGGAACGCTAATGTCCTCGAAATCCTGAGTTTCTTCCAACTGCAGATTCTGCCCAAACAAACTAGACGATAAGATAAACGCCGACAAAGCAGCGAACGAGAAATGGAGGGTTTTCATAAAAAGAGATAACTACGATCAAACAGGACAGCCTTGCCCACTCACCTATACGAGTGGAATAGTCTAGCGGTTTCACCAATTCGAAACGAGTAAGAGCAGCAAGTTCCCGAAATTAATCAAGGAAACAACCCATCTACTTTTAGTCCAAATAAGCCCCCTCGACATTCTCAGATACCAAATCGAACAAATTGAGCATCGCGTTCCGAGCATCCGCAACTCGAGCGTCAACAACCGCTCTGCCGATTTTTAGATGAACCGGAAAGCGGCGATATCCCTGCACCCTCTTATTCCACAACGCTCATTTCGGCAGGGCTACTCTTCGGAGCAACAGCACAATCCCTTCCACGTCTTCTCAGACACGAACAGCCCTATAATCTAGCCCCCAGAGCCGTGAGAGCTAACCCTGTTCGCAAAACTCCGAGACGCCTATAATAGAAGCTTATCTAAAAAGATGAACAAATTGAAGTAGCCAAAAAGCCATGCGCCGTTTTGATTGTCCAAACTCCCTGGACTATCCAAGTTCAGGAAGCCCGAAAAACCAACCCTATGAAAATCCAAGGACGTTCAATCATCGGTTTCAATTCTGCTCCCCAAAGCGACACATCGATCAAGGCGATTGATCCTTCGACAGGATCGGAAATCGAACCGCCCTTCTACAACGCGGAAACCGAAACCGTGAATCAGGCAGCGGCTCTCGCTAGCGGTACATTCCAGATCTACAGCAAAAAGAGCAGCCAGGAACGAGCGGCGTTTCTCAACGAAATCGCGAATCAAATAGAAGCCATTGGCGAACCATTGGTGACTCGGGCTATGCAAGAGACCGGTCTGCCAGAAGGTCGAATCAAAGGCGAAACCGGACGCACGACCGGACAGCTTCGTCTCTTCGCCTCTTTGATCGAAGATGGCTCATGGTCGCAAGCCCGGATCGACACTGCCCTGCCCGACCGTGCACCTTTGCCCCGACCAGACATCCGGTCGATGTCTCGCCCTCTGGGTCCAGTCGTCGTGTTCGCGGCCAGCAATTTCCCCCTCGCTTTTTCCACCGCAGGCGGCGACACCACTTCAGCTCTCGCCGCCGGCTGCCCAGTAATCGTCAAAGCCCATTCTTCTCATCCAGGGACCGCCGAGCTAATCGCTCGAGCCATACAAAAAGCCGCCGAGAAAACCGGAATGCCTGATGGAGTGTTCAGCCTCCTATTCGGTGGCGGTCGCACAGTCGGTTCCGCCCTCGTTGCGCACCCTGCAATTAAAGCTGTCGGGTTTACCGGATCCACAGCTGGCGGTACAGCACTCATGGAGATCGCTGCCAAACGTGCAGAACCCATCCCCGTCTATGCCGAAATGGGTAGCGTTAATCCAGTTGTCCTACTACCGGAAGCTGTCTCTCAAAATGTCGAATCCATAGCCAACGGTCTCCATATTTCGGCAACACTTGGAGTCGGTCAATTCTGTACGAATCCAGGGGTCGTGTGCATTAAGAAAGACGCTAGAGGCGATGCTCTCGTCAACCGCTTCGTCGAAAAGATGAATAACACCGCTGCTCAAGTGATGCTCAATGCAACTATTCATCGCGCCTACTGCGATGGTATCACGCAGTTGCAAGAGAACGATAAGGTCGCAACGCTCGTCTCCGGATCCGGGAATGACGATGACTCTCCTTGCTTGGGAGCAGCTGCCGTCTTCGAAACCAGCGCTTCGTCTTTCCTCCAGGACGAATCTCTCAGTCATGAAATTTTCGGTCCAGGCACTACTCTCGTTCGATGGCAAAACAAAGAGGAACTCCTCGCCTTACTGGAAAGCTTCCAAGGGCAACTGACCGGAACCATTCACGCCAGTGAAACGGATTTAGGAAATTACAGCGAAATCCTAGCGGTTCTGGAACGCAAGGTTGGGCGTATAGTCTACAACAGCTTTCCAACAGGAGTTGAAGTCTGCCATTCCATGGTTCACGGTGGTCCCTTTCCGGCGACTTCCGATGGACGCAGTACCTCGGTCGGCACGCACGCAATTTCCAGATTTACCCGTCTAATCGCATACCAGGACAGCCCCCAATCGCTGCTTCCCGATGAATTGAAAGACGGAAACCCGCTTGGAATCGTTCGACTTGAAAACTGAAAAATCGTTTGGGTAATAGCATCGAAAAACGCGTCATCGCCCTCTCTCCAAGAAATCAAAAGTCTAGACGGGGTCCGCTTTAGCTTTTCGTCCCTTGCGCCCCCAAACATCCTTAATTGTATTCGCAAACCAATTTCGCATATCATCTAGAATCGCGTAGAAAGTTGGAACGATGATCAATGCGAGAAAAGTGGATACCATCAGTCCTCCCACAACGACTCGACCCAGCGGAGCATAGGAAATGTCCATCATCTTCGATCCGCCAATAGCTATCGGTATCATGCCGCACATTGTCGTCAACGAGGTTACCCAAATCGGTCTAAAGCGTCTACGACTGGCCTTCATCAACGCTTCATTTCTAGACATGCCGGAAGCCATGAGGCGCTGCGACAAATCCACCAGCACAATGCCGTTATTCACCACTACGCCGATCAGGATCATCGCTCCCATGCCCGCCATGCGATCGAACGCCGTATCCGTCGCAACCAACATCCACACAACTCCAATTCCCGCAATAGGAACAGTAATGATTACCGCCAGCGGCATAATGAAAGACTCGAACAATACTCCCATCAGGAATATCACGAAAACAAAGATAAGCACTAAAGCAAACTGGAGTTCTTGATTCTCCTCTTGCTCCTTTTTCATACTGCCACCACGGTCCCACTTGTATCCACGCGGCATTTCGAAGCCTTGCATAACACTTTCCACATCTGTATTCGTTTTTCGAGTATCCTCTGTTTCCATCAATGCGCGAATACGCATGTTCGTTTTGCGATCATAACGCCTAATAGTCTGCGTCGCATCACGAAAGCTCATTTTGGAAATAGCATCGAGGGGCACTTCTTTCCCCGTATCGGATTTGAAACGCATCTTGTTCAGTTCAGTAAGCGATTCTCGGTCCTCTTCGCGTAAACCTGCGTCGATATCTATCTCCCTTCCGTCTTCCATGTAATAGCGACCGACACTAGAACCTCGCATTGCCGAAGAAATCGCAGAAGAAACCTCACGAGTACTTATCCCCAACTGCTGGGCCTTTTCCCGATCCATATGAATTCCCAGCTCTTGCTCATTCGCTTCTACGTCTAAATCGAGTCCCACGAGTTCCTCTATACTCTGTAGGCGACGAACGACCTCCTCTCCCAAATTAAAAAGTGTTTCCGTGTCATCGCCGTACAAATACACATAAAACGACCGCGTATTATCCGAAGAACTACTCGTTCGATAGCGAGCTTTCAATCCTGGCGGCAAATTGAAGCGTTCCGCGAAATCCCGCATAATGTCTCCACGGCTCATTGGTTCCTCCGGGCTCATGCCAACAAGATCGAGAATTCCAGCGTATGCGACTTGATACCAAGTCTCTGTTTCCTCGATCATATTCAGCCGCACGTACATGCTGCTTCTACTGTGACTAGAAGAGTAGGAATCGAATACATACAGCTCCCGATTCTCTTCGAGAAAAGTCTCCACTTGATTCGTCCATTCCTCGACTTCGTCTTTTGTCACGCCACCGGGAAGCTCGAAACTGAAATAGACATAACCGCCCTTGCTCCGACCATCCCGGACATCAATCCATTCCTCCTGGATAGGGATTAGAGTTACGCCCACCAAAGAAAAAATGATCAGCATCGCAAAGTAGCGATCGTCAATCGCTTTTCGCAACACAAGTTGATAAGCTCTACCAATCTTTCCGCCTGCCTTTTGCGAGGCTTCTCGCACCCGTTTTGCAGCAAAGGTTTTGCTTGCCAATGGAATCAGCAACAACGCTATCCCAAGGGACGCTCCCAATGCGGCGATCACGGGAATTCCAATACGAAGAAAGAAAAAATGCGTTTCACTCCCAGAACGCATCAATAGCAACGGAATGAACACTGCCGCCGTCGTCAAAGTCGCCATAGTAATGGCCAGACCGATTTCGCTCGCTCCGACCAAAGCACTTTCCCTTGGACTCATTCCCTCCTCTCGTTTCGAGTAGATGTTCTCGACCATCACAATGGCATTATCCACCACTAGCCCCACCGCAAGGAGGAGCCCCATCATGGTAAGCACATTCATAGTCCACCCCATGAAATACAGAGCGATAATGGAGCACAGTAGCGATAAGGGAATGGCCATCGCAATCGTCACCGCAATACTCAGCGAGCGCAAAAAACAAATCAGAACGATGAACGAGAAAATGCCGCCCCATATCGCTGTCATTTTCAAATTGCTTACAGACTCCAGAATATACGCCCCTTGATTTTGGAATATATGAAAATCGATTCCACCCCAACGTTTCGCTCTCGAAAACCGATCGAACACGCGCACTACCGCATCGCAAATCTCAACGATATTTGCATCCGCCGAGCGCGTGATTTCAACACCATAAGACATCCCTCCATTCAAGCGCCAAGTACTGTATCCTTCGATTACGCCAATATACACTTCGCCCAAGTCACTCAAACGTAGTCCCGTATCACGATCGACCACGAAATCCTCCAAGTCCTTCAAATCTTCTATCCGTCCCACTGAACGAACCATCAATTCCTGCCCCCCTTCTCTCACTCGACCAGCACTGAGATTTAGATTATCGCTCTTCAAAGCGCTGGTCAAACGATTTATATCCACATTGTGGGCACGCAATTTCTCTTGATCCAAAGAAATACGCACTTCCTTGTACTGCGTTCCTTTGATATCGACATCTCCCACTCCATCTATCCGCTGCAAAGCGGGTCGCAAATAGCGCTCGATAAAAAACTCCGGATTCTCAATATGGTCTCCTAAAGTCATGGCAGCGAAAAGCACTTCCTCGTCATCTTCATCGTAACGGTAAACCGTAATCTCATCCACTTCTTCCGGCATCTCCGGCAATACACGATCCATGCGATCTTTAATTTCTGCATACGCCTCATCCATATCCACATCCTTGTGGAAATAGACGTACGCTCGCCCCTGCGTACCATAAGATCTCGTGTATACTTTCTCAACGCCACTGACAGTTCCCAGCGCGTCCTCCATCGGTTCGACTATTTTGTCGAGCACATCAAGTGGAGTGGAATTCTGATAATAAGCTCGCACCATCAATCGCTTCTCCTCCATGCCGCTTGGCATCAATTCGATTGGAATGCGATTGTAAGCGATGATTCCTAAAACCAATGCCATCAGCAACCCCATCAATACCGTCACCGGGCGATCGACCGAAATAGTCGGGAGCAAACTGTATTTGGGTTCGGGCATTGTCTTCAACTAAGCTTCCGCTGATGCGACCTCAGGCAAAGCCGCTTCCTCATTCACTTCGAATTTTCCATAGTCCAGCAAGAGATACAAAGAAGGAATCACCACTAACGTGAGAAACGTAGACGAAGTTAAACCAGAGATAACGGTAATCGCCAGGGGAACGCGAATTTCCGCCCCTTCGCCAACTCCCAAGGCCATGGGAATCAAGCCCAGCACCGTCGTCATGGTGGTCATCAAAATGGGCCGTAGGCGAGCCAAGCAAGCTGATTTTACCGCATCGACTTTATCTCGCCCTTGCCGCCTCAAATTATTGATATAGTCAACCAATACGATCGCATTATTAACCACGATACCGGCCAACATTATCAGTCCGATGAATACAAGAATATTGAGGCTCCAACCTCCGAGAAACAGAGCTAAAACCACCCCAATAATCGCCAAAGGTACTGTGAAGAGAATGATGAACGGATGAAGCAAGGACTCGAATTGACTTGCCATTACAATGTACACCAAAAAAAGTGCTAAGCCTAAAGCGAAGAGTAGGCTATCCATCGAGCTCTTCATCTCGGCAGCTTGCCCTGCAACATCATAGTCGAAACCAGCTGGAAGCTCTATTCCAACCAGTGCCTCCTCTATTCTTAGAGTAGCCTCCGAAAGATCAATTCCATCGACATTGGCTGTTACGATCGCTCCACGTTGACGATCCAAATGTCGGATCTCGTTGGGACCTTCACGCACTTGCAATTCTGCAATTGAAGAAAGCGGAATCGGAATTGTGCCTCTTGGGTTCACGATCATTTCGCCCAAATCTTCGATTCCCAATCGATCCTGTTCATCCAAACGGACAAGAATATCGATCTGACGATCACGTTGTTGGAATTCCGTTGGCACCTGGCCTTGGATCTTGTTGCGTACCAATTCAGCAACCGTTTTTAACTGCAAATCCAATTGCGACAGTCGCTGTCGGTCATAGATAATCTGCACCTCGGGATTTCCTTTTTGAATACTGGACCGCACATCCACAATTCCCGGAATCGCTTGAATCGCCTTAACAACCGAAGCGCTCACCGATTTCATCTCGACTAGATCGTGACCATACAACTCGACCTCGATAGGCGCCTTGACTGTTATGAGTTCCGGATAAGTTATCTCGACTTCCAAATCCGGAATATCAGCTCCATATCCTCTCAATTCCTCTAGCACTATCTGCTCCGATTCTCGAGTCGAACCCTCTTCTAATACCACGGTAATCATCGAAGTGTTTTCCCCCTCATCCGAACCGCTTGAGGCATCTCCATCCGTTCCAATGGTTACGGCAGTACGCTTGACTCCCGTAATATCCAAAGCGACCTCTTCGATTTCACGAGTGATTTCTCCCGTTTCTTCGATCGGAGTGCCCACTGGTAATTTCAATTCCACGTTGAATTCCCCTTGGTGTACTTTCGGAATCAATTCGCTTCCTAGTCGGGGAAAAACAAATACAATCGTCAGGGCAAAAACGGCAAACATGCCACCAACAATAAATATCTTATTGTCCAGAGCCCAATTCAATAGTCCTTTGTAAAATCTCGTTACTACATCGAATGCAAAATCGAACAAATTAAGGACTGGTTGAATCGCAGTTAGAATCAATTTCCCTAACAAAGCGAAGACGCCAACGATCAATAGCAAAATTCTGAATACTAGTGAAATGATTCTACCGACGAAACACATTCCAATCCGGAACGGAAGCGACAGCAGCAACAACGCAAAGATCACCGGCATCAACAGCCACCCCAGGATCTTCACAATAATGGGACTGCGTTTAATCCAAGCAAAATAGGCCACAAAAGATGAAGCGCACTTTCGCCAAGAATCCGCGAAGAAACTCAAGCTCCACCAAGATTTCAATTCTCTCTCATCTTCCTCGGAATCATCTCCTAATCCACGCGATGCCAGCATCGGTATAAAATACAAGGCGACCGCCAATGAAGCCAATAGCGAGAAGACTACCGTCAATGACATATCGCCGAAAATCTGACCGGCAACACCCTCTACGAAAACAATGGGGAAGAAGACTGCGATTGTCGTAAGGGTCGACGCCACGACCGCGCCCCCAACTTCCGATACGCCTCTTACTGTTGAATCTACAAAGCTATCGCCTTCTTCTCTACATCGGAAAATGCTCTCTAAAACGACGATCGAATTATCCACGAGCATACCCACTCCCAAGGCAAGGCCACCTAGTGAAATGATATTCAATGAGACACCTGCCAGTTGCATCGGTGCGAACGTCACCACAATGGAAACGGGGATGGTGATCCCGATTATCGCTGTGTGACCAACATTTCGCAGAAAAAGAAAAATGACGATAACGGCTATGCCACCGCCCACGATAGCGTTGCCTTTCACATCCTCGATCGACTGCTCGATAAATGTCGATTGATCCGTAAGCAATTCAAGCACGCATCCCTCGGGAAGTTTGAACCCAACGAAATTGGTCAACTCACGCTCTTTCTGCGTTTCTTCTGCAAACTTTCTTCTCACCTCAAGCAGCTCAGCAGAACTTAACCTACGAGTCCCTTGAGGGTCCGGTCGCCGACCAAAGCTCTCGCCCCTCGCTCTCTTCGCTTCCACATAGGCGCGCTGCTCCGGCAGGCCCAGAGTACGAGTTCTCACTCGATCAGCGACTTCGACAATATTCGCATCCGCTTCCTTATAGATCTCGATTTCCACGCTCTCCCGTCCGGAAACAAAAGTCTCGATCTCAATCTCCTTATGGCTCTTCTCTATCTCAGCAATGTCATTGAGATGCAAATTCACACCATTCTTCTGAGCTACGACAATAGCTCCAATTTCATCGATCGATTTGAATTCGTTCAAAGTTCGAATCGAGTAACGGAAGCGTCCTTCGTAAAGCCTGCCGCCCGGCAAATTAACATTATTTTGGGCAAGTCGCGTATTAATCTGCTGAATATCCAAATTCAAGGAAACCAATTTATCTTCGAAAATTCGCACCTGGTACTCCTCTTCGAGTCCTCCAACCACCTTCACAGCAGCCAAGCCCTCTTCGCCTTCCAACTCGCGCTGCACGATCTCTTCGGCAAATAATCGCAGTTCATCCAGAGGATACGGACCCGTTAGACCGATTCGCATAATCGGATCCAAAGTAGGGTCATATCTGAGAATCAAAGGACGCTTCGCATCACGCGGCAGACGCACTCGATCCAGTTTTTCGCGGATCGCTTGAGTTGCCTCATTCATATCAGCCCCCCATGCGAATTCTAGCAGAATGTCCGATTGATCTGCGCGGGAAATCGAAGTGATTTTCTTGAGTTGCTGAACGATGCCCAACTGCTCCTCCAAACGTTGCGACACCTGAGTTTCTACCTCCTGCGGCGCCGTTCCAGGGTATTCCGTTCGAACCGTAAGAGTCGGGTAGGAAATATCCGGCATCAAGGTCACCGCCAATTTCTGATAGGATACGTATCCAAAAACGCATACAGCCAATACGATCATCAAAACCGCGACTGGCCGCCGGGTCGCTACGGCGAAATGGGAATGCTTATTCACAACAAAAAGCTCTCAGACTTGACTAACTAATACTACCCTTCCGCTGTGGCAGGGTGAGTCGTTTCAGCGTTTTCAGAAGCGACAGAGTCGGTCACGACCTTCACATTCGCACCATCTTTTAGCGCATTGTGCCCCATAACAATCACTGCATCGCCCCTATTGACACCCGAAGTGGCCTGAACGAACTCCACATTGGAATATCCCTCTTGCAACAATTGCTTGCGAGCTTTGCCTTCCTGCACGGTATATATGTATTTCAAGTCCCCCTCGTGCACTACAGCATCCTTAGGAATAAGGATCGAATCTTTGCGATTATCAACGATGATCCTAACGTTGACAAACATACCAGGATATATGGGCATTCCATTGTCCTGAAGCACTGCAACCTTGACTTTGAATGTGCCGCTTCCGGGATCGACCACAGGACTGACTAGTCTTACGAAAGCATCGTACTGAACGCCTTCAATCAAATCGGAATCAATCACGGCCTCCAATCCTTGCTTAACGTTCAGCAGGTGCTGCCCGGAAACATTCACATTCGCGTGCAATTCATCGAGATTCATCATCGTGTAAAGCTGGCGATTTGCCGTAACGCGACGTCCAACCTGAGCCAACCGTTCCGTTATTACCCCATCCACAGTCGCACGAACGACCGTATTCTCAAGCTGAATACTCGCTCTCTCGTAGCGCAAGCGCATTTGCTCCAAATTAAACTTTGCCGTTTCGAATTCCTGCAGATTGATCAGCTTTCGCTCGTGTAGCTCGACCATCCGTTGATTGTTCAACTTTTCATGTTCGTAACGTGCTTCAGCCTCATCTGCGTCGACCTGTTGCATATCGCTTTCCAATCGAGCCAAAATCTGTCCTTGCTTTACGCGATCGCCTTCTTCTACCAAAACTTCCAGAATAACGCCTGAGGATTCAGCGAATATTTCGATCGAACTCTCGGTCTCGAGTACTGAATCGAAAACCAGAGAAGAAGTAATATCACCCTCCTCTACTATCGCAACTTTGACGGGAACCGCCGGTCTTACCCGCGGTGTAGGTTGAGTCTTCTCAGGCTTCTCGGTTTTCTGTCCCTTATCCCCCTTTGCCTTAATTCCACCGCCCTTCTCGGCACTTGCGGTTTTACCCCCTTTGCCAGACTTCGATTCAAGGAGGTTATCACTCAATTTCGAGCAGCCAGCAATGGCTAGGCTTGCAAAAAGCACTATCCCTATTCGTCTCCACGTCTTCATCTTAAAAACACAATAATACAATTCTATCGTCCTAGCTAGCGATTAAAAAAACACTCTCCGTATCCCAATCCAAAAGCTCATTAACAATTGAATTCCAACTGTTTCAGGAGCTCTAATTCCATAAGAGCATCCCTTCTCTCAAAGCTAAGTTCGAACTGATGGATTTACTTAATAATCCTCAGTTCTGGACAACGTAGATTCGTAAAAATCCAGGAGAATGAAAATCATCCATCTAAAGCGCCGCCACAACTAGATCCCGCGCCAGCAGTACACCCATAACAGTGATTTCCCATCGCTATCGCCTCGTTCTCCAATCCCTCGGATTCCAGCTCCCACAGAAACCGATTTTCCACTCTCCCGAGGGGCAATCCAAGCATCTGATTAAAATCGCAATCGAAGACTCGCCCTTCCCAATCGACGCTAACGGTATCGCAACACATCAATCCATCGATCGAAGCCGGATTGAAATTTTCGACGAGCAACTGATTATAAGAATCTGCCTTACCTTCCCGCCTCAATTGCGTTAGGAAACGAGCAATCGGCATATTCGTAATCGTGAACAAGCGATCGAATTCAATTCCGAATTCAGCTCGAAGCGCCTCCTTATAATCAAATTCCAGCTCTTTCTGATTCGGTGGCAAAACCGCCCCAATCGGGTTGTAAACCAAGTTCAGAACCAATCCTGAATCCTTCCCGTAGCCGAGAGCATTCAATCGTTTCAAAGCCTCAATCGATCCATCGAAGACACCCTCTCCTCTCTGCAAATTAACGTTTTCAGGCTGATAGCATGGCATCGAAGCCACGACCTTAACCCGATGCAAAGCAAGAAATTCCGCTAGGGTTTCGTAACCCGGCTCTAGCAAGATCGTCAGATTACAACGATCGATGATCGTCACCTCAGGCCGGATCGCACGGACTTTCAAAATGAACTCTCGAAAACCCGGATTCATTTCCGGAGCTCCACCCGTGAGATCGATCGTGTCAATCGAAGGAGAACGAGCGATCCAATCGACCACTCTATCGACCGTCTCCTCGCTCATAATTTCCTTTCTTCCAGGACCTGCATTCACGTGACAATGCACGCAGGCAAGATTGCAAAGCTTACCCAAATTCACTTGCAAAACACTCGGAGATTTTCGTGCCAAGCGAAGGCCTTCCCCCTTAAGACGTTCTTCGAAAGCTATACTCCGATCGGCAACCAGCATACTATCGCTCTCTAACAACAGGAATCGTCCGAGCAACAGGTGCTCGAGTTCGCCGACACCGCCTGGTACTGGATTTGAGGAGAGTCCGAACCGCCAATCCCAAGAAATGCAAAACTATCCCCATACGGACTAGCTTTAAGCCGCTCAAAAGCGGCTTTTCCAATCTTACTCCGATCCCCGCGTTCCCAGATTTGCCCGTCCTCGTCCTGGATCGCCTTAAAGGGACCTTGATAAATCGCTTCGCAAACCGCTGCTTCCTCCGAATCGTCCGAAACTCCCTTAAATGCCTCAACTGTTACCGACCGAAAAACAACCCCATCGATAACTCTCCAAGGTTCCACATCGAACTTGCGGAAACGGATCCCGTAAAAACCAGCTTCTTCAAATGCCTCGAGAAAATCGCTTTCGGTCATCGCCCCAGACAGACAACCACTCCAAAGCTCAGTATCCTGCATCATCTCCTCGGTCACCGACTGATCCGAAACGATGTCGGAAATGACTGCTCGCCCTCCCACCTTCAAAACGCGAAACAATTCCGAAAACATCAGACGCTTTTTATCGGCATCGACCAAATTCAGCACGCAGTTCGACACAATCGCATCGATACTATTATCCTCGATCATAGGCTGCTCCGAGCGCAATCGCTCAACTCGCTCTTCCAATTCCAAAAACCCATTAGCATCGCCGACCGGATGCTCGCTAAGCGATTTCTCTAGATCGTCCAAATCCAACTTCAAATCCTGGATACGTCCCTTTCGAAACGAGACATTCGCGAAACCGATATTCTCAGCCACTTCCGGAGCTGCTTCACGAGCAACGTCCAGCATATCATCCGTCATATCCACGCCGATCACTCGCCCTTCCGCCCCGACGACCTGAGAAGCGATAAAACAAATTTTTCCCGTCCCAGAACCAAGGTCCAACACAGTCTCGCCCGGCTTTAAATACCGGCTTGGATCGCCGCAGCCGTAATCTCGTTCGATCACTTCTGCCGGAATCGCTTCCAAGTAGCGCGGATCGTAATCAACTGGGCAACACAAAGCCTGCTCTCTCGATTGGGCCGCTTTCGCATAACGAACACGCACTGCGCCTTCTTGGGATGGATCAATTATTTTACTCATAAAAGCAGGTAAACCTAATAGCTAGGAAACGAGCTGCAGACCAACCCGATTTCAATGTTTAACAAGAGGATACAAGAAAGCCGCGAATCTCTAAACGCGAGCAATTCTATTGTTTCGAAGCTCACGCCCGAAACTCGATAATCGACAAGCCTAACGGCTTTTCTTCGCAATATAGAAGACCACTCCCCCAATCATCAACAGAGGAAGAAAAGTCAACAAAGCGGTCGTCGCATAATAAGCGTACCGGGCTTCTTCATTCGCCACCGCGCAAACCGAGCAAGCATGGCTTGCCTGTATCGCGAGCGAAACGATTCCCAAACTTAAAACTGACCGTATCGATTTCATTTTCAGTCGCTTCAGCTAAGATAAACTAAAACGTACAAGACCGGCCAAATGCCGACTACGAAATACCAAAAGAACAAAACCGCCTGAAATGAAGATTGCTTCAAAACACCCGATCGCAGTTTGGACAACAGGCACCAAATACCTATGAGAGCGCCAATCGCATGAATCGCATGCGTACCGATAATCAGATAGAAAAACGCTCCGTATTGGCTCGAAGTCATCGTCAAACCATAGCTGAGCAAACGCACCCACTCGAAACCTTGCACAGCTACGAAAACCGTGCCGAGCCAGAGACAAAGGCGGACGAGCTTTATGCTCCTTTCGCTATGTCCCTCGCTGATGAAAGATCGATAACCGCGAAACAAAACGAAACCGCTTGCGAACAATACCAAGGAATTCAAAGCGGATGCGAGCACCGGCAAACGCGGTTGCCCCTCGGGGGGCCAAGCCTCTGCAACTGCGCTGATGATCAAATAAGCGCTGATGAGCGACGCGAAGAACATCAGTTCTGTCACAATAAAGATCAATATCCCCATAGCGCTGCTACTCAGTACTGGAGAACGCTCCGGTTGCTCCGGTTCCGCAAAGCTCGCATCGATCGTTTTCATCGTATCCATAATGTTGCTAACAGAAAACCGATAAACGAAAACTAGTGAGAATCCTTGTCCTCGCCATCATGATGAGCATCGCCATCATGATCGCCTTCTTCGTGATGATCACCCGAGTGGTCATCTCCATGATCGTCGTGACCACCATGGCTGCGAGATTTGGCTTCCTCGGCTGCCGCTTCTTCCGAATAAGGCTTCACCCAATTGTGGCCATTCGAGAACATCGCATCGGTTGCTGTTCCGAAAAAGAAAACTAACAGTAACGAAAGGCACGCCAAGAGAATATACGGTGCATAGATTTTCTCGAACTTCAAATGCATGAAGTAAGCGCAAACAAGATAGGCTTTCCAAAGCGCGATACCGAAAGCGGTAACCAGCACAAGTATCGTGCGCGACACTCCTTCCATTCCGAAAATTTCAGCAACCTCCGGACCAGCGACACTCACGACGAAAAGCACGAGTAAAATAAAATAGATTTTCAAGTAACTGGGATGTTTATGTCCTGCCATTTTCTATATCTCCAATTAAATTTAATTACTTCGCGATGTACATCAACGGGAAGAGGAAAATCCAGATGATATCAACAAAGTGCCAATACAATCCGATGTTTTCCACGCGATGCCAATTACGCTCATGCTTGATGTCGTTTTCGGCAATGATCCCCATGATCACCATTCCGCAAACAACGTGAAAGCCGTGTAGACCCGTTGCCGTGTAATAGAAGCTCCAAAAGTTGCTCGTGAAGAGCGTGAAGCCGTGCTGGATCTCAGTCGTGTACTCGTAGGTTTTGAAACCCATGAAGAATCCGCCGAGCAGAATAGTCAGCCAAATCCAAATACGGGTTTTCTTCGCGTCGTGCTTCTCAGAAGCAGCATGAGCGAATACGACAAAGAGACTGGAGGTCAAAAGCCAGAACGTATTGCATGCGCCAATAAAGGTGTTCGTGTTCGCTGCCTCAACCGACCATGACGGTCCGTGATTGAAACGGTTCAACAGGTAACAACTGATAAGACCGCCGAAGATCAGAATTTCCGATCCAATTACCCACCATACCGCCAAGCGGCCTGTTGGGATTCCGGTGCGACTACGACCGGTCGCTATAATTTCGTGAGCCATAATTAATTTCGTTAACGTTTAGCTTTCTGACGGTTTCTCGTTTTGCGGCCAGTAGTCTTCTTCGCGACCTTCAACCGAAAATTCATAAGGTCCGCGATAGACTTCCGGCATAGTTGCTCCGAAGTTGCCATGCGGAGCAGGCGACGTTGCCACCCACTCCAACGTATTCGCTTTCCAAGGATTGTTGCCAACCTTCTCGCCTCGTTTGAGGCTGACGAAGAAATTGACGATGAAAATAACCTGAAATGCCAACATCACGATCAAAGACAAGGTAGCGAAAACGCGCATGTCCTGCATATCTGCTCCCGCAAGATCGGGATAGTGCTGGAAGTTGTAAATACGGCGATGTTGTCCGCCTGCTCCAAGGATAAACAAAGGAATGAAAATTCCATTAAACGATACAATTGTACCCCAGAAGTGAATTTTGCCCCACGTTTCGTTCATCTTGCGACCGAACATCTTCGGATACCAATAGTAGACCGCTGCGAAGGTCGCTATAATCGCGATGGGCACGAAAGTATAATGGAAGTGAGCCAACACGAAATAGGTATCATGCAAATAGACATCTACACCACTCGAACCGAGCCATATACCGGTCACACCACCGAGAAGAAACTCTCCTGTGAACGCCAAAGCGAAGAGCATAGCCGTCGTAAAACGGATAGACCCTCCATAAAGCGTAGCGATGTAAGCGAACAATACAATCGCCACCGGTATCGAGATCAACAGTGTAGTGGTCGTAAACAGGTAGGCCGCTCTAGGATCAACCCCGGAAATGAACTGATGGTGAGCCCAAACGAAGAAACTCAAAATACCCAAGCCGATAGTACTGTAGAGAATCAGCTTGTAGGCGAAGAGTTTCTTGCGAGCAAACGTACAGGTTATCTCGCCAACGATACCCATAGCAGGAAGCAGTACCACGTAGACTTCCGGGTGACCGAAGAACCAGAACAAATGCTGCCACAAGACCGGATCACCCCCCGCTGTGCCATCAAAAAAGCCTGTCCCAAGGGTTTGGTCGAATAACAACATCACTGCGCCTGCAATCAAAGGACCTACTGAACACATGAAGAGGATACTCGCGATGACGATCATCCAAACGATAATTGGAATGTCATACATTCGCATCCCCTTAGCTCGGGCATTCATAACCGTGGTAATGAAATTGATCCCGCCAAGAAGGAAGGCGACAATTTCGAGAGTCACCGCGATTAACCACATGGGAGCCCCAAACGGAGTCGCATTGAACTCGGCTTTCGCCGAAAGAGGAGGATATGCAGTCCAAGCCCCGCCAAACCCGCCGCCAGGAACGAAGAACGAAATAATGAGGATAATCGCGCTGAGCAGGAAGATCTGGTAGGAAAGTCGATTGACTCTCGGAAACACCATATCGTCGCAACCAATCATGAGCGGTATTAAGAAATTGCCCATCGCCGCGATCAAAACCGGCATCGCTACCCAGAAAATCATGATTGTACCATGATTCGTGACCAGCGAGTTATAAGCCGCTGGCGAAAGCGTCCCAAAAAATGGAATCGAAGCGCCAGGAAACGCTAATTGCATCCGAAAAACATAAGCGAAATAACCGCCTATCAAAGCCATAGCCATGCCCGTGAACATGTACTGCAGGGCGATCATCTTATGATCGGTGGAGAAGACGTACTTGCTCCAAAACGAGGGTTTGTGATGCTCATGATGAGCATCATGAGCGCCATCTACGTGAGTGACTTCAGCCATTATTGCGGTCCTCCTTTACTTCTGAATTCTTAGAATCATTTGTCGCGACGTATTCGTCGCTAGACCCGACTGGCGTGTTCGCCGCTAGCCAAGTATTGTGCTCTTCTTCGGTTTCTATAAATACTCGAGCGGCCATGATACCGTGAGC
>JABITN010000228.1 GCA_018700525.1 Opitutales bacterium
GTAGGTCACGGTTCTTTCACCGCTAAGAGATGTAATGCTAGGATTGTCAAAGTTGATCTCCGTTCGTTGATTATCAACGTCGTTTCTGAAATGAGGAGGGGAAAGATTCAGGAAATCATCTTCTCGAACACCCATAGTTGCAATTATTCGGTTATTCCAGAAGTAACTTTGAGTGGCTACCATCAACGAGTCGATCTCACGCGTGTTACGTTTACTCCGATTTTGAACAAAAGTTGATGTCAAGTTTCGTCCGTCTTCCGTGGTGAAGCTAAATCCCTCTCCACTGCGTGCAGGATCATTTCCAACTCTCCAATCGGTGATCTTTGAAGGATCGGTTACATAGTGGCGGTAGTAGACACGGTTTCGGGCATTATCAGGAACTGCGTGGAACGGTCCGCCAAATGTTACGTTTGGATCATTCCAGGCGTTAATAAAAGAATCACGATTGAAGCTTCCATCCTGAGTTTCCCACATGGCGGCTATCCGGTGGCGGCCTAGCCAGTTATCAAAGTCCTGCTCGTGCGAGAGACTGGCGCGCAGCCACTCATCTTTCCAGGAGCGATTGTCCTTTTCAATTTGGGCTTCGAAATATAATTCGCCGAAGTAAGGATTGGTAGATCCGTCGCGGTTGGTCGGATTGGCATCTCCAAATAGGTGGTTGTTGGCACCCAATCTGAATGTGGGCCTTTTATAGTCGTGTTGCGCGAATACGATTTCGAAGTTAGTGTTTTCTCCGAGCCGCTGCTCGTAGCTGGCGTTAATCATATCGATATCTCTTTCGCCTCGCATGTGCCAAGGGCCAGAAACCGCCGCGAATATTGGTACCTCAACCGTTCCTCCAGGGCCTTTGGATGGGTCATTGATGCTGGCGGTGTCGGGGGTGAAATGGTTATCTCGCGAATAAGCTGGATTCGTCGTTTGAGTCTGGCCATTTAAATCCATGATGGAGCCAGAATTATCAATGTAGGTAACTCTGGTTGTCCCATAATTTCCGCCAATACCTTGATCTGCTCCAACGCCTTCGCCTATCGCAGGTCGACCACTCTCAATCCAGCGACTAGAACGGTCGGAAGGCCCAAATGGAACGGTAGGGGAATCAACAACATCGCCATGTTCCCATTCCACATTGAAGGTGGCGCTTTCCGTGGCTCGCCATTGTACCGCGATATGGTAGCGTTTGTCTTCGCGGTAGACATGATCAGAAGGACGGGACGGGTCTCCGTTTTTATTGTAAAGAGCGTTAAAACGAATGGCTAATTTGTCCTCAATCAAGACTCTATTGACGTCGATGCTGGTGCGAAAACGATCGGCATCTCCCACGGTTATATCTAAAGTTGTGAATTCGAAGAAACGAGGTTTTTTGGTCGATGTATTCAATACACCACCGGGAAGTCCGAGACCAAATAGAATGGAGTTTGGACCTCTGGATTCATCGATCCGTTCTACATTGAAAACATCTTGGTCCAGTCGGGTTTCAAAATAATTTCTTGCCGATCCGGCGTCCAGGCCACGCACTCGGTAGCGGGCATCAAATGCTGTGAGCTGATTGGCGCCGAATGAACCATCCTGATCCGAAAGTTCAGGTGTCATGTTTACGGAATATTCGAGGACCTCCTCCATTGAATCTACACCGATATCACTGATGAATTCGGCAGTATAGACAGAGATAGGAGCTGGAGTATCTCTGAGGGCGGTATTCATACGGCTACCTGCAAGCGTGTTCGCAGCAGCATAGCCAACGTCTGCGGATGAATCGACGGAAAAAGGAGACAGTTCGTAGATTTCATCGTCCCCATCTTGGGCAACGAGGTAATTCGATAGTGGCAGTATAAAAAGTGCGTACGCAAGTTTGGGTAGGGTTCGTGTAGTTAGTTTCATTAGCTTAGGAGTTAATTAGAGTTGCGATACAACAAAGTAGATTCGCGTGAATCATCTTTGATATCACTTAGGAGTGAATAAGGGGGTTTTTTAGGGTTATAGCTTGGAAGGGAATCTGGCGGAATACTACAGGTCGATTAGTGGATTAAAACACCAATGATAGTTTAACAGTAAACTTAGTGTATTTATTACCTTAAAGTTGGCAATGTTGGCCTTAAACTCTCGCCAAATTCGGGTTCACTTAGATCTCAAAGATCATGACTGCGATTTCAAGGTTTCACCGCTGTTCCACTGGCCATTTGTTTCAATGATTTGCTGATGCTTGGGAATACCTTGTTCCCGATTACGAATCAGTTGATCTAACAATCTAATTCCAGTCTGTGAGATGGATTCCATTTCTTGGTCGATCCCTGTGATTTCGCTCCCATTATTTGTAGATAAGGCCAAGTAACCGATGTCATTGGGTATGTCCAAATCCAGCTGTTGCAGAAGGTGATAAACTTTTTTGAATGCCGATATTATAACTTGGGGTTTCCACTTCTCAAGCCAGTCTCTCAGTGCAGCGATGTCACAATCTTCATTTGACCTAAAGGTTAGCGGTGGAATGTATTGCGCTCGGCCGACAAATTTTCGTTGAAAGTGACTGTGCGCTGCATCCCATTCGCCGTAGTTCTGGTCCGCGCTGTGTTCAGAAAATACTAGACCTCCGGTTTGGTATCCCTGTGTACTGAGATTTTCCCAGGCGAGTTTCATAGAAGAAAATCGGTTCAATCTGACGCTATGTAGGCTGGTGTCCTTGGGTCCGTCGCCTAGCCACATGACAGAAAAATCATTGAAGATAGATTTCAAGTGATCGATAGGGGAGTTGGCTTGGTAGACGATGAGTCCGGCGACACCTCTGGATTTTAATATGCTTCGAATTCTTTCAGGATTTAACGATGGATCGCCCACCCAGATTTTGTTTAAACTGTAGCCCAATTGCTTAGTTTCCTTAAGGGCTCCGTTCCATAGGTCTCGTTCCTCGGTTCCCTGGTTCTTGATAGATTTAGAGGCGTGGCCGAACTGCAGAAAATATATGTTCGCATTGTTTATTCGCGGACGGTTGGTGTCTCTATAAGCGCACAAAGCGCTCATCATTGGGTCTCTAGCGTAACCCAGCCTTTCAGCAATTTGCTGGATCTTTTGAGTCCGGTCGTTGCTAATTCGACCACTGCCGCGCATAGCCAGCGACACAGCGGTGGCGGATACGCCGGCTTCTTGAGCTATGTCTTTGAGAGTAATTTTGCGCACGAGTTTAACAGTAAACTTCAACCATGTTTTCTAGCTAGGAGATAGTTGTCAACCTATAGTGATCGAAGTTGGATCGAAGCAAAATCAAGAACCCTGTGGCAGAGACGACAGTGTATGAGAAGTTAGCAAAACACAGCTGCAACAACTTTTGAAACCCTACGGTTTTCAACCTTTCCCTTCAGTCACCTCCCAGCGGCAGAGACCGCTGGGATTACAAGTTAAAAAAAGCAGGGGTCGATCCTGAAGGGACTGTTGCTCAAAACGTTTTTGTTAAGTCTTGAATGCTTTTCCAAATTTTTCGAAGCCCATGTCAGCGAGTTGCGAATAATTTGCCGATCGGAATTTCGAGAAATTGGGTTGGGCAACAGCTCCTCAAGGCTTGACGCCGCTCGGTGTCTCCCTTGGCCTTGACAAGCCCCGTAGTGCCTAGCGAACCCTTTGCCCCATTTAATCCCCAAATACGCAACAACGATCCCGATTCGTGTCCATAAGTTCAGAGAAACTCGAATCGGAGAATGAACCAAGCTCTATCTCCACAATAACCACAATTCGAATACGCGCTCCCTCTCAGGCCACTCCGACGGCGGCGCTGGTTTTTAGAAAGGATCGGCGATTAATTCGTTTAGGGGTAAGTTTAGTGTTCGTGTAGTTCCTCTGTTTCAGGTGCCATTGCCCATACGGCATCATTAGCTCGAAATCTCTTTAGTCTAGATGTGTGTCTTCCACCCACTGATTGAGTATTTCAAGTAGTTCACGGGTCCTCTCGGGCTGGGCGTCTGCGAGGTCGTTTCTCTCTCCCTCATCGTCGTCCAAACGATAGAGTTCAGTTTCCTTCTCATCCATGTAATGAACGAGTTTCCAACCATCCTTTAAGATCGCCTGGGTAGGATGTGTACCATGGCCGTTTGAGTGCGGATACCACCAGGCGAGGAAGGGTCGATTCAAACTCTTCTTCTCGCCATGGATCAGTGGAACAAGCGAGTGTCCGTCCACGGTCTGCTCTGGCAGTTGGTCGTTCCCGGTAAGCTCCAGAAGGGTGGGATAAATGTCCATCGTGATGACAGGTTCGTCGGTTTCCATGGTCGGAATGGTACCGGGCCAAGTGATGAAAGTGGGTATCCGTATTCCGCCTTCGTAGTTCCATCCCTTGCTGGCGCGAAGCGGATAATTGCTCGTTGGCCTTGAACCCGGCATGCAGGATCCACCGTTGTCCGAGGTGAAAACGATGATCGTGTCTTTAGTCACGCCGAGTTCATCCAAAGCTGTGATCACTTTGCCTATGTTTGTATCCAGATTCTCGATCATGGCCGCGTAGATGGGATTCTGCTGTCTAGCAGGAACCTCACGGTAGAATCGCTCCGGTATCATCTTCAGCGGGGTGTCGGCGTAGAGGCGTTTCTTCTTCGCTTCATACTTCTTGACCAGTTCTTCCGGGGCCTGGATCGGCGTGTGAACTGCATAGTGACCCAGAATGAGAAAGAACGGCTGCTTGCCCTCATCTACGGTTTCCTTGATGAATCCGATGCCCTTGTCCGTCAGAACATCCGTCAGATAATCGCCGGGCTTACCGTCCTCCAGGTCGGGCACGTCGGCAGTAGGTATCCGTTTGCTTTTATAGGGATGAAAATAAGAGCCCGGCAGGCCGTGCTTGGCCGTTGCCGTTTGCCAATCAAAACCATGTTGTTTGGGCATGCCCACTTCTTCCGAACCGACATGCCATTTACCGATATATCCGGTTCTGTAACCTGCTTGCTGAAAGGCTTCGCCGATCGTGGTTTCGCTGGGCGGAAGATACGTTTCGGCACTGTTGGCGCCGTTGGGTATATCTGGATTAAGCCAACTGGTGAAACCAATACGCTGCGGGTACTTGCCTGTCATCAACGAAGCACGGGTTGGCGAGCAGACATTGCAGGAACTGTAGGCCCTGTTGAATACAACTCCCTGTCCAGCCAATTGATCTATGTTTGGGGTTTCGTAGAAACTCGACCCATAACAGCCCAGGTCCTTCCATCCAAGATCGTCAACAAACACGACTACCACGTTCGGAAGATCCTGAGCTTGTCGAAGGGTGGGCTTGGGTGCGTCCGCTGCGGCTTGGGCATGCGCGACACTGGTCGTTGCCAGAATGGCCGTGACTAGAGCCAACGCTCCGATGAATGCTTGCCTACGTGTACCCATTCTCATTCTCCTATTTCTCATAAGTTTTTTCCGCTTCCAACATCGAAAGCAACGTTTTGACCATCCCGGGTTTCACGTCCCACAAATTGTTTTTCTCTGTAGGGTCGACAGCCAAATCATACAGTTGGCCATCGGGCTCTTCATCTGGACTGCCATCCCAATGCGTAAAGCCACCGGGCCCTTTTAGTGTGATCAACTTCCAGTTGTGGTGGCGAAACGCCTGAGCCTTAGCGTTCACGATTAAGGTCTCCCGCACTTGATAGCCAGTATTCCCTTTCATGACTGGAAAGAAACTCTGGCTGTCCGTACTTGCAGCCTCCGGGAATGGGTCCTCTACGAGCTCCGCGAGTGTGGCCATGATATCCGTAAAGCCGATCATTGAGTCGCTTACAATACTGGACTTCACCAGGGCGGGCCATCGCACTACAAACGGTATTCGGTGCCCGCCTTCCCAGAGGTCACCTTTCATCCCGCTATAGATGGAAGCCGAACTGTGATTGTATTTGATTCGATTCCTCTGGTACCAAACCGGTCCATTGTCGGAGGTGAAAATGACCAGGGTGTTTTCTGTAATTCCCTGGTCGTCCAGTGCCTGGAGCACCTGCCCGATACTATGATCTACCTGCATTGCGAAATCGCCATACACGCCTATGGGGCTCTTGCCTTTGAACTCGTCCGTGGGCACCCAGGGACCATGGGGCGAAGGAAATGCTAAATACAGAAAGAAGGGTTTCTCTTTATGGGCCGAGTTATGGATGTATTGGATGGCTTCAGCCGTCAGGCGAGGCGTCACTTCCACGTGCTTGAAATGAGGAGCGATTGGACCCGGCAACCAGTTCCCGTTATAAAACCGATCTTCACTCCAGTAGTCTTTCCCGTCCCCGTCTTCCGTCGGCATTTCAACGGGCGATCTATTCTTCATATAAAAATAGGGAGCTTGATCCAGGGAACCCCACAGACCAAAGAATTCGTCAAAGCCACGATCGACCGGTCCCCCAGTCATGGTTTGTTTTGCCGTACCGTCCTTGCCTTTGAAATTATCAAACCCCACATGCCATTTTCCGATCATGCCCGTGTTGTAACCGTTTCTTCCCAGCAGTTTTGGGAGCGTCAATCGCTCGGGACTGATGTTTCGGAAAGTATCCCTCATCGGGAAGCGCCCCGTGAGCAAACCATACCGGGAAGCAACACAGGTGGAATGGGGTGCATGAGCGTCCCGGAACATCAAACCCTCCCTGGCCAGGCGATCAATCGCCGGGGTCTTGAGCCGTGATTCTGGATTAAAGCATTGGGGATCCCCATAGCCCATATCGTCCACAAGAATCAGGAGGATGTTAGGACGTTGTGACGTTTGATCAACTTGCGCCTCCGCCGTGTTGAGCGTCCACGCAAGTAGAAGCGTAGTCAGGAGAAACAGGACTCGCGGCTTTGTTAGGATAGATGGAAGCGCTGGTTTCATTGTATAGAGGCTTCATCGGCGAAAAACTGAGCATTCGGTATGGGCTTCATTTCCCCGCGGGGCACTTTCCACTGCAGGGATAAACTCGAATCCAGAGCATTTGGCAAATAATTGATGGTTATGGGATGGTTGCCTGCCTGCAAGGGAATCGCCCCCGACAAAGCTTGAGTGCCTGCCGCGTAGTTTGTATCGGCATTGATCAACAAAGCGTCATGCAGGCGAATGATGGCTTTGCCTTTGGTCGTTAACGCAAAGTCATATACCCCATTGACAGGAACTTTCAGGTAACCCGTGAATTGTTGGGCACCGGACGCAGGAATGATTCCGCTGACAACTTCTTGTTGAAAACTCTTTAAGCCGCCAAATTGCGGTACCCAGGAAAAATCTCCTTGATAGATTTTGCGCAATAGACGAGCAGGACGCACCTTTATCCCCTTTAAAGCGGGAATCAGAGCGTTATCATAAGGACGCTCAGCCGATGAGTTAACCCGACGCACTCTTAATACCGTCGCCTGGAATTGCTGCTGCGTAGGCACGCCGGGCTTGCCTGCCAGATTCGTCGTTTCTTTGAGGTCATCCAGCGTATGGTACACCTCGAAAGGTGTATTTTGATTCTTTATATCCACACGTACGCCTTTGTAGTCGCCAAGAAGAATGCTCTGCATCTGATCCTGCGGACGGCCACGGCGCGAGGGTTCCCATTCTTTATAACTTGCCGTGTTACCTCCCTTCTGGAGGTATTCACTATATACGATGCCAAGGCGCTGTTTTCTGCTGCCTGTCAGGGTAGGGGCAATGGATACTCCGTCACATAACGCCGGAGGCTGCATGCCGGCAAGGTCGCAGAAAGTAGCCATCCAATCATGGAATTGAGATGGGGAATCAGATTTGCTTCCAGCTGCAATCACAGATGGCCAACGCACCAAGGTCGGCATCCTTATCCCGCCTTCCCACATATCTCTTTTTCTTCCATCATAAGGGCCGAAAGTATCTAAATAATCCGGTTGATGGCCGTCTGCAGGATGAGTTCCATTATCTGAAGTAAAAATTATCAATGTGTTTTTGTCTATTTTCAGATCTTTCAGCAATTGCACTATATCCGCAACCGCATCTCCAATGCGTCGTACCATGGTGACATGTCGTGTGGCGTACATCGGCCATGGTTCCCCATCATCTCCCACCGCATCGGCAAATGCCGGATGCATTCCCTGATCTATAATTCCTTTTGCCGTATTTATTTGTCCACCGCTGCCATTTTCATTCCACTGAATTCCACCCGTTAATCCGCCACCTTCGGGATAATTACTTTCCGCTGTCAGATGAGAGGTCGTGGGGACTTGTTGTGGTGAATGGGGGGTGTCGTAAGCCAGGTAGGTGAAGAACGGCTGTTTCGGATGAGCTTTGTGATGATCCACAATCCATTTTTTCGTGCGTGCCGTGAACAGATCGGTCGTATAACATTTGGCCAGGCCATCTGTTACGTCTTTATAACCATCGTACATGGGGCGATTGCCTTTAAGTGGATAATGGTAATGACCATCGACATGCCCCGTATAGCCATAGAAATAATCGAATCCGCGAAGCAATGGATGCCCAGGCTCAAGTTCGGGAGAACGATCGCCACGCTGGCCCGGCCAATATAGTGCGTGTTTTCCTCCCTGAAGCCCCCATTTGCCAATTGCAACGGTTGCATAGCCAGCCTGCTGCATGACCGAGCCCAAGGTATATTCATCAGGCAATTCTTTATCGAATTGCTGATCACGGACAGCACAATGACCTTGATGACGCCCCGTGAGAAGTGAGCCTCGTGATGGAGCGCAGACGGGAGCCGGGCAATAGTGGCGCGTAAGAATCATTCCCTCTTCAGCAAACGTATCCAACTGCGGCGTTGCAAACTTCTGCTTAAATTGACGTTGGTTCTGCCAAAGGATACCGAGGTCACCGGGACCCAAATCATCACATAAAATTAAGATGATATTTGGCTTCGACAAGCTCACCACATGTGGCCGATCCGCCGCATTCATAGAACAGCTTAAGATGAACCAAATGAGAACAAGAATACGATTACGAGCTCTATACATTATTGTTGATAGAAAATGAATGTGTCTTTTCATTCGGTACAATGGTCTCGGTTTGAATTGGAGGGGAGGGATCCAGTTTGGTTTTTGCTGAAAATATAAAATATGCCGTGGCGAAGTCGACAACGCTTTCCAAAATTAAGGAAACGGGTATTTCTGGAAATAGGCTCTCGATCGAAGTCAGACAATCGATCTCAACGCTAGTGCAATAACTGAAAACCGGATATGATAATTTTGAAACCTTTATTTGGTTATATATGATTTTTCAGGACTCGGAGAAAGATGAGGGAGGGCTTGTGGGGGTGTGGAGGTAGAGATTGGTTGATTCTCCGATTCGAATTCCTCCGAACTTATGGGCGCGAATCGGGATCGTTGTTGTGTATTTGGGGATTAAATGGGGCGAAAGGTTCGAGGGTATGTTTTTAAATTTTGTTGATTGGGAATTTATTTAGTTTGAAGGTGGGGGCGAAAGGGGGCATTCTAAGATGGTCCGATCTCTAAAGAGTCGGTCTTGTCGACCAGAGGTCTCGGAACTTGAAAAAGCCTTTGGGCAACAGCCTTTCGAGGAATGAAACTTTTATTTCCTCACTAGATCCGTTCACTTCCAAGCAGGGACAAACTGGACGGCATCGATCGCAACGAGACCCTCTTCGGTACCCTGAGTCTGCATGGTGACGACGGATTGTCCGTCGGCCTCGAACCGGTATGTGCCAACAGATTCAAACAAATTCATAAACCCCTTTATTTTTTTTCGCGTCTGATCAACAAGCACGGTGTCCTCGCCGTTGGCATGTCGGATGTGTATCGGGGCATGCTTGGTGTTTTCCGGACGTCGCGGCCAAGCAATTTTGACTTCATAAAGGCCGCTGCGCCGAATGATCGGTTTGAATATGACGGATTTCTCACCCTTGCCTGTTCCCTTGTCATGAAGGTAGCCCTGATTCACGGAGAAACCGTGCTTGCTGAGCTCCTCCCAGTCGCCAACACGTTGGGCATGGATATCGTCCATGAGAATGGGTATGTCTCGCCTTGGTTTGGGCATCGATTTGGGATATTCTTCTGGATGATTCTGCCAACGATAGATGATATGCGGAGGGAAGCCACTGTCGGCTCTGGAACGATACCTGCCGTAGCCTTCTCCGTCCCATTCGAGCACCTGACCGTGCTCAACAAGACGTTTCTGGAGTTGTCTGA
>JABITN010000230.1 GCA_018700525.1 Opitutales bacterium
AGCTACTTCTTCACCTTCAAAGCCTACTGAAAAAACACAACTTAGCCCTTGCATCATGACACAGTTGCTTCGTGGGCAAAAACACTATTCCCCAAAGTATATGATGAAAGACTCAAACAACCCCAAACGCGGCCTACATCGTCGCGATTTACTCAAAAGCGCTGCCGCCGCAGGTATGGGTCTGACTGCTGGAATCATTGGCGCGCCTTTGGGCGTACGCAAATTTACATTTATGTTTGCTGATATCGGGACCCCTATTTTGAGAAAGAGTGTTTTTTCGGCAGATTGCGGTCTGATTTTCTTAACGGAAAGTGAAACTTGCCTTGTTAATGGAGATATAACGTGCGTACGTGCGAGAAGAGCAAATTGAGGCTCAATTCTATTGAGATCTCTTAAATTTTTAAACAGTTTTAATCCGAAGACATCATGTTATTTCTTTCGAACAAATATTTCGAAGTTTTCTCGTTTCTAAATTTGGTAGCGGCCGATCTTCGAGCGGCCACTGATCCCGCTAAGCGGAATCAACTACCCATTGTTAATGGCCGCTCGGAGATCGGCCGCTACCTTAAGAATTCACCGAGGCTCGTCCTTGAAAATCTATAACAATCCCAAAATCATGATTACAAAAACAAATCGCCGTAACTTCATAAAAACAACCGCCACTGCCGCTGCCGCTATCGGCATGCCGACGCTGATACCGGCCAGCGCTCTCGGCAAGAATGGTGCCGTGGCTCCCAGCAATCGAATTATAGTGGGAGGCATCGGGCTTGGCCCGCGCGGACGAAAAGTCCTTGCGGGATTCTTCGCTCACAAGGACTGTCAATTCGTCGCCATAGCCGATGTTCAAAAAGAGCGTCGCGAAATCATCAAACGTCTAGCGGACCGGGAATACGGGAATACGGATTGCGTGACCTACGACGACATGTCCGGAGTCTTGGGGCGCGATGACATCGATTCGGTTATCATTGCTACTGGCGACCGCTGGCATACCACGGCCTCCATCACCGCTGCCCGCGCAGGGAAGGATATCTATTGCGAGAAGCCTTGCGCGATGAATATCATGGAATGCCAGCAACTCGACGACACGATTAGGAAACACAAGCGCGTCTTCCAAGCGGGAACGCAACGTCGAAGCGTGCCCAATTTCAAGCTGGCGGTCGATCTGGCCCGTAGCGGCAAGCTGGGGCAGGTTACATCCGTTCATGCGGGCATTTTGGAGTTACAGCAATACTTGGAGCCTTTGCCGGCCGAACCGGAGCCGGACCCATCGGTTATCAATTGGGACAAGTGGCTGGGCCCGTCGCCGTCGATGGATTTTAACGCTGCGTATTGCAGAGGTCGCTGGCGCAATCACGCGGGTTTGTATGCCGCATGGAGGCTGCCTGAGTGGGGGTCTCATACGATTGACGTCTGTCAGTGGGCGGCGGATGCCGATGGAACGACTCCTATTGAATTCGAACCGGTATCGGATGGTGAGATAAACGCGAAGTATGCCAATGGCATGAAGCTAGTGCTGCGCCTTTCCGGTTTTGAAGGGGAAGGCGATTGGCAGGAAGGACTCGGCACTTGCCCTGTTCGCTTCGAAGGCGATGAAGGCTGGGTAGAAGCAGGGGATGCGAAGGCAATCGTAACCAGCAATCCCAAGCTGCTCAAAAACAAAACCTACGACCAGATTAACGGCACGGATCCAGTGATGCACGCCCGCAACTTCCTTGATTGCGTTAAAACTCGGGAGGACCCGATTTGCAATTCGACGGCCGTTCGCTACGGACACATGGCCTGCTTTGCGGCGGCGATCAGTTGGAAGCTGGGACGCAAGGTCACCTTCGATCCGAAGAAGGAACGCTTCATCGGGGATGCCGAGGCCAATCGCATGCGCACCTACAAGCGCCGCGCTCCGTACACGATCTAGGATTTTTTAGACAGGATACGTCCCGCAGACGGGGCTACATGATGGCCTCTTCCGGCTTCTCGGGCTAAGTGCACACACGTCAACTTAAACTCATCTTCTGCAGTTCCACTGCCGAAGTTTCGACGTAGCTACCCCGAAACGTCGGGGTGGTTTAAGTTGAGTTTTAGTTAAGTTGAAACCAATACGCGACTGCGGGATTCGCTGAGACAAGTCGTCGGCAACAAGATGAGTTTGCTACCTGATTCATCATGTTGCCGAAGGCATCCTGTAGCTCGCGATTTGTCGGGGCGTACCCAGTTAATTTTAATGATCTGAGATATATCAATTTATTGATTTCGCTTCGTGGTCTTCGTGAGCGATTCCTAATTATATGAAAATACAGAAACTTCTTACGATTTTACTCGCCTTTGGTTTGTTCGCCACCGGTCAAGATGCAATTGCGAATGACGCTAAGCCGATGAACGTCGTTTTCATTCTGGCCGATGATCTCGGCTGGAGCGACACCGAGCTCTACGGCAAAACAAAGCTGTATAATACGCCGAATATTATGCGCTTGGCGGATCTCGGCTGCACCTTCAATCGGGCGTATTCAAATTCTCCACTGTGTTCGCCGACGCGGGCCAGCTTTCTGACGGGCCAGACGCCTGCCCGTCACGGGAGCACGCAGCCGCGGCATCACACAGCAAAAGCTATATTGAAGGCCGAGCTAGCGAAACGGGCGAAACCCTCCGAGAAAGCGTTGCCTGTGGTGAGTGCTACTCGCCTGGATACGGATTTTCCTACTATCGGAAAAGTGATGCAAAAAGCGGGCTATGCAACGGGGCATTTCGGCAAGTGGCACTTGGGTGCTGAGCCTTACAGTCCCTTGCAGCATGGCTTCGATGTCGATATCCCGCATCACACTGGTCCCGGTCCGGGGAGAACCTACGTCGCTCCTTGGACTTTTAAGCACATCAAGGAAAACTATCCGGGGGAGCACATCGAAGATCGCATGAGCGAAGAAGCGATTACCTGGATGAACGCGGTTTCAAAAGACAAACTCTTCTTCATGAACTACTGGATGTTCTCGGTCCATGGTCCTTGGAATGCCAAGCAGGAACTGATCGAGAAATACGAAGGCGAGATTGATCCCGCTAGCGAGCAGAAGTCCGCCACCTACGCTGCCATGGTTCATTCGCTTGATGATGCGGTGGGAACTCTTTTGGATGAGATCAATCGCAAGGGTATCGCCGATAACACGGTGATCATTTTCACTTCGGATAACGGCGGCAATATCCACACCCGCCTCCCCGAAGGAGGAGGCATACCGGTTACATCGAACACCCCTCTGCGTGGCGGGAAGGCTTCGATGCGAGAGGGTGGGGTGCGCGTGCCTGCTATCGTGGTCTGGCCAGGAGTGACTACGCCGGGTAGCCGCAGCGACGAAATTATTCAAACATCGGACTTCTATACGACCATCCTAAAAGGGCAGGGCATTGCGCTGCCGGAGAACCATCCGGTGGACGGCATTGATATTAGGCCCGCGCTGCAAGGGCAGAAGCTCGAGCGCAAGGGGATCTTCACCTACTTTCCATGCATTGTTCCCGTACCTGAGTGGTTGCCGCCTTCCATGTCCGTGCACTCGGGTAAATGGAAACTGGCCCGCGTCTTCCACGGCGGCGAAAACGGACAGCATGATTACAAGCTCTACGACCTTTCGAAGGACATTGGTGAGAAGCGCAATCTAGCAGCAGCGATGCCGGAACGCGTTCAAAAGTTGGATCGCATGATTGAAGATTACTTGAGGGAAACGGGAGCTGTCATCCCTGTGCCCAACCCAGGCCTCGATCCAAAGCAGTTCGACCCGAAGGCCATTGGAATGAGACCCAAGGGGAAGCGATAGAATACGGATATCCAATCTCCGCACCGGATTCCATCTAGTTACTATTTTTCTAAGTTATGATTACAGACAGATTCTTTTAAAACAGGATACGCTTCGCTACAGGATGCCTGCAGCAACATGATGCGTTCGCAATGGATTTCATCAAGTTGGCGACGCGTCCGTCGAAGCCTGAAAGGCGAAGTCGGAAGCCATCATGTAGGCCCGACTTCCAGCCATGAGCCTGTCGAATGGGTCGGGGCGTATCCTGTTCATTTCAATAAACCGAGTTTTATCATCTCGCTTCATGCTCTTTCATTATTTCCAATCTCAATAGATTATATTCTAACCCTATGAAACGTATCCTACTTCTCATTACCTCTTTTCTGGTTTTGTCTTCGACTTGGCTTTCCGCTCACAAACCGAATATCCTCTTCATCGCGATCGACGATCAGAATGACTGGATCGGCTGCATGGGCGGGCATCCTTTGGTTCAGACGCCTAACATCGACAAGCTAGCCGCTCGGGGAACGCTCTTCACCAATGCGCATACCCAGTCGCCGCTGTGCAACTCGTCCCGGACTAGTCTTATGGTGGGGCTTCGTCCGAGCACTACAGGCGTCCATGGTCTGGCTCCTTGGTTTCGCGATGTGCCGCAGTGGGAGGATCTCCTTTCGTTGCCCCAGCACTTCGGCAACAATGGTTATCAAACCTATAGCAACGGAAAAATCTATCACAGTCTCCGTAACCAGCCAGCAGATACGCCTAATCCCGAGTTTCAGCATTGGGGAGCGAAAGGGGGATTTGGAATACCGATGCCTCCTGAAAAGCTTATTCCGACCACGCCGTTTGGAAACCATCCGCTCATGGATTGGGGCGTTTTTCCGCTCGATAATGACGACACGACGAAAAGCGACTGGGACGTAGCGACGCAGGCGATTAAGATGCTGGAGGATATGCCTGAGGGAAAACCGTTCTTTCTCACCGCCGGCTTCTTTCTTCCCCACGTGCCTTGTTTCGCGACTCAAAAGTGGTTCGACCTCTATCCAGACGATGCGTCGGTTCTTCCGCCGATGCCAAAGGATGATCGAGACGACACGCCGCGTTCTTCCTGGTGGACTCATTGGAGTCTGCCTGAGCCGCGGCAACAGTGGATCGAAGAGAATGACCAGGCAATCAATCTGGTGCGCTCCTACATGGCTTCCACGAGCTTTATTGATAGCCAAGTCGGCCGCATCCTCGATGCTCTAGAAGAGTCCGGCCATACCGATGATACGATCGTCGTGCTTTGGAGCGACCATGGCTATCATCTTGGAGAAAAGTTGATCACCGGAAAAAACACGCTCTGGCGCAACTCGACGCGGGTGCCGCTTATATTCGCCGGCCCTGGAGTCACTCCTGGCCAAGAGTGCAACCGTCCCGCAGAACTGCTCGATATCTATCCGACCTTGGTCGATCTAGCGGATTTACCGGAAGTGGCTCATTTGGAAGGCTTGAGTCTATCGCGCCAACTTACCAGTGCAAAGGCGCCGCGTAGTCGGCCAGCCATTACGTCGCACAACCAAGGCAATTTCGCCATCGTAGATGAACAGTGGCGCTACATCCAGTACGTAGACGGCGCAGAAGAATTATACGACATCGTCAACGATCCCCACGAGTGGACCAACCTCGCTGCAAAAAGACCGGAGGTTATGAAGTCCATGAAAAAGTGGATACCGAAGATCGACAATGGTCCTACTCCCGGAAGTCGCGCTCGGATTCTCACCTACTACGATAAGGTACCGGTATGGGAAGGACAAATTATCGGAAAAGACGACCCGGTTCCACAGGATAGCAAAGACTACCGCGACTGAGGACTTTTCGCGACACTCAATCGCTCTATAGAATCCTCGAAATAAGATGAGAAAGTATTTTTCTATAGCCCTTGTATGCTTAGCCTTAGGCATCGCGTCTTCGTCGATCTACGGGGTCACCGCTACGCAATCGGGCGACTGGAGCGATAGTGCGACATGGGGTGGTTCGCCTCCGTCCGACCCTGAAGAAGACGTTGAGATTCCGATGGGTGTAGTGGTTATCTTGGATACAAACGAAGAGGTGGGCGAAATTCGGGTCATGGGCAAGCTGACCGTGGCGACCGGGACCTACGAGCTGACCTGCGACTCCTTGATCGTCATGGGAGCCAACGCTGAGCTCGAAGTCGGTACCGAGATAGAGCGCTACTCCGGCGACTTCACTTTAACCCTGAAGGGGGAGATGACGGAGAGCTTTACGCATGGCTCTCACGACATGGGGTGGCGGGCGCTGCTCGCCGTCAATGGCGGCACCCTCAACCTGCATGGCGAGGATCGGATCGAGTGGACGCGCCTCGATGCGAATGTCGAGGCGGGCTCCAGTTCCTTCACGGTGGCCGATGCGGTGGATTGGCGGCCGGGCGATGAGATACTTTTGGTATCTTCAACCAATAATTGGAATGAAGCCGAAGAGCTCACCGTTGACTCTGTCTCAGGCGATGGGAAGGTGGTGACTCTGACCTCCAATCTCTCTCATTGGCACTGTGGTACGATCCAGCAATACACCCGTCCAAGCGACAGCAAAACTTGGACGGCGGATATGCGTGCGGAAGTCGGATTGCTGACCCGCAACGTGACCATCCAAGGCGCTGCGGACAGTGTCAGTACGGGGACCGGCGCTCATATCATGGTACATGGCGACGCCAACGGTAGCATGGCTTCTGGGTATGCGTATATAGAGGGCATCGAGGTTCACCATGGTGGGCAGGAGAGCATTCTTGGTCGCTATCCTTTCCATTGGCACTTGGTAGCAGGTGCGGGCACTGGGCAGTATTTCAACGACAGCTCCATTCACGACAGCTTCAACCGAGGCGTCACGATTCATGGCACGGACAACACCACGGTCAGTAACAATTTCATGTATAAAACCATTGGACACACACTTTTTCTGGAAGACGGCGTGGAGGAGAATAACACGATAACCTACAATGTAGTGTGTTTGAGCATACGTCCGGCGCCGGGCACCGAAGTCACGCCTTCAGACAACGAACTCAACCAGGCTCAGAACCGAACACCAGCGTCGTACTGGATCACCCACCCCAATAACATCGTCGAGAATAACGTGGCAGCGGGGGGGGAAGGAACGGGCTTTTGGTATATCTTCCCAACAAAGAGAATTGGGCCCTCCGCCTTTCTGACTTACTATGATTCCGCTACCATCGCCAATAGGTCGCCTATGGGCAGCTTCGACGGGAATGTAGCCCACAGCTATATGAATGGTTGGGATATTTTCGACAGCCTTACTGCGAGTCACGGCATTCAAAAGAATACCGGTTGGAACGAGGCCAGTCCTCATGTCTTTGATAATTCCTTGTGGTACGCGAACGAAACCGCGCTCTACACGGGCATCGGGGGAACAGATGGATCTCCTACACGTAATGTGATCACGCGCAACAATGTCGTGATCGCCAACCAAAATGCGACGATGCTGGCTGGCGGCGTCACGACCGAGGAAACCCTCTTCGTCGCCCGTTCTGGATTGGGGCTCAACTCCTCCGCCTTTCGGTATGGACATAAGCTCTACGATGGCGCCGGGGATTTTAGGGATTGTTATTATGTTGGCTGGGATGGGCCTGCGGAGTATACAAGTCTCGTTCGCCAACAGGGCGGCGCAACCCGGCGCTTGAACTGGGGCCATGCCGGTGTCGAGACGGATCATCCTGGTACGAATATGGCCATGTATTGGCCGGACTTTGACTTTGGCGATCCCTGGTATGCCGAAATCAGAGGACTTCATCCCCGCGATTGGCAAAATATTCTCAATGACGAGGACGGATCGCTCACCGGAATGGCGAATTCCTCGTTGATCACCACTCACAGGTTTCTTCGAGTGGGCGATGAGACTCTCTACGGAAACGCGCGCAACGTCCTTCATTCGCCCCACAAATTCGCGCGTATCCAGCGAAAAGGAAACCCACCCCCGGATTTATGGGTCACCCGTGAAAAGAGCGGAACGCAGAGCGAAATGTATTATGACGTTAACGGCTATAGCATCGGTAATGTTTGGTTTCCTGCTATTGTGAACGAGGACTTCGAATACAGCATTACCTTCGATGGAAAGCAAAAATATACTAATTGGAAGCTGTACGATGCCGAACCGGGCGACGTGGCGATTATCAAGTTCAATCACATGGATAAGCTGAGTGGACTCAATCCGACCGGGACTGCCTACACTTCCGTAGCCGACATCTTTGATCCCTTGTCGACCACCACGGGCCACTATCTGGATGAAAACGGCGTCTTGTGGTTTCGTGTGATCGCCGGTACGAATCACAATGGAGAGGGAGCCGAATCGTTTGGATTCACATGGACCGGCGGAAGCGCGGCCTATGTCTACAGCGGCTCCGATGACTCAGACGCGGATGGACGGAGCAACGAGGCCGAAGGCGGCCCAAACCGGGATACCGACGGCGACGGACTGCCTGATTATATGGATACCAACAACGATGGCGACGCCATGAATGACAGGCTCGAACTATTCTATGGCCTCGACCCCGAAACCCCTGCGGACCTCCGCTACGAGTTCGGCGACCATGGTGGCGATGGATTTAGAAATGCAGGAAACACCGTGGGCTTTGCCAATGTGAATGGAGCTTACGAGATCTCAAGAGCCTCTGCCGCTGCTCCGCAAATCCGACATAACATCAACGGATTAGTCAATTTTCCGGGTAATGAAATCTCCACCATCACCATTCGCTTCAAGTCGACCGCGAGTGGAAACGTGACCCTCGGCTGGAATCACACAGCCGGTAGCGGAAGCATCGTCGGGGCGTCCTACACCGGCGGCAGTGGCTATGTGGAACACGCATTCGATGTCGGCGCCCATGCGCAGTGGGCCGGCAGGACGATTGATCGATTGTCCGTGAACGGTATCTCAGGCAATAACGAGACAACCTCGATCGACTGGATCCGCGCTGGAACGCAGAGCGATTTGCCGATCATTACCGTTGGGTTTATGGATAGCATGATCGCCGACGGGGTTCCGGAATCGCTCAGAGGTCCAGAGCAAGATGCCGATGGAGACGGTATCCAGAACCTTATAGAGTTCGTAACTCGAACGAATGCCAGTGATCCTATGTCCTTCTCTTCGCCCAAGATTTCGATTCGCGAAATCGAAGGCCAATATTTCCTGGAGGCCACGATCCAAGTCGATCCGAACATCGATACGCATCAAAGCGGCGTCCAGTTCAGCGTGTCCCCGAGCTTCCAAGCCTTGCTCGCTGCCGAACTCGTAAGCGAAGTCGATGTCGGGGGTGGTTCGCTCGTCGAAAGAACCTATCGATCGA
>JABITN010000232.1 GCA_018700525.1 Opitutales bacterium
GCCGTTTTCTCGGGCTACTACGAAAGCAATCAAGCTAATCTGAATACGCTATGGACATTCCTCCCTTGGACATTCCTCTTTTTCATTCCAGCCACAGGCATGCGTCTGTGGTCAGAAGAAAAGCGTTCCGGCAGTATTGAGCTTCTCTTTACATTGCCGATATCCACAACCAGCGCCGTCCTTGCGAAATTTTTCGCAGCTTGGGCCTTCATCGCTATCTCGCTCGCGCTCACTATTTCTCTAGCGTTCACGACAGGCTACTTGGGCAATCCGGACTGGGGCATCATTTTATCTGGGTACTTCGGTTCGCTCCTAATGGCAGCAGCCTACCTATCGATTAGCTCAGTCTGCTCCGCCTTAACGAAAAACCAAGTCATAGCCTTCGTCATCAGCGTGCTGATTTGCCTCATGGCAACGCTCTTCGGCTCGCAAGTCTTACTGACATTGCTGGAAGGAGTCGCTTCACCGGGTATGCTAGATTTTCTCGGAAACTTCAGCTTCCAATCGCACTTCGAAACAATGACTCGGGGCTTAATAGAACTGAGTGCAATTTCATTCTTCGTCACGCTCACCGTAGCCTGCCTCGCGATCAACGTCATAGTCTTGGAAAAATAGAAACGCGGAAATCATAGAAATGAAAATAGCTACCAAAACACACGCTACCGTCCTCGTTCTGATCAACTTCCTCCTGCTTCATTACGTCGTATCGTCTATTCCCTTACGATTCGACCTGACGGCGGAAAACACGTTCACCCTATCGGACAGCACCAAAACGCTTCTCGAAAAAGTCGAAGACCCAATACGATTCGACTTCTACCGGACCGAAACAATCGAAGGGCTCTCTCCTCAGATCAAGATGCACATCCTGAATTTCGGGGACCGAGTCGAGCAAATGCTTCGCCAATTCGACCGTGCCGCTGATGGAAAAATCGTTCTCAACGGCATCGAGCCGAAACCCGATACTCCCGAAGAGGAAAACGCCATTGCAGCCGGAGTCCACGGACAAGGTCTACCCAATGGCGATAGCATCTTTCTCGGACTGGTAATCAGCCAAGGCGACTCCGAACACGTTATTCCATTTTTCGATTGGAACAAGGAAGGCTTCATCGAATACGATCTAGCCAAAGCCGTGTTCGAAGCGCAGCAGCTCGCCAAGCCCAAACTTGGACTTATCACAAGTCTGCCCCTAAAAGCCCCTCCTTATCCTACAATGCCGGGACAGCCAGCTCAAGAGGACCAATACGTAATCAGCTCGCTGGAAAGCTCCTTCAATATAGAACTGATCGAAGCTTCCGCCACGGAGCTACCGAAGGACCTAGACATGCTAGCGATCATCCACCCGATCGGTCTTTCCGAATCTCTGCTTTTCGATATCGACCAGCTTGCCCTTTCCGGGAAGCCGATGTTCGTCGCAGTCGATCCTTCATCCCTTTTCTTTCGCAGCCAACAGCAGCAGAATCAAATGGGCATGATGGGGCAGCCCAACCCAAATACTTCCAGCGATTTCCAACGCTTCTTTTCGGCATGGGGAATTGAATACACGGCAAGCGAAGCGGTCGGCGACCCCAATATAGCAATGATACAGCAAGGTTCGGTTCAACCTGCATGGCTAACGCTCGGCAAAGAAAACGTGAGCGAAGACTTCCTACCTGCTTCCGATCTCAATTCGGTATGGCTCCTAGAAGCTGGAAGCCTAAAACTGAGCGAATCTTCGGAGCTAACGCTCGAACCTATTCTGCAAACGACTGACGAAGCCAGCGCCATTCCCGGAATGATGCTTCAGTTCGCTCAAGGCGGCACGTTGCTAAATCAACTTGAATCCGACGGAGAAAAGAAAACCATCGCAGGATTGCTGCAAGGCGAATTCACGACTGCTTTCCCTCAAGGCACACCGCAAGCCCCCGCCGAGGAAGAAGCGACCGAACCAGTAGAAAAGCCAGAGCAACTTTACACTGGTCAAGGCAATGTATTCATCATCGCCGACACCGATTGGTCGCTCGATCAATTCTCCATCCAACGACAGAATTTCCTTGGAATGACAACCATCCAACCGATCAACGACAATTTGACGATGGGAACGAATATCATCGAATTCCTAGGCGGCAGCAAGGACCTAATTGGCATCCGCAGTAAGGGCACTGAAAACCGCGGTTTCGATCGGGTTCAAGCAATTGAAATCGAAGCCCAAAAGCAGTACCAAATCAAGCTTCAGGAAGTCGAAGATCGCATTTCTCAAATGAACCAGGAGATCCAGACAATCGTAAGCCAGCAACAAGGTGCAGGCATGATTGTCGCAAGCCCGGAACTCTCGGACGCTTTGCAAAAACTGCAAGAAAACCAAGCGGCACTCAGGACTGAACGACGTCTCATTCGCCGTGAACTTCGCAAGGACATCGATGCTCTGAAATGGAAGTTAGTGTCGCTAAACGTCGGATACGCTCCGATCGGACTAGCGCTATTCGGCCTCCTCTTCTACCGCATGCGTAAACAAAAAGCCCTCTAGGAGACACCAATGAATTTAAAGAATCTATACATCAGCGCTGGCGTCCTAGCAATACTTGCTATCATCACCAGCTACCTCAATAGCTCCAACAATGCACCCCTACTCGACGAGCGCGTCGGGTCTACCGTCGTAGACAAGGCCCTCCTCCGCAATGCGGCGAAGGCGATCGTAAACGATGACGATCAAACGCTAACCTTAATCGCCGACAGTGCGAACAACCGATGGACTCTGGAAGAAAAGCACAACCTACCGGTAAGCTACAGTCGCATTTCTCAACTGGCTCAATCCATCACCGAGGCCAAGCTACAACGACTGGTTAGCGAGAATCCGGATCGCATCGCAGAGCTCGGCTTCGACACGGGCACCGCCATTCGATTCCTAGATTCCGATGGCAACGATATCGTCTCCCTAGAACTCGGGAAGGAAACCGACAATCAACGTCAGTTCCTACGATACCAAGGCGAAGAAAAAGCGTTTCTAGCGAATACGACCTTCAACATCAATTCCTCTCCGGACTCCTGGTTAGAAAAAGCGCTCGTCTCCTTCGAGGCAGGTGACGTCGTCGGAATTGAAACTGAACTCCAATATGGCGACTCCCTATCAGTCACTCGAGAAGACGAGAACGCCGATTGGCAAAGCGAAGAGCTCCCTGACGGAAAGATTCTCAACCAAAGTTCAGTCACTCAAATAGCAACCAGACTCGCAGGCCTGAACTTCAGCGCAACTGCTGACAAAGACGGAGATAACGTTACCGCAGCTCGCGACAATAGCCACCGTTTCAAGCTAACGCTAAAAGATGGACGCAGCTACACCTACACAATCGGACGCCAACCTGAAGTCTCCATTGAGAAGCAAGCGGAGAAAACAGACGAGAACGGTGAGACGACTACCGAAACCGAATCGGAAATTGTTACCCCTGAAGGCCCAGTCTATTTTTTCATCGCAGCAGCTGACAATAGCGATCCAGTAAACGGATACATGGAAAAATCCGCATTCGAAGCCAGCTCCTATCAGTATACGAGTTTACCAACGTCAACCGATACGCTCTTGTCTGACGCTCCAGAGCCAGTCGAAGAAACTCAAACGCCTCTCGTGATTGCTCCTGAAGAAACATCACAGTAAGCGACTTTAATAGATTTCAGATAGAAGCCGATTTTCTTAAGGAAATCGGCTTTTTCGTATCCGGACAAGATGACAATCAACACTTAGCCCAAACTGTAAACCTAGTGCGTCGTCCTATAAATACCATCAATACTCATTGGAAAATTAAGCGAACAACTAAAAACATAGCTGAGATTTTAACCAGAACGTCAAATAGGCCAGCACGAATGACGCCTCCACAGAAGACGCTCCAAAACACCTAGAACTGCAGATCCTTGGCTTTTTCGTAAGCCGCCGTTGCTTCCTCTAAATAAGAGTGCAAAGCATCGAGACGCTCCTCGGAAGAAGGATGAGTCGAATTCCAAGGCTGAGTCGATCCTCCGCCAATGTCCATATCCGCCATTTTTTCCATTACTGTGATCGCCGCCTGTGGATTGAAACCAGCATCCGCCATATACATCATGCCGATGCGATCAGCTTCCGATTCCTTCGCTCTATCCCAAGCGGCCAACTGACCGCTCATTGAAGGAGCAACCCCATAGACCATGCCTTGAGTGGCAATCGTGGTTCCAATCGAGGCTATTCCAGAACCTGCTTTCAGAATCCCCGCCTGCGACATACGCTCATGGGTGTGGCGAGCTGTAACATGAGCAATCTCATGGGCGATAACCGACGCCAACTCATCTTGGGTCTCCACCATATCGAAAAGCCCCGAAAAGACTCCAACCTTTCCTCCAGGCATTGCAAACGCGTTGATTTGCCCCGGCATCTCGAAAACGACGAATTCCCATTCCGCGAGAGGCATATCCCAAAAGACCTGCTGTGAAATGTGTTCGGAAACGTTTGTCAGCCACTCGTTCATCCGGCGATCATTCGATATCGGCATACTCGCCTTCATTCGATCGAATTCGGCTTTGGTTAACTTAACGACTTCCGTATCCGACATGAGGTTGATCTGTCGACGCCCAGTCACCGGGACAGTGCTGCAGCTCGTAAGCAAAATTGAGAGGAGCGAAGTGATAGCGACGATTCGAAAAGATATTTTCAAGTCCATAGATATTCTCTTTATTAAGTATAATACGAACGAATCGGCAACTCGGATTATAAAATTACGTGCTAATTTTTCATTAGACTATCAATACCGCGAAATTCGCCTTAATCGGCCCCTTAAAATTTCGAAATGATTCCTAGAGCCTGCCAATGCAAAATAGATGAATCCAAATAGGCCTCGAAATCGTAATTTTAAGCAGGTATGCTTTGCAAAATCGCCAAAATCACCGCAGTGTTCAAACGTACCTTACATACATGGTAGCCGAATATCTAACGCTACTGCCCAAGCGTCTTTTTACTGAATAAACCGATAGAATGCCGGACATGGAAGATCCCTCTCAGCAGCCGAGAAAACACCGTATCATCCACTGGAACCCAGAGGATGAGGAAGCAGCAGAAAAAGCCCGTTCTTCGCGGAGGCGGCTTATCACCCTTTCCGTGCTGGCAGGTATCGCCGTAATTGGCGTGGTCAGTTTGATCGCTCTGTGGGACAATCCTGATGAAGACGCCAAGGCTCTCGCCACCCGATTAGGCGTCATGGAAGAAGAACTGCCCGAACGCGACTTCCGAGAAGCCTTCGCCAGCCGTTCCAAGGCTGATCTTGAAAAAGCGAACGCCGAATCAGGTCTCGAAAAAATCCGCCAGATGCGGGTAAACCACCCAATTTTGACGACTAAGCTCGTATCAGCCGAACGCGACTACATCCAAGCCGAAGAATTAATGAGACGCACCGCTTACGACAGAGCCTATGTCTCCTTCACACAAGTGAACGCCCAGATCGAAGAGTTTTCGCAACTCGTCGAAGCGAAAATCGCTACGCAGGAAATGTACGATAATTTCCTAATTCGCGTCGATGAGCTCAAACCATCCAAGCACCTGAAACCCGAAGCCTACGACGAAGCGTTCGATGCCGCCAGCGCCGGTAAACAATTTCTAATGGAAGGCTCTTTCACCGCTTCCGAATCTAAACTTAAGGAAGCGACCGACAAATTGCAGGAACTCTCTGATGCGATAGAGCAATTCGTCCAAACCAACTCCGCCCTCGGACATCGCTACATCGCCCAAGGCCAAGGGGCCAAAGCCATAGAAGCCTTCAACAACGTGCTTACTATCAATCCGGAAAACGAGGACGCTCTCCGTCAATTGGAACGAGCGAAAAACGCGGCCGAAGTATTCACCCTTATCGGAAGCGCCGAAACGCAAGAGCGAAGCGAGGCTTTCGAAGAAGCTTTGGTCGGCTACCAAAAAGCTTCCGAAATTGATTCGAAATCCGCGAAGGCCCAAAACGGGGTATCGCGAGTGAGACGCAAAATCGAAAACCGTGACTTCGGCAACTATCTTGCCATCGCCCGCAACGCTGAATCCAAAATGCGCTACGATGAGGCTATCAAGCACTTCCGCCTCGCTCTTACTATTTTCCCCGATCGCAAGGATCTTTCAGACGCAATTACTAAAGCGACAGAAGACAAACGCCAAAACGACATCACCACCCTCATCAGTCGCGCCTACGCACTCGAAAACGACAATCGAAACTGGGAAGGCGCCAGAGCTATCTATCGTCAACTGCTAGATATCGACTCCGAGTTGCAACCTGCCAAAGACGGACTCCTTCGGACAGGAAAAGTAATCCGCAGCATCCTTCGATACGACAAATACCTCGAGATGTCGGCCATCGACGCCAAGCGCTTGAAGTACCTACAAGCTCGCCAGTCATGGGACCAAGCCATGCAATCCAAGCCCGCGTACATGGAACTTTCCGACGAAGCCAAACGACTCCAACAACACCTTATCACCCAAAGCAGGCCCGTTCCAGTTCTCTTCATATCCGATATGTCTACCTGGGTAAGCATCCAAGGTCCAACCGCCAAAAAGCCAACCAAGCTCAAAGAAAGTCAAATCAACCTATTGCCCGGCGACTACAGAGTCATCGGTCGAAAAAAAGGCTACGAAGACATCACCTACCGCCTGCAAATAAGGGGTGGAATCGCTCAAACGCCCCTCACCGTAATTTGCAACCAGAAAGATTAATCGCACAAAATTGCCATGAAAACGAAAATTACCTCCCGATCACTGCGTTTACTGATGGGAGCCGCGGGGCTCTTAGGCCTCTACGCTCAGGCTCAATTCGACACCGATCCAAGTATTTTCGATGCTGAAGCCAATGGAGCTGGTATGAATAGCGGCAACAACGGCAACCGCGGTCCTTCAATTTCAGCTGGAGGGGTTCCAATCGGAGGTGGCATCTCCGTCTTAGACGAATCTGGCCTGCCTCCTCTCGGAAGCATAGACATACCAGGCGGCAGTGGCTCCGGATTGAATATTCCTATCAAAACGCCCGGTATGCCCGGCGGAATGTCTGGAAGCGCATCCGGAAGCAGTGGCGGAATGCCCATCCCTATGGGAGGTAGCTCCGGAGGCGGACAGCAAAGCCAAAGCAGCCAAGGCATGCCTCCAATGAAAAGCGGTCAAAGCAGCCAAGGATCCCAAAGCCAAAGCAGCCAAGGCATGCCTCCACCAGGCAGCCAAGGCAGTCAAAGTAGCCAGGGCAGTCAAAGCAATAACACCCCGCTTCTCCCAATGCCTCCTTCCAATTCCAGTCAAGGACAACAGGGGCAACAAGGAGAGCAAGGCGAACAAGGGCAGGAGGGACAACCAGGAGAGATGCCGCAGGGACAACAAGGACAGTCAGGGCAATCGGGACAACAAGGACAATCGGGACAGATGCCCCCACCTCCTCCAGACATTCAAATTGGCGATAGCTCCGAGCAAATCGGGGGACCGATGGGCGACTTGACGGGCAACGACCCAAATGCCGAAAAATCAGAAGGCGAAGGCGGAGGAGAAAGTTCTCCTAGCGACGACAAAACGAAAGAGCAAAAAGGCGGCCCCAATGGTGGCCAGAAAAACGATAAGGCAGTCACCGAATCCGATGGTCAGAAAGTAGGCGGTGGCGGTAGCCAAAGCGGCAATCGAGCCAAAGGAACAGAAGAAGGCGCCAAGATGTCCACCGATCTCTAGAATCGCCCTATCATCAATCTATGATCCGATTGTACGCCATCGTCTCGCTTACTTGCGCGATATTCTCCACCACAAATTTCGCGCAAAATACGCCGACCAAAGTAATCGTCTACCCGCTGGAGGCGGTCATCGACAGCGGTACGATGACCAATAGCCAATTCAAGAAACGCTACCCAGGTATTGACGTGACAGATTTCGGGCTGGTCGACGAAGGTTGGTACATTCGTTACACACACCAACGCATGGTCTATATGTTTGGCCCAAGCGACGACCTTGAGTACACTCGAGAACTTAAAGCCGTTCTCGAGGAAATTCGCCTTTCAGCAGTTCTCCAAAACTCGAAAATCAGTTCGAGCAAAATCGAGATCGTCCGTTTCGAGTTCTCCGCCCTCGGCAACAGTTAACAGCCAGAGACAGATCGGCTAATCCCGATCGCCGGCGTACCCGCCACTCCACTTCAATTTGCGACGGACCACGTTGAAATGGGAATAATCCAGTTTCTGAGCGATTGGCAAACTCTGGGATGAATTTCGAATTCGAATCGGGCAGTCCCTCGAAGTAGAAAGATTCCTCTGCCCATCTACTGCAACCAGCAAACGCTCGTTCGGGTAAGCATTCTCTACTCGAAGCTCAACGTCTTCAGGAAATATAATCGACCGATTACTCAACGCATGCGGACAAATCGGCGTTAACGATATCACTTTCGATGCCGGATGCACCAACGGCCCACCCGCGGAAAGCGTATAAGCCGTCGAACCCGTAGGCGTGCTAAAAATCAATCCATCGCAAACGTAAGTCGTAACGAACTCGTCGTCGGCGAATACGTTTAGATGAGCAATGCGGCTGACCAAAGCCGCTTTGATCACCACATCGTTGAGTGCTAAGTCCATATGATCCTCATATGTCTGACATTCCAGCAAGCCGCGACTCCGCACCTTGTAAGCTCCATCCAAAACTGCCGGCAAGGCCTCCTCGATTTCCTCGGCCGTGTAAGTCGTCAAGAAACCCAATGTACCTCGATTTACGCCAATCAAAGGAACCTGACGACGAGTAGATTCCGCCGCCACGCTTAGGAACGTACCATCGCCTCCGATGACGCAACAAGCATCTATTCCTTCCAAAAATCCATCGGGGACAGGAAATTCCGACGTCTCGCGAATCTCGACGCCTCGCTCAATAGCGGCCTCCTTCAATCGGTCTAACAATTCCGAAGCTCCAGATTTCGTCTGGTTCAACACGAAGGCGAGACGTTTAATAGGCTTTGGATCTGACACGTTCTAGAAAATCGCGCGAGCTTCTCGCTATTTCAACTTAGAAAGCCCCAAAAGGAACTCTACATTACCATCCGCACCCTTGATCGGGGATGCCACGCAACCAATTCGCTGCGCGCCTTCCAAATTCTCCAAAGCAAACGTTTCCACCTTGGCCAGGGCTTTGGCCCGTTCCTTATCATCTTTAATCACTCCGCGAAACTTGTCCGCTACCGCCTTCCCCACTTCGAATTGCGGTTTGACTAACGCAACTAAAACGCCGTCTACCGCCAAAAATGGCCAGATAGCAGGGAGAATCGAATTCAAAGAAATAAAAGAAAGATCCATTACTATTCGATTATACGAATCGCGCGGCAGATCACCCATTTTCAGATAGCGAGCATTCACCTTTTCCATATTATCGATACGAGGATCATCCCGCAGCTTCGCATGCAACTGCCCTTTCCCGACATCGACGCACGTTACGCTAGACGCGCCTAACTGCAGCGAACAATCCGTGAACCCGCCTGTCGACGCGCCAACGTCCAACACATGTTGATCTTTGAATTCTAAAGGAAACTCTTTGATGTAGCCTTCCAGCTTCTCTCCTCCTCGACTGACGAAACGCTTACCCGGCTCTACGAATAGGTTGATATCATCGCTCACCTTCACCCCAGGCTTATCGTGCCTACGATCTCCTTCCCGAACTTTACCGGTCATTATCAAAGCCTTCGCTTCGCTCCGACTCGATGCGAAGCCAAGCTGTAAAACCAGTTCGTCCAATCGAATTTTAGCCATCGAGCGCCCCCTTGAAAAAAGTTGTCGCCGCATCGATATCGCTCCCAATTTGCTCCTTTAGAATATCGATACTATCAAATCTCATTTCAGGACGGATAAACGTCTCCCACTCGACGCGCAACCGTTCACCATAGGAAAATGGACAATCCTCCAAAACATGCGCTTCAAGCAAAGGGCTCTTCAAGGAATTTACCGTAGGGCGAACGCCAAAATTCGCGACCGAGCCTAACCGCTCTTCGCCATTTTCACGTGACACACGAACCGCATACACGCCATAACGAGGAGGCAAATCTCCTTCGAATGGCAAATTCAAAGTCGGAACTCCAATCGTTCTTCCAATTCGTTTCCCCTCTGACACTGTACCAATCGACTCGTAACGATAACCAAGCAAACGATTCGCCTCGTTCATTCTCCCATCCGATAAGGCGTTACGTATCCGCGTACTACTGACGCGCTCCCCATCAACATAAAGACAATCCAACGCATAAGCTTGGACGCCTTCATTCGCAGCAAGCTCACCCAAAAAACCGACATCGCCCAAGCGGCCTTTTCCAAAACGCCAATTCTCTCCCGTATGCAGCGTCGCCAAGGTCGGGATGTTCACCTTTAGCATCTTAACGAATCCATTCGATTCAGTCGATGCAAAGGCTTTCGTGAACGGTTCTTCGATTACGAAATCGATCCGCAGCTTTTCCAATTCAGCCTGTTTCATCTCCGAATTGAGGATCATCTGAACCGGATTATCCGGACTGAACAACCGGCTCGGGTGAGGCCAGAACGTAAGAACCCCCGCAAGCCCGCCTTGCTCGGCAGCTGCGCGTATCGCCGACTCAACGACAACTCGATGACCGCGATGCGCGCCATCGAACATGCCAATGGCTAGATGGACGGACTTATCAGAATCCGCCTGAAATGCCTCTAAGCTAGAGAAATGGATCGGGGCTCCCATTAGCGTTTCACCTAAAGAATTACATCTGGTAATGCATCATTCTTAGCGATCAGTACCTTGGAAATCGTTTCACGGTCGGCTTCTCGAAAAGCTTCGAGCGTGATTGAATCTTTAATGTGAAATCGATCGGAAGCCGTTCTTCTCAGACTCGACAAATGAGCGCCACAATCAAGTTTCTCTCCAATATCACTCGCGAGAGTACGAACGTAGGTGCCTTTCGTGCAATTCAATGTAAAATCGATTTCCGGCGATTCAAAACGTGTCGCCTCGAACTTCGAAATTCGAATGAACCGAGGTTCCCGTTCCACTTCCACCCCTTTCCGAGCAAGCTTATAGAGAGGCTGCCCATCGATTTTCACCGCTGAAAACATAGGAGGCGTTTGGTACTGGTCGCCCATAAATGAACCAAGCGTCTTAGAAACTTCATCCATGGTCAACTCGGGCACGGGAATAGTCGTCATCACTTCCCCCTCGGCATCATAAGTATTGGTCGCGACACCCAAGGTGATCGTACCTTCGTAAACCTTATCCAAACTCATTAGGTACTGAGAAAGCTTCGTAGCCTTGCCCACTAAAATAATGAGCAGTCCAGTCGCCAATGGGTCTAATGTACCCGCATGGCCAATACGCTTCATCTTCAGCTTCCTACGGACGCGATCCACAACATCGTGCGACGTCATTCCGCTTGGCTTGTCGATTAATAAAACTCCTTCTAGATCTTTCGATTCGTTCATTTTCGTAATTATAAATTCAAATGAGTCGTTTAAACCCGTTCAGCAAGGGCCTCCAGAAGCCCTGCTCTCAATTCATTCAAGGGCTTTCTAATACTCATCGCTGCTGCGCACGCATGCCCGCCTCCTCCAAAGAGCTGAGCAACTTGATCCACCCGTAGCTCTTTCCGATTAGCTCTCAAGCTGCTTTTCGTCTCAGTCTTTCGCTCTTCAAGCAGCACTCCAACCGAGACGCCTTTAATCGTGCGAGCGTAATCCACGAAACCTTCCGTATCCTGATAGGACGTATTCGTTTCCACGAAATCCCTCTGACGCAATTGACCAACGCATACTTTACCATCGCACTCCAAAGTCAATGAAGCCAAAAACCGCTCCAACAATTTCATCCGCGACAAGGTTTCGTTTTCAAAAAGGTTTTGCGTCGCCACTTGAGGCGATGCTCCCCGTTTCACCAACTCGCTACACAATTCGAATACGCGGCTGCTTGTCGCAGCGTAGCTGAACCGACCTGTATCCGTTACGATACCCGTGTACATAGCTTGAGCAATTGGCGCGCCGAAATCCAATCCGACATCCAGAGCGATACCCGCAAGAATTTCGCAAGTCGCCGATGCATCCGCATCGATGAGATTTCTCTCTGCGTATCGCGTATTCGTAATGTGGTGATCGACATTCAGGACTCGACGGCGATCAGCTAAAGCCTCCGACGTTTTAGGTCCCACGCGAAACTCGTCTGCACAATCGACGTAAACTAACGGCAAATCCCCTAATCCACTCGGATTCACAATCCCGATACGAGAAATTCCATCCAAATAATTCAAGGCTTCTGGAATTCGATCCGCATTAACCGCAAGAACATCCACACCCGACAACTCCAACATTTCCGACAACGCAATCTGCGAGCCGATACAATCGCCATCCGGACGAGCATGGCCTATCACGCAGACCTTTCGCCCGGCATACGTTTCAACGAACTCCTTGAATATCGGAGTCAATTCTGGGAAAAAATCGTTCAATCTTCCGCCTTATCTTCAGCTTCATCGAACGAGTCGATGATCTCGTTAATACGAGTCCCCTGTTCGATCGCATCATCGAATTGAAAGCTTAACGCCGGCAAACGCTTAAGAACGATACGCTTGCCCATTTCGTAGCGAATCTTGCCTGCGAACCGATTAAGAAACCGCTGAGCCTTTACCTGCTCCGCTCCCTTTACGATTGTCGAATAGTAGACCTTTGCGTTGCTGTGATCGGGAGCCACGTCGACTCCAGTCACCGTTATCGACACCGACTCGCCTTGGTAGCGAGTATGCAGAATATCGCTCACCTCGCGTTTCACCAACTCGGAAACTCTGATATTTCGGTTACTCATAGAAACCTGTACTTCGCTATCGTATCAAACTCGCTCCCCTTTAAAAGAAAGCGAGTGCAAGGAAATCCCAAAACGCTGTGCTGCGAAATTACCGCTAGAGTTCAGGACGAATCTCGTGAACTTCGAATACTTCGATAATATCACCTTCTTTGTAATCCGTCGTATTCTCAAGATTAATACCACACTCAGTACCAGCGCGAACTTCCTTAACCTCATCCTTTTCGCGACGCAAGGTGGCAATCTTACGTTCGACAATCGCTTTGCCATTTCGAACAATGCGAGCAAGGTTACCCTTAACAACGCGCCCCTCGACAACCAAACAACCAGCGACAAGACCGTTCGCTACCTGGAACACGGCACGAATTTCAGCAGCGCCAATCTTGGTCTCGCGATACTCGGGATCAAGCATTTCGACCATATCCCCACGAACCCTATCCAACAATTCGTAGATAATGCTGTGATGCGTGATTTTTACCTCGTGATGCTTTGCAAGCGCTTGCACGCCATTCTCAGTCTTCACGTTAAAACCAATAATTTCGGTGCCGCCTGCAGCGGCCTTTTGAACGTCGCTTTTGCTAATCGCACCGATCCCCGAACGGATAACATCGAGACAAACCTTGTCGCTCTTAATTTCCATCAAAGCGGTTTTGAGCGCCTCTACCGAACCGAATACGTCACCTTTAATGATAAGGCGTAAAGTCTTCATCTGCGTCGCAGCAATCGCCGCGAACAGCTTCTCAGGGGTCGTCGGCATGCTATCTTCCTGATCAGCTGCCTGTCCCGCCCTCACTTTCACCATGTTCTCTTCAGCTTCGCGTTTCGCGGCCTTCTCATTCTTCGCAGCATGGAACGTCGCTCCACAATCTGGAACGTCCGACCAGCCAATGATCCGAACAGGAGTCGATGGGGGAGCTACCTTAACGTTCTTACTATACTCGTTAAACATAGCCTTCACCTTCGTGTAGTTGTGCCCGCAAACGAGAGAGTCGCCAACCTTAAGCGTACCGCCCTGAACAATCACCGTAGCAGTCGCTCCGCGCCCCACTTCGATCTGGCCTTCGATAACGACGCCTTCAGCAAGTTTTTTAGGATTCGCCTGCAATTCCAAAACTTCCGTCTGGAGAAGAATCATATCCAACAAATGATCGATTCCATCGCCGTTAATCGCTGAAATCGGAACAGTAATCGTTTCGCCACCCCAATCCTCCGAAGGGATTCCGCGTTCCTGCATCTGGGTTTTTACCTTTTCGATATTGGCGCCGGGAGTGTCGATCTTGTTGATCGCAACGATTGGCTGCACGCCGGATTTCTGGATAAACTTCAAGGCTTCGTCAGTTTGCGGCATGAATCCGTCATCAGCAGCGACAATTAGAATCGCCACGTCTGTAACATCCGCTCCGCGAGCTCGCATCTTATTGAAAGCCGCATGACCCGGAGTATCCAAAAATGTGATCTTTCGATCATTATGCTCAACCTGGTAAGCGCCAATATGCTGCGTGATCCCACCGGCTTCGCCCTTAGCGACACTTTCCTTGCGAACATAGTCGAGGAGCGAAGTTTTGCCATGGTCTACGTGACCTAAAATACAAACGACTGGAGGACGTTCCTCCATCAATGCCGCTTCGTCTACTTCCTTGACGACTTTCTTCTTCGACTTCGCACCCTCGCCGCGATGGCGAATATCGAGAATGACGCCGCGCTTTTCAGCAAGCTTGCTCGCAACACCTTCGTCGAGACTCTGATTGATCGACGCGAAAATACCCATCTCCATTAACTCGGAGATCAGCTTAAATGGTTTCACGCCCAATTCAGTCGCCAAGTCGCGAACGACGATTGGCGGCTTGATTACGATCGTCCGAATTTCATCAGCAGCTTCTGCTGCTCCTTCGACAGCCTGAACAGGCGGAGCGCTTGGAGGCGGAGCTCCAACGCCTTGCGGCGAAGGTGGTGACGGAACCGAAGGAGGAGCAACCCCTGCTGGAGCAGTTGCAACCGGAGGACGCGTGACCGCCGGAGGCGCCAAATTCGGGGCTGCGGCCGCCGGAGGTGGAGCAATCCCTGGGTTAGAAGCCGCTGGAGGAGCCGAAACTGGCGGGCTCTTCGCTGCCGGCGGTGGCGGAGTTACTGACCTGGGTGCCGCAACTGGAGGCGGCGCGGCAAAAGGCGGAGCTGGCACAGCAGGAGGAGCCGGTTTGGCTGCTTCTTTTGCAGATTCTTTGGCTTCTTCCCTCTCTTCAACGATCTGCTCCTTCGTTCGAACGAAAGCACTCGCCGAAGGCGGAGCGACTGGCTCAGCAGGCGCGGCAAGCTCTTCGGGTTGAGCAATAACAGCCTCTGGCGCTTTGCTTGCGAATTCTTCCTTTAAGGATTCCGCCGAAATGTTGTCGACGGTACTGGAGGCGCTCTTCACTTGAAAGCCGCGTTCGCGGAGAAGATCGAGGAGTTCATTGTTCTCCATTCCGATCTCTTTGGAAAGCTGATAGATTCTTACGCTCATGCGATAGGTTTAACTGTGGCTTGGTATGAAGTGTGAAAAAGCTCTTCTTAACGAAAAATATTCGATTAAATTATGGAGAAATATTCTGCGACTGCAGGAAGGCGTTTACCTTGGAAAAGATATCGTTGGCTTGCGCTTCGTCAAAGCCGAGGTCTTGCAAATCGGAAACTTCGACATCTAGGAATACCTCAGGGCTGATCATCCCGTTCATCACGAGGCGTTCCGCGGTTTCGTCGTCGATTCCTTCTATCTGATTCAAGCCGGCTGCGGCTTGCTGCTGCTTCGCTTCGATACTGACCTCCTTGAACTCTTCTTTCATGATGTCGATTCTCCAACCGACAAGCTTCGAAGTGAGGCGTGCATTCTGCCCCTTACGCCCAATCGCAATCGCCAAATCGTCTTCCGAAACCTCAACGCGCATGCGCTTGTTGAAATCATCCATCACAATGTTGCGAGGAATCGCTGGCTTCAAAGCCTCCAACACCATTTCGGTCGGGTCTTCGTAGTAGCGGACAATGTCAATCTTCTCACCGCCCAATTCACGAACGATGCTCTTAACGCGAGCTCCACGAGCTCCCACGCAAGCACCAACCGGATCGACTTTCGAATCCGAAGAGGAAACGGCGATCTTGGTGCGGTAGCCCGGTTCGCGAGCAAATGCTTCAATAGTGACCGTGCCATCGGCGATTTCCGTCACTTCTAGATCAAATAAGCGGTGCACAAACTTCGAACTCGAACGGCTCAAGATCAATTCAGGTCCGCGATTAGACGCCTCTATCTTAAGCAAGAAGCAACGAATGCGCTCGCCTGGGGAATAATCTTCGCCGGGCACTTGCTCTCTCGAAGGCATAATTGCTTCTGCCTTACCCAAATCAACGCACAAGTCTCCGCGTTCGCGACGGCGTACGATCCCACTGACAATATCTCCAACCTGATCCTTGAAATCATCATAAATCCGTTCCTTCTCAAACTGACGCAAGCGCTGCATAATCGCCTGGCGAGCGGTCTGCGCCGCAATCCGCCCCAAATAGGCAGGATCCATTTCCTTTTCGTAGAACTCTCCCAATTGAATATCCGGAGTGGTCAAACGGGCCTTTTCAAGCACAATTTCGGTTTTCGGATCGCTCATAGAGTCAACGACTTCCAAAAGTGCCCACGCTTGCATTTTGCCATTTCTCGGATCGATATCGATCTTCAATTCCTGGCCCGCGTTCACACCCTTAGCCGCCGCATTCTTGATAGCAGTAACGATAGCGGAGATCATGTCTTCACGACCGATCCCCTTCTCCTTCTCCATGTACTCTAAAACCGATAGAATTTCGCTGCTCATGATTAACTAGTGTATGAAAAAAAAAGCGGGTCAAAGACCCACTTCCCCAAAAGTGAAAATTAAAAAAGGGGAGTAAATTTCTCGCCCTAGTAAAAGTCAAGCGTCCCGTTGGTCTAGTTCCACCCCTTTTCGCACTCCCCAAAGGCCCCCGCAATCTAGGCTCTCAAGCCTAAAATCCCCTGTGTCCAACCATTAGACAATACGTACCTTCGAGGCTGCAGCACTTGTAGGTTTTTCAAGCTTTCAACAACGCTTTTCGGAGCATTTCCCGAAAACCAATAAAACCAAAACATCCCTAATCCACGCTCATTCCGAGCTGCCAAAAGCGGTAGAAAACCATCGCAAATCAGCGTGTCTAATTTCGCCCCGCCAACCTGTTCCAGCACGACCTCTTTCGAGAACCGATCCCGCCATTCGCCCAATCCGCAAGACTTGCGGAATTCAGCGCTATTCCCGCCGAAATCATTTCCCTGAAGATTCGGGAGACGCCGCTCGAAATCCTCCAAAACCGAAGGCCAAAACGGGGCCCGATTCATCCACTCTACATATTGCAAGAGACGCTGCCTCGGATAGTTCGCTGGGCGAGCTCCAAGCGTGATCCATCGATCTCGACCCAACTCAAAAAGCCGCTCCACCCCAGGCTTCTCATTCCGACACCGAGCCAACGGAAACGCGCTCGCTACCCACAACATCGGAATCCGATTGGCCGCGTAACCCAAAACTTCAAGTGCCGTCATGTGGCACGCCTCCTCCCAGCCACAGTGCTTGATGCGTTGCCGGGAGAAATGAACCTTCAATTCCCACCGCTCCAGAGCCTGGCACCTCAAACGCTCCCGACGCTCTTCGATACTCAGCTCAAAAAGCTTCTCGATCGCCGCCTCGTTGCCCGACCGAGTGGACTCAACAATAGAATCATCGCTTGCATACGCCTCCAAGTCATACCAAAGCAACGGCATCAGCGACACATTCGGAATCTCTACGCCGGATTCGGTCAACGTAGGCGGAGCCCCTCTCGCAAGCGGATGATAAAGCACGTGCAAAATCACTTTGGAATATGCCGGGCTCAGCTGATGGCCATGAGCAACCCAGTCCCTTTGGCCGAAATGAACCTCAACATCCCCCTCTACGCGCTGGCCATCGATTAGCAAAATCGCATTCTTGAAGTCCGGACCGGCAAGCCGATTCCATCGACCCGGCGAAATCACTTCCACTCGCCGCCCCCAATGGTCCTTCAAACGCGTTCCATCGAACGCGCCTTGAAGCCACACTTTTTGAATGAGTAGCTCGCTCACTTGAAAAGGGCCGTAAAACCCCTGAAATTCCTCCACACCTAGGGTAACAGTCATAGTTGAGTTAGGGAAAAGCGAAGCTTAGCGTTAAATCTGGATTGCGGAAGCGTTTTCTTAGAATCTTCCCCATTGACCTCCGCTCCGACTCCTCAGATATAGAACAAGAACACGCGAAGGAACCGGGCAACTAGGAGCCTAACGCATCTCGAAACTTTCGCTCCACGCATCCTGATATCTACATGACCCATAAAGACGATCCAGAATGGGAAATCGTCGATTCCCTGCCAAAGAAACGCAGACCGACAAAACCAAACGCACGGATACGCATTCCGAGAAAATTCCTAATCGGAGCCGGAGTCGGTTTGGCACTGGTAATTATCTTTCCCCCAGCAATGAGACTGTTGCTCAACCTCATGCGCAACTTCATCGCTTACTGGTGGCTGCTCGTCGTCGTCATCGGATATTGGTTTGCAAAACGCCAACTTACAAAAAGGCGCTAAGAAAAAGCAGCCCATTGACTTGCTATTTCCAAAGACCAACGCCCCATTCGGAGCTTTTCGAATACCGAAGGCTTTAAGACCGGTCACGAAATTCTCATGTCATCTTTCCATTAGCATTATCAGATGTATAAGAAATTATTCGGAATCGTCCTCTTCGCTCATTTAATCGTCCTAGGATACCTAGGATTGAGAACCGACGTCTCTCCCAAACTCGATAAAAACGGAAATTCCGAATCTGCGTTTGCTTCGGTCCCAAGACAATCCGACTCGCCGATACTTGAAGACGATGACGACCTCCTCGAGCCGGTAAAACCGACTTTGGATAAACCGATCTTCATTGAATTCGACGCTTCCGCTCCCAATCAACTCCCCGCTTCCATACGTAGCGATGATATGGGTACAGGTATTCTGGTGGAAATCCCGTCCGGTCGGGTGCTATGGCAAAAGGACAGCAAAAAGCCAGTCGGCATCGCTTCCATGACTAAGATGATGACCGCATTGCTCGCATTCGAAGACATTCGCATTCGCGACGAAATCAACCTTCAAACGCAGGTCCAAGTAACCAACGCCGCCTATCGCATCGGCGGCAGCCAAGTTTGGCTCGACCCCCGAGAGGTATTCTCACTCGAAGAGCTTCTAATTTCCGTCATGGTCAAAAGCGCCAACGACTCCGCCTATCTTGTGGGCGAATTTCTCGCAGACGGAAACATGAGCCAATTCATCACCCGCATGAACAAGCGCGCCCAGGAGCTAAACATGGTTTCGACACAATTCTTCAATGCCCACGGCCTTTCCGAGAAAACCACAGACAACACATCTAACTGCGAAGACCTTGCCCGATTAGCCCACGAATTGCTTCAATACGACCAAGCGACCGAGTGGGCGGCGATGCCAACGTACGCTTTCCGAGCCAATGCGGATGAACCCACTCTCCTCGCTAATCACAACACCCTCCTCAAAACGACAATCGGCGTCGACGGCATGAAAACCGGATACACGAAGCGTGCCGGCTTTTGCATAACTGCCACCTGTATCCGTAACGATCGACGCCTTATCGCCGTCACAACCGGATTCACCTCCAGCAAACGCAGAGACGACTTCACGCGAAACCTCCTAGATTGGGGCTACACTCTCCCTTAAAATTGGCCAACCCATCCTTCCGATCGCAGACACACCCAACCCCAACAAGAAACCTCGGGACTGGACCCGCAGTCTCTTAAAAGGAGCGTTCGACCAACTGACTACAGATCTAGGCAAGCAAAAGCCCTTCCTCACAGGTCGGCCAATACTCTACCTGCATGTAATTTCTACTGTCCGTATACAGACTTTGGTTACACCATGACTAGTTACCGAGTGAGCCCTCTTTCAAAAGCCATGAAAGCATTCGATTCACAGTTCGACCTCACGCTGTTCGGCCACGGATTGTTCGCTGGCTTCGATGATTCGCTGAGCAGTGATAGCGTCATCGATCGTCGAAAGTGGCGCAGTACCTTTTCCCAGGCATTCCTCCACGAAGTGTCGGACTTCTTCCCGAATGTGCCAACCATAGGCAGACCAGGTATGGGAATGAACGACTCCCGGTTTATTCTCGACCCAGTCGCGATAGCTAAAACGGGTGGCGCCATCTGTACCGATGACTTTGACGACGAAGGTCCAGGGATCAGAAGAATGATCGTCGGCGGCGAAATCGGCGCAAAAATGCGCAAGCGCGCCGGATTTCAATCGCAGGTTCACCATGGCGAGGTCTTCTCCTTGAAATTCGTCGTAGTGAATAACCGATTTTATAGCGGACACAGCGACGGGCGCGTGATCGGACTCGCCTAGGTAGCCGAGAATGTAGCCATGATGAGTTAGGATATGCCGTATAACGCCGGGATAGCGGCGGGCGACTTCCTCCGGGTGATGGATGTGGTAATGGATATAGATGGCAGCAAGCTTGCCAAGTCGGCCGCTTTGGAGGAGCTCGCGAGCACGGTGCAGGGATGGCTCATGGATGTAGTTGTGACCCGGACAAAGAATGACGCCGTTTTTCTCGGAGCACGCTTTGAGGCTCTCCAACTCCCAGACATTCGGGGCCACGGGCTTTTCGATCAGCACATCCTTTCCGGCATTCATTGCGAGAGTCGCGTAGACGGTGTGGGTCTCGAGATTTGTCAGGATGAAAACGCTGTCGAGCGATGGGTCTGCAACTAGAGCTTCCGCCGAATCATAGATCGAACATCCGAATAGCTCGGCTTTTTCCTCGTTCAATTTTGAATCGATGGACCACAACCCCGCCAGCTCGGCGCCCGGGCATGCGCTAATGGCCTCGGCATGAAGGAGCGAAATGTCGCCGGCACCAATAAAGGCGATACGCTTCGGATAGGAATTCATCATCGCCACGATCTTCGCGGAAGAGCAGGGGACGAGTCAACGCCAGGCCACTTCAATCGGGCGATTGTTCGTGAAGGGAAAAAGACCATTCCTTTTTTCTTTAGCTGCTAGGCTGCTGTCATTGAAGTTCGCAACAAAAAACTTCGGTTCATCAAGCTAGGGCGAGATCTAGATTTTGTCCACGCGCCCTAAAGCGAACGAGATAAGAATACATCCGAATCTTAAATACAATCGAGATACAAACATCAGCCTTTCTGCATTTCCCGACTTGGAGCTCCGAATAAGGTTTTGGCGTAAGAAAACGAGCCGTGTTGTGCGAAGTACCATTCACCTACTTGGGGTCGCTTTTCATTTTCTGCCAGCCGGCGGAGGGTCCAAACTTTCCCCAATTAGCGAGATGGGCTTCCCTGGCCAAGCAGGCGGCTACTTCGCTCCTTACAACAACGACTTCGAAGACGCTCCAAAAGGTGAATACCTAACTGAACGCCTCACCTCCGAAGCCATCGGATTCCTCCAGGATCACGCCAAGAACCAATCCGAAAAGCCCTTTCTCCTCTGCGTTTCGCACTACGCAGTCCACATGCCCATTGAAGCCAAACCCGAAGATGTCGGCTACTTCGAAAAGAAACTTGAAACCATCGACTACGGATCTACACCCACCGACCGAAACAGAACAAGTCTTCTTGTGTTCGGAGCAACTGTCATCTTGACTGTTATATCTAAGGGATTTTATCTATTGCGTCATGATGCTACCTCACTCGACAATACTGCAACTCAAACGCTGGAACACTCCGACGATCTATAACGGCTGGGAGCAATTAACTAAACACGACAGAACTAAAGACGGTTTTAACCTCGAGCCAACTACCGATTATATGCCTGAATTGGGTCCAATGGTCGGGTATGCGGTGACGGTTAGAATCGAACCATCGAATCCCATCCATGCTGAGCGTAAAGGCGACTTCGTTGAAGAATATCGAGAATACATTGCTAGTATTCCAGGACCGAAGATTGTCGTAGTTCAAGACCTCGATCATCCGAATATTGTGGGATCCTATTGGGGTGAAGTGAACAGTAGCATCCACAAGGCGCTTGGTTGCGTTGGCACTATTACGGATGGGGCCATTCGCGATGTGGATGAAATGATGAACGCCGGGTTTAAGGCTCTGGCTCGTCGCTTGTGTGTGGGTCATGCCTACAGCGTACCAGTCGAGTGGAATTGCGATGTGGAAGTATACGGAAGATCAATTCAGCCAGGACAATTGATCCATGCGGATAAACATGGTTTTCTTGCCATACCGAAGGAGGATGAAGAATCCCTATTGGAGGCATCAGTCTTTATGGATCAGAACGAATGCAATACTTTAATTCCAGCGGCGTCTTCCAGCTGCGGAAAACCCGCGTCGGAGATTTTAAACGATATCAATAAAGCGGCCAAAGCGTTTGGCGAAGCGGTTAAAGACCGATTTGGCGGAGAAGGAGAGTGGTAGGCCGGAAGTCGGTTTGGAGTCTGCAATAATTCTCTTAAATCGAGTTAAGTTGACGCCTATGCGCTGAACGGTGCTGCAGCCCATTTCAGTCTCCGCCATTTGTTCATTTTTTTCGAAGGGGGTATTACTCAGTTGAAAGCCGTGCAGGACGGTGCGACACTTCATAAGTGTATTCGTAAGTGAAGCAAGTATCCTTTAGATTCAGGGAGATTTTCGTTTGGAAGGCGTGAGCTGATTGGTTTTACTCCCAGGAGATATTCTCATGTTGGTAGTAGATGAGTCGCCCTTTTTCAGTGCCAACTATTAGGTCCGGCTTACCACTGAAAAAAGCGGTTGCGGGTGAGCAGGAATGTTGTCCCAGATGGACAGGTTGTCCGCGATGGTGCAGCATTTTCGGATAAGCAAACGCGGGTTTTTGATTCGAACCTTTGTTTTCGAGCAGAAGTACGGTCGCCCCTGCTTTGTTGCGTGACCAGGGAAGCCCGCTTTGATCAGCCACTGGAACGGTGCCATGCCTTGGGGTCCCCACTATCAAATCGAAATCTCCGTCCTGGTCCCAGTCAACAGACTCGAATTTGGTGCGTCCGCGTCCCCCAGCACTAAGAAAATTGGCATGGATCGGAGAGCCATCTTCAAGAAGTAGTTTACGGCCTTCCTTCAGGTTAAATGCATCTACCTGATAATAGAGGTGAAACTGATCCTCATCATTGAGGGTGATGTAAACCTTGTGGCTATCCAGCGTATCAATGGCGGGCCGGGTGCGCCAGCTGCCATGCATATCCAAATCCTCTAGGTACATTGGTTTACCTGATGCGAGTCGAGGTCTGGTCTTTGTACCCAAATTCAAATACACAGTGTGTATGCCTCGAACGTCGTTCATCAGTATGTCTAGCAGGCCATCCTCATTCCAATCGTAGACATTGGGACAGGTGTAACCCCAGCGTGCTTCGCCGGGACCCTGTATGCTGCTATATTGACCTTGGATATGCACGAATTCTCCGGCAGCAGCGATACGCTGTGGGGGAGCGAATAGAGGTCTAGAAATTTTGGATACGTTTTCGAAGAACAACAAGAAACCCTGGGAGTTCCCGGCAACGATGTCGAGTTGGCCATCTCCATTCCAATCGACAATATTTGGGACAACCAGCGTTCCTCCGAACAACTCGGCCGATGCCTGTTGCACCTCTCCCATCGGCTTATAAACAATCCGATCGTGAAGATCATTTACCCGAATCCTTTGGTAGTAGTACATTCCGCCTTCACCTGAAGCCAAAACGTCCATGCTGTTCGAGTTTCGGGATGGATAGGCAATCACGTTAGTCCAGGTTTCCGGATGGCGAATCGAAATGCCATTCGAATCTACAATCGGCCTTTTGTAAATGGTTGTACCGGCATCCCCGGGCATGAATTCCGAGAGGGTATGCAAACCGCCGAGCATAGTGCCGAGAACCAGCCTGGGATCTCCCTCATTTTCCAATATCGCCATCCCGTTGATACCGAATTGCTCGCCATTCTCGTGGGAAACAATTTCGGTGGCCTTGGCGCTCTGAGTCTGGTCGGAAAAAGAAAGTGTCGCTCGGTAAACTGCATCACGGGGAATACCGCCCATCCAGATGCCAGACCCGTCGAAGGGACGGTAGGCGGAATTGCGATGGTGCACCAGTGTTGGTTTGTAGAGGGTGTCGTTGGAGACGCTCAGGAATAGGGTCAGCTGTCCGTTATCGTCCAGAGATGCCGTAGCCGCCCGGGGCAAACGCGGTAATCCAGCCAAGCTGATTCTTGATTCGACATCAAAGCACAGGTCCTTCGGATCAAAGCGCGCTACGACAATTTCCCGATGACGTACCCAAATACCAAAGATATCGCCATTCGCAATCTGGAATATATAACCGGCTGTAGAATGATCCTGGAGCGAGTGGTCTTCTAGTTCAGAGAGCTCCGGTACTGCGACTTCGATGGGAGAAGAAAAAATGGGTACTCCTTCCGGTGTATCCTTAATGTATTTATATAGGTGAAAGCCCGGGTACCAACGATCAGAACTGACAAAGATGTCGGGTCGTTCGCCGCCATAGACGAACGCATAGCCCAGTGGAGTGGAACTGATTCCGATGGATGCAATAGGCCCCACACCATGATTTCCTCCGACCAGGATGGGTTGACCACTGACCATGGTAGCATTGGAGCTTCCCTTCTTCTCATCCTGTGCGGCAAGCGAGGATGTTAAGCTCAGCCAAATACAAAAAAGAGTGGATCTGAAAACCGAAACGAAAATATTTTTGTAGAGTCCCCTTGTCATATATTCACACAATAGTGATCACGTTCTAGTTCGATGTCAGGATAAATTTACGGTCTTCATTGCCCTCGTCCGTGTAATCTTCTTAAATTAAGCATCATGAAATCCGTCAACATCATACTCATCTGTGCATCAGTCCTTTCTTCTGTAATTTCTCCGATGACTGCGGAGGATCAAGAACCCTTCTACTACGAGATCCGTCCGCTGTTCGAGAATGGTAAGCATCTTGGAAAGGTCTATCGATTCAGAAATGTAGGGCTGATTCAATGTCCCAGTGGAGACTTATTGGCGTTTGTAGAAGCACGCTTTGCGGTGAGCGATCACAGCGAGAAAGATGTTCTCATGCGCCGCAGTACCGACCGTGGGATCACTTGGGGGCCTTACGAAGAAGTGTGGGGACATTTGGAAGAAGATGACGCAGGATGGAAAGATCCGGCGCCGGTGGTAGACGAGACTACGGGACGCCTGTTTTACTTCATGAACACCAACGAGAGCGAGAAACGGCTCTTCTATATGACCTCGGACGACAACGGTTATACGTGGTCCGACCCGATCCGCATTCCTGACAGTTTGCTTCGGCCTGAGTGGAAACGGTGGCGCAACAATCCCGGTCCAGGCATTCAACTGAAAGTTGGAAAACACAAACATCGCATGCTCATTCCCGGGCACATCGTGACTCATGAAGACCGTCACTTCTCGGTCGTTTGGTACAGCGATGATCATGGAGAATCCTGGCAAGTAAGTGAAACGGCGGTACAGGGTTCGGATGAGGTGAGCATCGTCGAGCTAAGCGATGGGCGCGTATTGATGAATATTCGATCTCACGGTGAATTAGATCCCGGCTTGGATCCAGAATACCGGAACTTTATGTATAGCAAAAACGGGGGTGAATCCTGGTATGGCCTGGAAACGATCCGTGATCTTATTTGGGAATCCGGTCACGGGTCCATCACGCGCATGGAAACTCAAGATAGGAACCGGCTCTTTGCCTTTAATCCGGTAGTGGTAAAACGCAGGGACTTGACCTGCTTTGTCAGTTACGACGAAGGAAAGACCTGGCCATTCAAACGAGTCATCCACGAAGCGGGTGGCTATAGCTCTGTGGTTGTAATGGACAACTACGACATCGCCCTGGCACACAATCACGGACATGCGGGTAGAGACGGAATCGATTTTGTACGCTTCAATCTAAGTTGGCTCACAGACGGACGTGAGCATGTGAACGAATCTGCGCAAACACTGCCAAAGATTTCGGCAAATGTAGCACATAGAACAATTTGGCGTGAAGACTTCGACCTGTCTGATGGAGTCATCCATGACGACGGAGCCACTGCATGGACGACTCTCGGAACCGGCGGAACCCTAGGAGCAGCAGCTACCAGCAACGGCAAGATTCGCGCCCTTAACACCGACGGGGAAACCGTATGGCAGAGCGAGAAAATCGATATCGGAAAAGTAAACCGCATTTCCATCGCCGTGGACGCCATCAAGATCGGAAACTTCGGACCATCCGATTCATTAAGTGTGTATTATAAATTTGGAGACAATGGCGAAGAGTTGATCGAGTCGCTGAGTTTCTCATCCGATCCACAAGAAGACTTCGAAACGTACCAAGTCGGCCAAGACGACGTGGACGTTTCGGGGTACCAGCAGGTACAGGTCGTCATTCGCGCTCGGGTTGCCGGAGCTAACAAGGCTCTTTATTGGGACCGTGTTCATGTGAGCGCGCCCTAGCTGATCCGGTAACCTCCCTCGATAACATCAAAATTACCCTATGATCCGAAGAACGTTTATTTCATCCACGGTTGGAACGTTGGCAGCGGCTGGCTTGCCGCAAGCCGAAGCGCAAACGCGGGCATCGAACCGAAAACCGGAAACGCCACCCGAAGGGGCTCCCAACATTCTTTGGATCTGCACCGACCAACAGCGGTGGGACACCATCGGCTCTCTCGGAAACCCGCATATCCGGACTCCCCACCTCGATGCCCTAGCCAAGGAGGGAATGGCCTTTACACACGCTTATTGTCAAAATCCGATCTGCACGCCTAGTCGAGCCAGCTTTCTTACCGGAAAATACCCGCGTTCCATCGATGCCTGCAAGAATGGAAATGACAGCTGGGAAGAGGAAGCTCCGTTGGTAACCAAGTTGCTGGCGGATGCCGGATACGATTGCGGCTTGGCCGGAAAATTTCACCTTACCTCGGCCCATAACCGGATCGAAAAGCGGTTGGATGACGGCTATCGGGTTTTCGACTGGTCGCATCATCCGAAGGACAGCTGGCCGGAGGGCCACACTTACAACGACTGGTTGAAGTCCCAGGGAGTGGACTACACCTCGATCCACAAGAAACACGGTTCCATCCCCACGAAGTTCCACCAGACTACATGGTGCGCCGACCGGGCGATTGATTTTATGAACGAGCCGCGACAAGGGCCTTGGCTGTTCAGTTTCAATTGTTACGATCCGCATCCTCCTCTGGACCCGCCCAAAGAATACCTGGATCGATTCGATCCGGATAGCCTACCGGTGCCAGCCTTTGCGGAAGAGGATCTTCGGGAAGAGGGACAACTCGGCGAACTCATGTTTCAGTCTTCGGCCAAGCGACTGGATGAAAAAACGGCCCGGCTGAACTTGGCCAAGTATTGGGCCATGATCGAGCTCATCGATGATCAGGTCGGCCGCATGCTACAGGCTCTGGAAGTGAGCGGCCAACGAGAGAACACCGTGGTCATTTTCACCAGCGATCACGGACACATGATCGGAGACCACGGCCTCTACAATAAAGGCTGCCGCTTTTACGAAGGACTGGTCCGCGTTCCCTTGATCTGGTCCTGGCCCAAACACTTCCCTGCCTCCCCCGCCTGCAATGCTTTGGTCGAGCTGTTAGATATCGCCCCGACTTTGATGGAACTGGCGGGTTTGCCGGTCCCCGACCACATGCATGGCCGATCGCTTTTACCGATTCTGAAAGGGGATGCGCCCAGGAACGAGCATCGGGCCTTTGTTCGATCCACCTACTCGGAGACACTGGATGGGCCAGCCAGCTTCGGAACCATGCTACGCGACCGCCGCTATAAGCTGATCAATTATCACGGAACGGGAAAAGGACAGCTGTTTGATCTGCAAGACGATCCAAACGAGCACCGGAACCTTTGGTCAGACCCCTCCTTTGCGGATATCAAACTGGAGCTCATGCAAACCAGTTTCGATGTGGAGGCCCTGACAGCTGATACCGGTTCAAGCCGATCGGGACGGTATTAGGCCAACGCCCCCAATGCTGGTCGCATAGGGGGTTGTCTAAAGAATTAGCCCTAAAGCGAATTAGAAATTGAATGTGTTGCTCAAATAGGCGGTCCGCGGATTGGGAATCCGAATGACCGACACCTGGCCGTCCGGATTGGTTACGACGGGAACGTCATTGTCATCACCAAACGCATTACGAATATTCAACTGAATTTTCCAATCGATATTGTTGGTTAGCTCTTTCTCGTAAGATACCCACAGATCCCCACTGAACAAGCCGTCGTCAAAGAAAGCCTGGTTCACGTTGGGGACGGGGACGCCGGATTCAGGTTCCACTTCAAAAACATAACCCGTGGCGGCTTTGCTTTCCCAGCGAGCGGCCCCACCCACTGAAAAATTGCGCAGCGGGCCATCCATAAAGCTGTAGGTGTTAACAAAAGTATAGCGCCACTCACGTTGCTCATTGGAAACTGTATTGTCCAACGCGGCTGCCCCACGCACCTCTGCCACGCTGTCAGACAGCCAGGTTTCCTGAATCGGTCTGGTTTGAACCGTTCCGGTGGGATCCCGTCGTAATTCACCGACCCGTGTGCTGAGCAAGCCAGAGGTATAATCGTTTACAACAGCCGCCATTAAAGAGGCAGTGTTGCTTTGAACCGTCTGCTGCTGGCTGATGTTTGCCAGAATACGCCATCCCTGGGTGGGACTAGCTATCAATTCCACTTCAAAGCCTTCGGCTACGCGGTCCTGAGTCGATCGGAGCGATGGAATAGTATCCCATTCCAGGTCATTCCACAGGCCGTCACCATCCGTATCCACCTGACGCGGATTTGTGATCTCTTTAAACTCTTCCGGAACGATGCTCAGCATGGCGCTGTAAAAGGAATCGTAATCCTGAATAGGAAATGCAGCTTGGGCAGCCTCGCTTCCGTCTCCAACTGTCACCAATTGGTTGTCAAATGTCCTTTCCAAGACCAGTTCCGCATCGCGGTAAGCGTTGATTCGGCCGAATACTTCGTTACCCACATTCACTCTCACTCCAGCATCCACATTGTTAAGGGCCGTTTCAAACCAGTTGGCTTTAACGATGAATTTGTTGTTTTTGAACCCAGCTTGGAAGCCATATTCCTCCGTGGTCCCGGTTGGCTGACCGATAGATTGGGCCAAGACGTTGTTACGCAATCCGACCGGATTGAAATTTTCCGATTCGGCATAGTGAATTTGGAAGTCCATACCAGACGGCAATCCCCCAAAGAGATTTTCCGGATAGCGAGCCACTACGCTCCAGGTCGTGGTATCGCCGGATTCAACCAAGCTGGGCGTTGACGACAGACGGGTAAAGCCAGGACTCCAACGTTGAAGGTCGCCCCGCATTGGAGAGCCGACTTCATCTTCTGTGGCCCGAGCAAAGCTCTCGGTATCGTCCTCGCGGTAGCCGTAAAGACCCACGATATTTTCATTCAGGAGATAGGACTGCCAAGCGAACGCTTTGGCTTCAATATTGGTCTGGCTGATGTTGTCATCATTGATAAAGCGCTCAATTACGGTGTTTCCGTGCGCCAGTGTCCGATCCGCGGATGCAGAGCTTGTATCGGTGTAAAGCGCTTGATAGGTATCACCTGGCTGTGGGCGGGAAATCTGAATTTGATTGAGACGGACATCATCCATAGATTGCGTACCCAGAATAGAATCACCGACGTAAACCACAGTACCGGTGGTAGCGCGTCCCGTCCTCAGGTGAGGCGCTTGCAAGGCATCTCGGACATTAAAGTCCCCATCCACCCAGGATTCTCTCGTTTGAATAGAGCGGCTATCGAGTGTATAGTCATTGTAGAGACCGGTGATGCGGTGACGGCCCAGCCATCCCATGATTCCTTCTCTTTCGGAAAAATCCAATTCACCGAAAGCGGTCGCCCGGAAGGTTTCCCGGTCCCTTTTAACAAGGTTAGTTTCCTGGCGTCCCACCCGAGTGTAGGGTCTTCCCAAATTGGGATGGGGTCGGCCGTCGGGAAGGTATTCCGCCATCGTGACATAGACGTCGTAGGGACCGGTACTGCTGGTGCCTCCGCTACCAGTGAAAAGGAAATCCTGGTAGGTTTCGTAATGTTGCTCGTCATAGGCAATTTCGATGGCGAGCTTATTGTCGAAAAAGGTTTGGTCTAGGGCGAAGCTCTGCGCGTCGAATTCACGCGTTATCCGGTCGATGCCACCTGAATAAATCAGATTCCGATAATCAAATACATCCCGGTTTTGCAAGGTCGGAGGCGCGAAACCGATGGCGTAAGGCTCCGCATAGGGGCTGTTGGGGTGGTATTCCACGTGGCGGTTGACCGGAGTGTCAGCAGTGGCATCAGGACCAAACGCGTCTATGGCGGCCGGCGTCCCGAATAGTCCGGTACTTCCCAGGGTATCAAGGTTCGATTTCCAAGTCAGCAACGCCTGGTATGCTTCTAGTCCATCACCGGTGCCGATGTCAGGCGTCAAAGCGTCGTGTTCATTGAATACAACGGCGATCCAGCGGAACCAGCTGGGATGCGTATTCGTATTGATACCACCCTCAGTGTTGATCGCTAAGGGATTGTAGGTGGTCTGGAATTCCCAAGTTCCGCCCTCGCTGGGAGAAATTACTCTGGCGGGAGGAGCAATCCCCGAGAACTGTTCGATATTTGCGGGAGTCGGCTCAAACCAACCATGGTAGGCAATGGTGGGAGGAATAATTTCAACCGGTGAGCCATCCTGTTCTCCATATTCATAGTTGATCCGAAAACGGGTAGCATCAAAGACGTTGCTATCTTCATTTTCAAAGAGCACGGAATTAAGCGCTAGATATATCCTTTCCTGATCATCAAAGGTCGGCTCCTGTTTGTATTTCTGATTCTCTTTCAGCAAGGCGACCCGTAGGGCAAGGCGATCTTCGATCAGGCTTTTGTTGTAGTCCAGATTAGTCCGCCAACTGCCGTAATTGTCGAGCCTGAGACCAACTTCTCCAAAATCGTTGCCGTGCATGGCCTGTTTGATGGAGTTGTCAATTACGCCCCCAGGACTGCCGATTCCGAATAACAACGAGTTGGGTCCGCGGCTTACCGTTACTCGATCTGTATTGTAGCTGTCGAATGGGATGTCAGTGAGAAACAAGCCCCGTGTTAGGTCGGCGCGTCCCAATCCACGAACACGCTGGTTGAGTTGAGGGTTGGTTCTCTCCTCCATGAGCATGAATCGCCCTCCGTTGGTGTTGTCGGGCCCGGCGCCTGAGAAATTACCCTGATAACCGCCGGTTTCGGTGTTTGACGTGTAGGACAATAGCGTAGCGGCGTCTGTGGCCCCGGTATCATCCATGAACTCTTCGGTGTAGACACTAATTGCCGCTCCGAGATCTTTGAGATCGGTACGTACCCGCGTTCCCGCTAGGGTTGAGGTCGCCGTGTATCCCGTGTCTTCCGATGCGTCTACGGTAAAGGGACTCAGTTCAATGATTTCTTCATCTTCCTGAGCGTTAGCCATCTGACCTCCGGCGAGAGCCAGAGCAGCGAGGAGTCCAATGACGAACCCCCGGTTGTGTTTGTTTGGAATTATATGCTGTAGTTTCATTTTGGTTTTAGTTGAGCGTTTTGCCAGAGAGTCAGGTTTCAGTTGAGACGGTGTATCTGAGCTTGCATTACAGAAATGATCAATATTGCCATAGACGCTAACCGCATTAACCGGATGGCCCCCAGTGGGTTGCCAACCAGCAATCGGTGCGACGCTTCCTTAATCGTGAACAATTATACAACTGAACCCGTCCGAGTGCTTAAATGCCTCGGCGAGTCGACTAACAACTCAATCTCTCTATTATTATCATGTATATGTTTTTAGGTGCGCAGCGCTTCGACTAATCTCGGGCCATGTACCAAAGGTGGGGTTTCCAGGGTAGGAGGAAGAGCTGGTAGAATCGGTAAACCTTACAGAATGCAGTACCTTATGACCGCGTCTTTAAAACATCGTTATAGCAAAGTCCATCTTTTTCTTCC
>JABITN010000115.1 GCA_018700525.1 Opitutales bacterium
ACGAATTCGAAAGCTCTCGGTTTAATATCGTACCAAACGCGTTCAGATTGACCGTCCCCGTTGCGTAGACCCTCACATCGTCTCCATCTTGGTAGATGTAAGTGATAATTGCCGAGTGTCCCGTTGTTCCGAACGCTAGCGACAAGATAAGGGCAAGAATTCTAGATTTCATCTAGTAATTGTACCAAATTCCATACCTAGATTCAACCTGATCGCTCTATCAGGGTTTCTTGGAGAAAGCCCATTGGGCTCTTATTAGTACCCCTTAAAGGGAGATTGGGTAAACTACGTCTGATTTAGTCCTATCAGTAGATGCTACCAAGCGAAATCATCGTCATCTACTTCCTCCTCGTATAACCCAGTGTTAACCGATGGTTCTGTTTGGGAGTTTGATAGGAAATTCAATTGTTTCGATTTGATTCGGAGGGGAGGCTAAAGATTGATCCGGCCCTATCAAGTTAGAAGTTCCGTGGATTATTGGGACCGCAAGGCTTTATTTGTACTGCTGAAACGGATACTGATTGGAATGCGTGATGTAGTCGGCGTTTTGGTAGATTAATGTCGCGTGAAGTTCGGTTGTTTAGCTGGGTGTCGCTGAAACAGAGCAGCAGTTCTGTGTGAGTGCTTATTAAGCACTTAGGATGTCCCGGAAGTCAATCGCGTATGGAGGTTCTGGAGGAATCAGGATGGTCCCGTTATTGTGTTAGTGCCCTTATGGTCGAAACGGCAGAACGTTCGGTAGACCTCTTTTGTTTTCATCTGGATTGCGGCCTTTGCATGTGCGATGATGTCTACCATGGCTGACGATGATAAGATGTATATGTTGAATGCTTTGTGGTATAAGCCTGATGGTGGTGCGGCGAAATATCAGGAATACCTGGACGCTGCGCTTCCGCATGTTAAAAGGTATGGCGGTAGATTGACGGATTCCTATCATCCGGATGAATCGTTGATCGGCGAGTTTGATGCAGATCTCGTGTTTTTCGTCGAATGGCCTAGTCAAAAATCCTTCGATAAATTTCGACTCGATCCAGATGTTAAGAAAACGAAGCTTTTGCGTGAGGCTGCGATTCGGGACAGTTTATTGATACGGTGTTCGAAAATCTAAAATGAGGGTAGGGCAGATGAAGAGGTCTTTCCTTGATTCTGTTAGAGCAAAAAAACGTCGCTTCTTGTTTCGAGTCACAGGCGACGGTCAAGGGCATATCGATATTAACTCAACTCGGAGAAAACCAAGTTAGTTTTCTTGAGTGTGTCCTGGAATGCCTCATCTAAATCTGTGGCTAGCGTGATTCGATCGCCGCTTGCTGGGGATCGAAGTGAATCGGGTTTGTTGATCTGAACACCTATTTCAGAGTCTTCGATAAAACAGGCTGTCCATCGAACGTTTGGACCCTATCAGCATGTGCTGTTGGTCGTGTTGCCCAGACTGAGTTTGGATTCTGGTTTGTGTGGGATCTGTATGAATTATTTCACTTCATTCGCAAGTGTCTAATTATTAGCTACTTGAGATATAAATTGGTGCCCAGGGGGGGACTCGAACCCCCACACCTCTCGATACCAGATCCTAAATCTGGCGTGTCTACCAATTCCACCACCTAGGCCCGCGAAATATGAAGGGCACAAAAAGGTGCCTTTTTTTATTTATGGCAATCTTTTTTATCGATCACGGCGGAATTTCAGTTTTCGAGCGATTTTGTGGACGAGCATTTCGGTTTCATTCCAGCCGATGCAGCTGTCGGTGATCGATTGTCCGTAGGTGTGTTTGTTCCCAGCTTGGAAGCGCTGGCTGCCTTCGATGATATTGCTTTCGAGCATTATGCCGGCGATTTCGGGGGAATCGTCGAGGAAGAGTTGGGTAGCGTTGATGGCGTTGGGCCCTTGGTTGCGATAGTCTTTGTTGGAGTTTGCGTGCGAGCAATCCAGCATTATGGGGCGTTTGAGCGTTGAACTGGCTAGGGATTCAGTCGCGGATTGGATGGATTGACGATCGAGGTTAGGGCCTTGATGGCCACCTCTTAGGAAAACGTGGGCGTATGGGTTTCCGGGGGCTTGGATGATCGCGGGGGCTCCTTGAGTGTCGATACCGAATATGCTGTGGGCTTGGTTGGCAGATTGGATGGCGTTTACCGCGCTTTGTAGGTCGCCTTGCATGTCGTTTTTCATTCCGATCGGGATCGACAGGGAGCTTACGAGCTCGCGGTGAATTTGGCTTTCGGCTGTGCGAGCTCCAATGGCACCATAGGAAATGAGATCTTCCAGGTAGGGAGCTATGACTGGGTTGAGGAATTCAGTAGCGCAGGGCAGGTCCATCTCGCTTATCTGAGTGAGTAGACGTCGAGCAATACTGAGTCCGTTGTTGGGAGCGGACGCGCCAGCGAGTTCGGGATCGTAAACAAGTCCTTTCCATCCAACGACGCTGCGGGGCTTTTCGAAGTAGGTCCGCATTACGATAGCGATTTCGTCTTCGACGGATTTTGCGAGATTGGCGAGTCGCCTAGCGTATTCCATCGATGCGTTGATGTCGTGAATCGAGCAGGGACCGCAGACGACTAGGAGGCGATGGTCGTCTTTGCCGGCTAGGATGCGTTCGATTTCCAAACGCGAGTGGTTGACCGTCTTTTTGGAATCGGGAGTTCGCGGAATCGCGTCCCGTAGTTGATCCGGAGAAGGCAAGGGGAGCGAATTGGGCGTTCGATCCGTTGTCGTATTAACGTTTTGAGCGAGGGTTTCGGTTTTCATGTTTTGAGCTTGGTGTATGAATGCAAAAAGCCCTGGGTTCCTATTACGGAGGCCCAGGGCTTTTTGCTAACGTTGCGTTTGAGATTGCGTACGGTCAGCCTGCCTCTGGGGAGTTCCCGAAGGTATAAAACCAAAAATAGAATGCGGCTGGCTGGTGCGTTAGCATGAATCTATCATCCAAGGGCCAAAATAGGTTCATGTAAACCTCAAAGTCCACGGGGGACTTGTTTGGACCTTTGATTCGAGCATAGGGGTTTGTCTTAGGCTGTGTGGGAGTGGGGTGTTGAACGCGCATTTTCAATCAGCGATTGCATTGGAGGGCCAATTATTCGGTGCTCACTCCCATTTTCGCCTCGCCATTGGGGAACGGGCTCTTTCTCTCGATGGGTTAGTTACTGTTATGCTGGGGTCGTTATTATTGGTTTTGTTTCGTAAGAGATTTCTTTTAGCAGGAATTGCTGTGTCATGGGGAATGTCTGGCACTCTGTGGGCTCAGGAGTCGCTGTTGACCGATCGCCTGCCTGAGCAGTCCGTGAGTGGTTTGCAGTCTTTACTTGAGAGAGCGATGACGCAGTCTTCGAGTATTCAGATTAGAGATTTAGTTGAAGAGAATTACGAAGGCCGCGGCTTGGTTTCGGAGTCCGGGAAGCAAATGAAACTGGGCAGCTCTTTGAGTTACCGCAAAGAACAAGACCTCGAAGCTGATGATTCTGATATTCGCGATCGGGTGTATTATTCGCTAACCCTTTCGAAGGCCTTGTATCATTGGGGAGCGTTGGAAGCGAATAAGGAAAAGGGTGAATTGAGCCTGCGAATGGAGGAATTGAAGACTTTCGAGGCTTATCGGAATTTGGCTTTGGATGTGCGTAGGCGGTATCTGAATATTTTGATCGCTCGAAAGGATATTGAATTGAGCGAAAAGAATTTGGAGTTGTATCGGAGTCAGCTAGAACAAGCGGAAGAGCGTTTTAAATCGGGTACGGCATCGACCGTTCAGGTGCACGCGTTGTCATTGAGTGTGAACAAATCCGAATTGGATGTTTTGCGAAAGGAAAACGGATTCCAGGATCAGGTTGATTATCTGGCTCGTTTAGTTGGGATGAAAAGCTCGGAGATCGAGCAAGATTTCGTGGGTGGGGTTCCCAAACGCGATAGTCTCGAAACAGAGGAGATTCAAAGTTTGGAAAACTATTTCGATGGAGGCGTTGATCGGAGCTCTTCAATAGAGCAATCTTCCAAGGCGGTCGAGTATTACGAGAAGGACTTGCATATCGCCAATCAGCGACGGAAGCCGAAAATTGGAATGTCAATCGGCTTGACTCAGTACGATTTGGATAGTCGCGGAGCACGTCGACCGGAAGAGATCGTTTATGGGGGAGTATCCATTTCCTGGAGTATTTTCGATGGCGCAGCGACACGCGGTTACAAAAAATCGGCGATTGCGCAGCTCGAAGAAATGAATGCGCAATTTGAGGATGCGAAGTCGACTTATCGTTTCAACTTAGAGAGAGCTCAAAGGCTTTTGGATTTGAATGCTCGTGTATTGAAGCGTGATGAAACTGCATTGGAACTGTCAGAAAGACACGTTGCTGAAGCGACGAAAGATTTTGAAGAAGGACGGGTAACTTTTGATGTTCTAGGCAATACCCAGAAGAATTTCATGACTCAGGATTTGCAAACGAATCGTTCGCGGGCAGCCTATTTAAATTCTCTGGCGGAAATGGCGTCGTTGCTCGGGTTTGATCCTTTTGCTCAGAAATTCATAGCTTCGCGAACCGAGTAGCGTCAGTCTTATAGAAAATTGATATGAAAACTGGTTTGGTATTCAAAATCTTGATTCCGATCGCACTTGTTTCGGCTGCGGGGTTCTATATTTTAAATGAATCGGCTTCCGTGGCAGTGGTTGCGAAGGTCGAAAGGCACTTGGCGGTTAATGCAGTTCCCAGTTCGGTGAGCGTGGTGGCTGAGAAGGAGATGTTGATCAAGGGGGAGCATGGCGGTCGCATAGCAGTTTCGAAAATGGAAAAGGGCGGACTTGTATCGTTTGGCGAGGTTTTGATGGCGCTCGATACGGGAGATCTGGATCTGCTGATCGAGAAAGCGGATAACGATATCGCGAGCGCGAATCGGCGTATTGAAATAGGATCGGCTTTACAGATAGATTTGGATGTGAAAAATGATCTTCTAAGCGATGTAGAATATCGTTTTTCAAGAGGTGGAGTTCGCGAAATCGACGTTACGAATGCGAAGCGAGCGGTTAAGAAAGTCGAAGACGACATTGCTCGCAGCGATTTGCAAAACGAGACTTTGTTACTGGATCTTGAGAATAAGTTGAAGAGTTTGAATCGCCAGAAGGATCAGATGATGATTACGTCGCCTATCGATGGGATCGTGACGGAGATCTATGCGCATGAAGGAGACTTGATTGGGGGCGGAAGCACGCTTGCGAAGGTGGTTTCGCTGACACGTATGGTCGAGGCCAAGGTGAGTGAGGAGTATTTTGTCGGCTTGAAAGTCGGCATGCCAGCCAGAGTGGCTTTTTTGGGTATCGAGAACGAACGTTTCGACGCGAAGATCGAACGCGTGATTCCTGTGGCAGATGCGCAAACGCAGCGTTTTACGGTACTGCTGGACGTTGAAATTGCCGATAACCGGCTTGATTCTGGGTTAACGGGTGACGCTACTATTACGCTCGATGAGCGTGAAAATGCAATGCAGGTGCCTCGCCAGGCGTTGGTCAATGATGCGGTCTTGGTTGTTGAAAACGAAACTGTATCGAGAAGACCGGTACGCTTGGGCTACAAAAGCGTGACCATGCTGGAAATCCTCGAAGGGCTAAGCGACGATGATGTTGTTATCGTCGAAGACATTCACCTATTCGAAGAGGGAGAGCGTGTGAAGGTTGTCTATCAGGATTGAGTTCTTTTTGGTGCTGTCTGGCTACCAAAGCGGAGCGGCGTAGTCGCCATAATCGAATAGCTTTGATATTTCAGCTTGGACGTAAGAGAGGTCTTCGCGGTGCGTGACTCCGAGCCAACGGCTCGAGCATTCTATGATTCGAGCGGTCGCCTTGCCGGACTGGAGTAAGGAATCGACGGCGAATGGCAGGTAGAATTCGGCTTTGGGCGTTTTGCCGTTTTCTTCGAGGAAGGCGTTGAGCAATGATTCGAGTTCAGGCAGAAAGCTTGCTGGAAAGCCCCAACAATTGAGGGAGACGGAGCATTTGCTGGACAGGTTGGTTTCGTTTCCACTGGAATCGAGGGCGGTAATGGTTTGGCTCTCAGGGTCGCGGTGGATTTCCGTGTGTTCTTCTACGGATTCGAGGAGTTCGTTGGCAGCGGCGTGGCAGATTCCCCGGGAGACCGAGCCGTTTTCAGACAGGGTGTTCTCCAACTGGTATCCGATTAGCGCATATTCGTTGTCGCTTAGGTTTGGCTGAGCAAGGAAGCCCGCTAGCGAGCGAAAGGCGTCACGTCCGTAAAAGTCGTCGGCATTGATAACGGCGAATGGAGCGTCGAGCGTATTGCGCGCCGCATAGACGGCGTGACCGGTGCCCCAGGGTTTTTCGCGTGGCTGACTTAGATGTTGGAGCGCTGGGATGTCGTCCCTTTTTTGGAAGGCGAATTCGACTTCGATGCGCCCGGCGTATCGATCGCGAACGACACTAAAGGCCTCTTCCATTTGCTCGCGAATGACGAAGACGACTTTACCGAACCCGGACTCGACGGCGTCGAACACGGAGAAATCCAAAATCCATTCACCATTGGGGCCAACTGGCTCGATTTGCTTTAGGCCGCCAAATCGGCTTCCCATTCCAGCAGCGAGGACTAGCAGTATTGGTCTCATTCCTGCCTTATTCGCTAGAAATCAGGCACTTGGCAATCGAGAAATTGGTGATTTGGGAGAAGGGATAGGGTTATGCAGCTCGTTTGGATACCGAGCCTTATCTTTGGGGCCTCTATTGGGTTTTCGTTCTTTTCGAGCGTAGGCTTGCTTCGTCGGGGGGAGGTTAGTAGCTCTTGGTTTTAATGCTGATTATGGAAGCGAAGTACTTGGGAAAAACGGTCAAACACCCGGTTGAAGAATTAGATACGTTTCCTGCTCCGGATGGAGTGGGGCAGGTTACGATGACTTCGGACGAAGTCGCGAGCTCGTGTCCGATTACAGGACAGCCGGATTTTTACGTGGTTAAGATCGAGTATCGGCCGAGTACATTGTGTATCGAATCGAAGAGTTTGAAGCTGTATTTGTGGGGCTTCGCGACTCGAGCGGTCTTCGCAGAGAAGATGGCGGCGGATATTCGAGATCGAGTGGTGGCCGACGTAAAACCCAAGAGCTGTCGCGTGACGACAATTCAAAAGGCTCGCGGGGGTATAAGTATTGAAACAATAGCGGAGTTTCCGATTCCAGAGTGAATCGAATCTCTAATCTACGAGTGCGTGTTTTATGACTTTATTGGATAAACTAGAGCGGAAATTCGGTGGGTGGGCTATTTCGAATATCGCTGCCTACATTGTTGGTGGGCAGGTTGTCATTTGG
>JABITN010000086.1 GCA_018700525.1 Opitutales bacterium
TAGCCCAGGGTGGAGGCCATATTGAGGATGACCCCTCTTTGTTCGAGTTCGAGCCACGTTTGGATGGCGGCTCGGTTGGAAAGGATGATGGAGTGGAGATTGAGCTCGAGAGTGGCTTGGATACCTTGATCGGTCACTTCATGAAGGGGGCCGTCGCCGAGTTTTCGTCCGCTGCCGCCGGCGACGTGATAGAGGCCGTCAAAGCCTTTCCAGCATTCGAGGCAAAGGTCGATTGCCTTTCGGGAGGTTTCGGGGTTCGTGGCGTCGCCTGCTAAGGTGGAGCAGTTGTCCGCTCCGAGTATATCGCCTGCTAGTGCGGCACTGTCTGGGTTGCGTCCGACGACGACGATTTGGGCGCCTTCCTCGACGAAGCGTTTCGCTGCGGAGAGTCCTAGGCCAGTTGTGCCGCCGATAATTACGAGCTTTTTGTTATGGAGACGCTGCATTTGACGGATTCTTTGGAAGGGGCGGTGGGGGTTCAATCATTTAGAGTCGGATAATGGTGAAAGTGATATGTTATCTTTTGAAGGAAGAAGGATGGGAGAGAGGTTGGGGATATTGGGTTGTCTTTGAGCTGGGTTGAGCCTAGGAGTTAGTGAATGCTGGAAATTGGATTTAGCTTTCAGGAGGGGATGGCTGTCGGTTTGTTTGTGGCGATCATGCTGTTCGAGAGCTTGTTTCCATTTCGAAAGCAATTGGGGCGTTGGCGGCATTTTGGGAAGAATGCGTTGTTTGCAGCGATCAATTCTGGGGTCACAGGGTTGGCGACGGCTGGGATGAATATTTGGTTATTCATTTGGATGGAAGAGAACGGAATCGGTTTGCTTAATTTGTGGGAAATTCCTTTTTGGGCGGCGGCTTTGGTGGCTTCGCTGAGTTTCGATATGTGGCTCTATTGGTGGCATCGATTGAATCATGTGGCGCCGTTTTTGTGGCGGTTTCATCAGGTACATCACAATGATACGACGATGGATATGTCGACGGCCTTGCGGTTTCACCCAGGGGAAATCGTGTTGTCGTCGATCATAAACGTAGTGGTGATCGTGGTACTGGGAGTGTCGATTGAGATGATGGTGGTCTACAAGTTGATCTTCAATGTGAATGTGCTTTTTCATCACAGCAATGTTGTATTGTCCGATCGTTGGGATCGTTGGTATCGGTTTTTTCTGGTCAGTCCGAATATGCATCGGGTTCACCATTCGAGAAGAATGGTCGAGACTAATTCCAACTACGCGAGCGGCTTGGCACTGTGGGATCGTTTATTCGGGAGTTATCGCGAACGCGATCCTGATGAAATTGTTTTCGGTCTCGAATATGATCGCAGCGAAGATGAGCAGAAGTGGCTGTATTTGCTGAAGCGCCCGTTTCGCCCGAAAGGAAGGCCGGCTTCAAAGAGGGATTAGGCTTGGGCGAGGCTCGCTTGGGAGAAGCGGTTTCGGTATTTTCGAGGATTTTCGCCGGATTGATGCCGGAAGGCTCGACTGAAAGAGGCGGAGGATTCGTAGCCGCATCTAATCGCGATTTCGCCAATCGGTAATTGGGAGTCGCTGAGTAGGGAGGTGGCGTGAAGCAACTGTTGCTCCCGGAGGTAGCGTCCGAGCGTGACGCCGGAGGAGGTTTTGAATTGTTTGCGTAATGTGGATGGGCAGATACCAACCGATTTGCTGAGAGCTTCGATAGTCCGTCTTTCGGGACCTTTATCGAAAATCCAAGCGTTTACCTTGCTGATGAGATTGCTGGTTTCCGGTTTGGGTTGCTCTCGATCGATGTGAGTATGGGTAGCTATCAGTTGGTAGAGGAATTTGGAAAGGGTGAGTTGGATGTAGGCGGGGACGTTTGGCTGATCGCGGTTTTTCCAGAGTTTGACGATTTCGAGCAGCAAGCGTTGAGAGACCTCGTCAAGGTTGAGTCTCCGGTCTCGAAGGGCTTGAATGTCGGCGGGTTTTAATCCTTCGAAAGTGATGAAGAGCCAGTTGAGCTGTTCGTGGTCGAGCTTGCCATAAAAGTGGAATTGGAAGGGGAAAACGAGGAGGGCATGCTCGGGGGAGAGCTTGAAGACCGCGTGATCGAGATTAACCTCGCCACTGGTCCGTATCGGGACAACGAGGACGAATCGATGGTGAGATTTGGATTCGAGTGATCGCTGCCTCAGAGTGGTCGTAGTCTGGCGGGAAAAAAGAAGCACTCGCGTGGGGATTATGAGGGCTGGTTGTTCGTAGCCGAGAAAATAGTCCTGGGGTATGTCGATCGCCGAACTGAGGTCTGCAAGTTCGTGAAGCATTTTATAAGGTCAAAATTATCAATAAATAGGATAATAATGTCAATAGTACGCATTTGTGATCTGCTATAATGGAGCTGCACGTTTGTTTTGGACCCTAATTTTTTTGGTAGTGTTAAGGTTGAAGGCTCTCCTGGGGCGGCTTTCTTGGTTCGTCGGCCGTTTCAGGAGGGTCGATTGCTTTTGTCGGTCGTGATGAGTAGACAGGCGGTTTAAAAACTGCATGATTTCGCAACGAACTGAATTTCACTCCCTTCCCCATATAGTATATGAGTATCTCTATCCGCTTACAACTGTCTTTAATGATGTTCCTCCAGTTTTTCATCTGGGGGACTTGGTATGTCACGGCACCGAATTATCTGAGCAGTATTGGTTTTGGGGGAGCTGAGTTTGGATGGACGTATGCGGTGGGTCCGATTGCGGGGATGGTGACACCATTTTTTGTTGGGATGGTCGCGGACCGTTTCTTTTCGGCTCAAAAGGTGATGGCTATTTTACATTTGCTGGGAGCTGTCTTGATGTATTACGCGACGACGATTATGACGGGCTCGCAGGATTCGACGGTCATCAACACGGTTTTTTTGGGGTACATGCTGACATATTTCCCGACGCTTGCTTTGAGTAATGTTATCGCGATGCGACACATGGCGGATACCAAGAAGGAATTTCCGTTGATTCGCGTATTCGGAACGATTGGTTGGATTGTAGCGGGGCTTTTGTTGTCTTTTCTCGGTTGGGATGCGTCAGTCGATATGTTCTACCTTTGTATAGGCGCTGCGGCAGGTCTGGGGCTTATTAGTTTTTTCTTGCCGGATACTCCTCCGGAAACCCAAGGAGAGCCCGTGACATTTGGGCAGATCTTAGGCGTCGATGCTTTTGTCTTACTGAAGGATCGTTCTTATTTGGTCTTCTTAATAAGCTCGATTCTGATCTGTATTCCGTTGGCATTTTATTATCAGTTGGCGAGTCGCGTGGTGGAGATGGTAAATCTGCCGATTGCCCAAACAATGTCTTACGGACAAATGTCGGAGATTTTGTTCATGATCGTTATGCCGCTGTTCTTTGCCCGTCTTGGAGTAAAGTGGATGCTTTTCGTGGGAATGGCTTGTTGGGTATTGCGGTATGCTTTGTTTGCTTTCGGCGCGTCGGCGGGAGTGTCTTGGATGA
>JABITN010000210.1 GCA_018700525.1 Opitutales bacterium
GGATTTTAGCCGCGAGCGCGTTGGCTTGAGTTGTTAGAATGGCGTAGCTGTCCGAGGAAATACCAGCTTCGTCGTGCCACGTTTCCCAAATGCCCGCCATGTAGAAAACGGATTCGTCTGCGAGTTGCAGGTAGTGCGGTTGGTTGAGCTTACGCTGTCGTTTCCATTCGTAATAGCCATCGGCTGGGACTAGACAACGCCGGCGTCTGTAGGCGGCTTTGAAAGATGGTTTGTCAGCAATCGTTTCGGAGCGGGCGTTGATTAGGAGCGATTGGGTGGAGCCTGTTTTGGACCAGCTGGGAATCAGGCCCCAACGCATTGCAGAGGCGGAGAGTTGTTTGTCGTCACCTTGTTTTCGGATGACGAGATTCTCTTGGGTAGGAGCAATGTTGTAGCGTTTCTCGAACCGAATCTCCGAGGCGGTAGGTGACTTGGGCGATTGGATTTTCCGCATGAAGTCCTTGCCGATCGAGATCGGTTTCTTGACCAAAGTATAACGCCCGCACATCTTAGACTAAATCTGCGCTCATTCGTCCTGTTTGACAAGGAGAGCGTGCGATGTAGGGATTGTTTTCCAATTATTTGAAAGAATGTTCATCCTCGTCATCGGACTCGTATTCGCGCTTCTCCTATTGTTCCTTCCGCGTATTCTTGGAAGGTCGCAGATGGCAATGCTCGCTCAGTATGAGATTTTCGAAAAGCGATTTCAATTCAAGCGATCTGTCTTTCCTAGCAAATGGGGGAGCGGAATTGGGGAACGTTTCTCGTTGTCGGGATCTTATGGCGGGTATCCGGTTTCCTTGTACGATCATTATCGCGAAGGCGAATCGGGGAAGACGCTTTGGACGTCATTGTCGTTCGAAATGCTGTTCGCGGGAGAGCTTGAAGTCTTATTAGATTCGATCGATGGAGATGAGCTTGCTCGCTTCGATAGGAAGCCGGAGCTGGTGAAGTCCGAGGTCGCTACTGGGGCATTTTTGATCTATTCCGATCATCAGGGGATCGGAGATCGACTTTTGAATGATTCGCTTCGAAGCCGTTTCGATGAATTTCAAGGCAAAGGTTCGTTTCGCTTATCTAAAGGATTTTTCGAATATCGAGAATCTGGACGAATTCTCGACGAGTCCGCCCGAGTTCGTTTTCAGGCTGCTTTGATGATTCTCGCGGAACTTGGCGATCGCGTGGCCGAGCTGAACCGGCCCTAGCGTAGCGCTTCGACTGCGGTCTTCATTCGATTGAGGCCTTCTTGCAGAGTTGACTGTGGGCAACCGAAGTTCAGGCGAACGTGCGACGGGGAGTCGAAAAATGCTCCGTCGGTGAGCCCAATTCCATGGCTTTCGAAGTGAGCAACTGGATCTTTCAGTTCGAGTTTGCTGATGTCCATCCATGAAAGATAGGTTGCCTGGTGCTCGTAAAGTCCGATCTCGGGGATGTGTTCTTGGATAAATGACTGGATGAGATCGCGATTACCAGCGAGATAGGTTTGGAGTTCGTCTAGCCAGGGTCCTCCGTGGCGATAAGCAGCTTCGCAGGCTGCGTAGCCGAGGTTGTTGACTTCGGCCATGATTCCGCGAGCGGCGCTTGCAAAGCGACGGCGAAGGTCGTCGTTTGGAATGATGGCAAGCGAACAGCCGAGACCGGCTAAATTGTAGGTCTTGCTTGGAGCGATGAGTGTAAGCGAGCGTTGAGCTGTCGCCTCGGAAAGCGTAGCGATTGGCATGTGTTTACGGCCATCGAGCAGGAGTTCGCAGTGAATCTCGTCCGAACAAATAATCAGGTCGTGGCGTTCGCAGAATACCTCGACGCGTTCGAGCTCGTCGCGCTCGAAGACGCGTGCACAAGGATTGTAGGGATTGCAGAAGAGAAAGATCTTCGTGTTTTCGTCGACCGCGGTTTCCATCGCATCCCAGTCGATAACCCATTTGTTGCCATCGAGGACCATCTTCGCCTTGGTGACTGATCGGTTTTGAAAGCGAGGTCCTAGGATAAATGGCGGATAAATCGGTGTATTTGTCAGAATATTGTCGCCGGGTTCCGTGAATGCCCGGCTGGTGATATTGAGGCCGACGACCAGGCCCGGTAGCCAAACGAGCCATTCTTCTTTTACCTGCCAGTCGTAGTTGCGCTCGAGCATTTCGAGGATTGCCTCGACGGTGCTGGGTTCGGGGCGGGCATAGCCGAAGATTCCGTGGTCGATGCGATCGTGTAGCGCTTGGAGTACAGGCTCCGGCGATTTGAAATCCATGTCGGCGACCCACATGGGCAGGATATCCTTACCTTCGTATTTTTGCCATTTCTGGCTATCGGTGATGCGGCGTTCGTGAATGTGGTCGAAGATCGAGTCCATGATTTGGGAATTTGCGGCAAGAAAGAGGCTCCGCATGAAGAGTTCAATCTCATAAACGAAAGTATGCGTCATAGGTCCGCTCGTCTCTACTGGCTCTGAATTGTTTTTGAGTTGAGGCTGAACGCGAAATTGAGAGTGCTGGCGTAAGCTCGGACTATGGGCCCGCGAATGTGAAAAATTGTGTCCAAATTGGTTGAAACGACACAATTAATTGAGACAGTATGTCTCTTAATGTTTTCTTTTTGGAGTTAAGTTTCCTAATAAACAATAACTTACAGAATATTAAGATTGGTATCAATTATGCACAGTAAGAGTAACTTCAATCAAATTGAAATCTTAAAATAGAGGAGGTAAATATGAAATACTTAAGCCCATTTAATCTACGATATGGAATCAGTCCGTTTTCCAGCGGCTCGTTCTCGACCATGGAAAAGGAAATTGAAAAACTATTCGGCAACTTGCCGAGTCTTTACGATGGTGGCGGCGAATGGCTTGCCGGGTCTGATAGCAAATCGCTGAATCCAATCTGGTTCGAACATGATGAAGCTTACGTAGTTCAGGTCGAATTGCCGGGGGTGGAATCGAAGAATGTGACTCTCGAAGTCGTCAGCAATATCTTGAAATTGTCGGCTGAGCGCGAAACGCGATCAGAGAAGCAAGGTATGGAGGGCAGTTTGTCTTATAGCCAGTCGCTTTCGATTCCCGAAGGCGTCGATTCCGACAAGATTTCGGCGGAGTACAAGGATGGCGTGTTGAGTGTTAGCTTTCCCAAAACAGAGGCCGTCAAACCGCGTCGCATTGATGTGAACTAAACCGCTAATCCCATCAACGCTAACTTTATAAAGGAGATAAGAAAATGACTATTATGAACGTATTTAAACCATCGGCTCTCGCTTTGAATTCGAGAAAGCAATGCAGCTCGGGCGACGAAACCTTGGCTTACACCCGCCCACGCTACGATATCGCCGATCAGTCGGAGTCTTTCTTGGTCACGACGGATTTGCCAGGCGTCGCGAAGCAGGATCTTTCGATCACGCTTCACGATGGGCTATTGGAGGTAATCGGAAAACGGATCCGTCAAGTTCCGAAGGGATGGAAGATTCTCAGCGAAGAGAAGGAGGCATTTGCCTACCGGCTTCGTCTGATGGTTGGAGATCGAGTTGAGGAAAAGAGAATATCCGCCGATTTGAAGAATGGCGTGCTTAGCCTGACTTTGCCAAAAGAGGAGGAAAAGAAGCCGCGCAAGATAATGATCAACTAAAGCGTTGGTCCACGGGGCTAGATGGCGTCGGTTCCCGGGGAGGGGAGCCGGCGCTTTTTCGTATCCCCATTCTTTGTCGATCTGGGTTTTCTTTGCGGGAACATGATCTTTCGACGATGGTTAGGGTGTTGCTTTTAGTCGGGAGGGCTGATTGAAATGTGGTTTTCTAATCTTATGAAACGATTCTATTTGGTATTGCTGGCGATTGTATTGTCATCGATGGGACAGGGGCTTTGGGCTCAGAACGAGAATGCTGGCGAGGAGAGTGAGACGATCGCGGTCGCAGTGGCTTCCGAAGAAGGCGGTGAGAGTTTCGGGAGTCTCAGGAATGAGATTCGAGAAAAGTTCTCAGAGGTATTTCAAGACGATCTTGGAGAGAACTCTTTGGGGCGGTTGTTGTTTAGTTTCGGGATCATTCTTCTCACTTATATCGCTCGAAAGATCGTTGGGTATTTGTTTGAGAATTGGCTGCACCGCATAGCTGAAAAAACGTCATGGAAATTCGATGACAAGATGATTCCGGCAATGCGTGGACCAGTTGGCTGGATGGTTTTCGTTATTGGTATGTTCATTGCCTTGACGGTTTTGAATTTGTCTCCCGAGTGGAATAAAACTGTTATCCTTGGGTTTAAGGCAGCTTCGATGGTCGTGGTATTCTGGGGTATCCTTCGGGCTGTAGACGTGTTTTCGGAAACGATGATGGAAGTGGCCGAGGATCGGGAGATGGGTGTACACGGGTTTATCCCTCTCATCCAGAAGGCGGTGCGGACGTTCCTCTTTGTGATCGCCGTTATTTTGGTGGTGCAAAATTTGGGCTATTCCGTAAGTTCTTTGTTGGCGGGTTTGGGTATCGGTGGTCTGGCAGTTGCGTTGGCTGCTCAGGAGACCTTGGGCAATTTTTTCGGTTCGGTTTCACTGGTTGCGGATCGCCCGTTTAAAGTGGGCGATTGGATTCAAGTTGGTAACAAGGTCGACGGCGATGTTGAGGAAATCGGAATGCGTTCGACGAAAGTGCGTACCTGGTCGAAGTCTCTGATGTCGATTCCTAATAAGGTCTTGGCCAACGAAATGATCGAGAACTGGAGCAAGATGCCGAAGCGTCGAGTTAAGCAGTACATCGGCGTCACCTATAGTACGCCGGCGGATTCGATGCACGATTTGGTCGAGGATATTAAGCAGCTCTTGAGGGAAGACGAAGGGGTACAGCAGGATTTCATTTTGGTGAATTTCACCGATTTTGGAGATAGCTCGTTGCAGATACTGGTTTATTACTTCACCAGCACGACTGCTTGGCTGGCCCATATGGATATTCGTCAGCGGGTTAACATCAAGATCATGAAGGCGGTCGAAGGAAGAGGTGCGTCAATGGCATTTCCGACGCGATCGCTGCAGTTCGAAGGCGATATCGCCGAGCGTATCGCCGACGGACTGAGTGAGGGAAGGCAGAAGGGTGAAGGATGAATTGGGAGAGTAGGATAGTTGGGGCTTTTGTCCTCCTGCATTGATAGTTGGATCGTTTTTAGGTTGCGTAGTAGGCTAGATGGAGTGGCCCGTTGAGGATTCCGCTGGGGGGATAGCGCGATTCGAAATAGTTGTTCCAGAGAGCGGATTCGATCTCTTATCGTAGTCAATTATCAAGACGGAGACCTTGCCTTCGGTGGAGCCATATCGGGCTTGTAGGACGCGAACGTTTTTGGCTTTGTCTTGGCTTTCTGTAGCATCTTTTAAGCTGCTCTTCTAATCGCTCGGTTCTACCTAGGGTGCTATGAGAAGCCAGCCGTCGGTACGGAGATGTCGGGCTATCGATTTAATCGTGGCCGCAAGCCCGTCGAGCGATTCAGCGTAGCCAATTGAACTGAAAAGGCGGGTGATCGCGTCGTATTGGCGGGGCAGGCGAAAGTTACGCATGTCAGCGACAGTGAAGTAGCCACACGGATTTTTCAGTTGGGCGATTTCGACGAGATTTGGCTTAAGACCGATGCCGTTGACTTTAAATCCGTAGGTATCTCTGAGGATGCGGGCGTGTTCTCCTGTGCCGCAAGCGATGTCGAGAATGGACCTGGGCTGAGTGTCGAGCTTTTCGAGGAGGTAGGCTATTCGTTCGACTTCGGCGTCATGGTCTTTGATTGAGCGATAGTGGGTGCCGTACCACTTGGCGAATTTGGCGTACATGGTTTTGGGGGACGAGGAGTTGTCCATCGAAAAAAATAAGATCTTTTCAATTTGAAATTAAAAACTAGAAAGGCGAAAAATATCACGTAATGGAGGGGGTGAACCGTAATATTTCCGTATTAACCCTTTTCTCGTTTTGCTTTTTCTGGAACGGCCTCTAGTTCGTAAGGGTAACTTTCAATTATGCGCGATTATTTCCTTCGACGACTCTTGCTCATTCCGCCCACTATTCTTGGGGTTACGATGATTGTATTCGTCATAACTCGTTTTGTTCCTGGCGGTCCGTTAGAGCGAGCAATAATGGAGGCCCAGATGGCGAGTTCCGGTCAAGGTAGCCAGTCTTCAGGAAACGTTTCCACTATGGGTGAAGGATCAGGTCTTTCAGACGCCCAGATGCAGGAATTGAAGGAGTACTACGGATTTGATAAGCCAGCAATTATCGCGTACTTCGATTGGCTGGCTCGTTTGGCAAAGGGGGACCTGGGCACATCTACACGCTATCAGGATTCCGTATGGGGACAGATTAAAGGGAGGTTCCCTATTTCGCTCTTCTATGGAATCACAACGATGATTGTGACTTACTTGGTGTGTATTCCCCTTGGAATGCTAAAGGCAATTAAGCACAACGCCCCGATCGATACGTATTCGTCGATCCTAGTGTTTTTCGGCTACTCGATTCCTGGATATGCGTTGGGTTCGCTGCTGCTGCTGTTTTTTTCGGCGCGATTGGAATGGTTTCCCATGGGAGGGTTTACTAGTTTGTATTTCGACGACCTTAGTTTGCCTGAGAAAATAGGCGATATTGTTAGCCATGCGGTTTTGCCGCTAATTTGTTATCTGATTGGTAGCTTCGCGGTTACCACACTTTTGATGAAGAATCATTTGATGGACAATATGGCCGCGGATTACATGCGAACTGCAGTTGCCAAGGGATTGTCGTATCGATCGTCCGTGTTTAGGCATGCCTTGCGCAATTCCCTAATTCCAATCGCTACGACTTTTGGGCAGAACGTAACGCTGATCTTGACGGGTTCGTTTCTGATCGAGACGATATTCGATATCGATGGATTGGGTTTGTTGGGCATCAATGCGGTTTTTGACCGCGACTACCCCGTTGTCATGGGAATAGTATTCCTGTCGAGCCTTCTGTTGCTGTTGGGCAATGTCATTTCCGACGCCCTTGTCGCTATGGTCGACCCGAGGATCCGATTCAAATAAACTAATACTGACTGAATTCCATACGTGCGCCTTAATCCGCTAACAGCTAAAAAGCTCAATCGATTCCGCCAGATCAAACGAGGCTACTATTCGTTTTTGATCATTGCTGTTTTGGTGGGGCTGAGTGCTGTTGGAGAATTACTGATCAATAGCCGGGCGCTCGTCGTCGAATATGAAGGTAGCTTCTATTTTCCCACATACGGCGGTATGATTCCGGGCGAGACATTTGGGTTGGACTATTCATATGAGACGAATTACCGCGATTTGAAGGAAGCGTTTTCTCAAAAGGCCGATGGCAATTGGGTGCTAATGCCTTTTGTGCCCTATAACTCGTTAGAGAATAATGAATACGAAGGCCTGTTCAAGCCGGGTCCACCATCATTGTCCGAAAGGCACATACTGGGAACAGATACGACTGGGCGCGATATTTTCGCTCGCTTGTTTTTTGGCATGCGTATTGCCATTCTGTTTTCAGCCGCTTTTCTTGTGCTTACCTACTTGGTCGGTATCGCAATCGGTTGTTTGATGGGTTACTTTGGGGGAGTGTTCGATTTGGTCGGGCAGCGATTGATAGAGATTTGGTCGAATATGCCTTTTCTTTACGTGGTCATTATCGTATTCTCCGTCGTTCCAAGTTCTCTTTCGAACACTGCCCGTATTTTGATTTTACTCATGATAATGGTGGCATTCTCGTGGATGGGAATGACTTACTACATGCGGACTGGGGCCTATAAGGAAAAGGCTCGAGACTATGTTGCTGCCGTAGAGGCTTTGGGTGCTGGGCCGGGACGAATTATCTTTCGTCATATCATCCCGAACACGCTTGCGACGATTGTCACGTTCATGCCCTTCACTATCGTGGGAGCGATTACTGCGGTGACTGCTCTTGATTATCTGGGATTTGGCTTGCCGCCTCCAACTCCCAGTTTGGGTGAGTTACTCAAGCAAGGCACGGACAACCTCACTACGGCTCCCTGGATTGTTTCGTCTTCCTTTGTTGCTTTAGTGCTCTTGTTGACCCTGGTTGCCTTTGTGGGCGAGGCAATTAGGGAGGCTTTTGACCCTAAGAAATTCACAGTGTATAAATAATTTAAATTCGATGAGAATGAAATGCTTAGCAAATACTGTAATCGCAGCCCTTGTTTTTGGGGCTTTTTCTGGTTGTTCTTCCAAGATTGAAGATAGCGAGGCCATTTTCGAGAATGCCGCTGCGCGGAAGGTCAATATCGATGTATTTCGGGCGGAAGTCCAAGAATATTACCGAACGAAAATAGCGTTGCCTCCCGATTTACAGGAAGATCTGGAAAGCGGTGAGATTACGCAGGACCAGGTTAACGAGCGGATAGCTGCGGGCGAGTTTGCCAAATTCTTTCAATTCAAGACACTGGCTGATTTGCCTTCAAAATTGGTGTGGGTCGACTCATCGAACCTTCCCGAAATAGGATCTCCCAAGGCGAAGAAAGGGGGAACGGCTTATGCTGCAATTCAGGATTTTCCGAGGACTCTACGAACAATAGGCCCGGACAGTAATGGATCGTTTAGAGGTTACTTGCTTGATGATGTTGCTGTGCAAATCGCTCATCGGCACCCAAATATGAATGAGATTGGGCCGAATGGGAATTACTACTACCCAGGTTTAGCTAAGGAGTGGGCCATCGATAATGAGACGCAAACCGTTTATGTCAGGCTCGATCCGAAAGCTCGCTGGTCCGATGGCGAACCGGTTACTGCTGATGATTTTCTCTTCAAATTCTTTTTCATGCACAGTAAGTATATCAAGGCTCCTTGGTATAATAATTTCTACAATCGATTCTTTTCGGGGATAACCAAGTATGATGACCTGACCTTCGCGGTTAAGGTCTCGGTGAATAAGCCCAATTTTACGACTTACGTCTTTGAAGATATTCCTATGCCGGAACATTTTTACGGGGAATTAGGCGATGACTACACGGAGCGTTACCAATGGAAGTTCGCTCCGACCACAGCAGCCTATGTAATAGAAGAGGGCGATATTCGAAAGGGTGATTCGATCACCTTTACCCGGCAAAAAGAATGGTGGGCAAAGGATAAACGAAATTTTCGTTACCGTTACAATTACGATAAACAGCGTATTCAAGTTGTGCGGGATAATGCTAAGGCATTCGAGATGTTCAAGAAAGGGGAATTGGATGGATTCGGGCTTAGTTTGGCTGAGTACTGGTACGATAAACTTCCCGATGACGATCCGTTGGTAGAGAATGGATACATCAAGAAAGCGGTGTTCTATAATCAACGTCCGCGTCCTCCTTACGGAATGTGGATGAACCGCAGCAAACCTTTGCTGGACAATCGGGATATTAGGCTTGGCATACAGTACTCGTCGAATTGGCAATTGGTAATCGATAAGTATTTTCGGGGCGACTATCAGCGCTTAAATCATACGGCAGTTGGATATGGCCCGTTTTCTCATCCGAAAATTGGAGCGAGGGAGTTTTCCGTAGATAAAGCCTTGGAGCATTTTGCAAAAGCCGGATTCAATAAACGAGGACCGGATGGAATTCTGGTGAATGACGAGGGAGTAAGACTATCCATTTCTTTGACAACAAGTTATACGACACTGAAAGATGCGCTTACGATAATCAAAGAAGAAGCGGTGAAAGCGGGTCTGGATTTGCGTCTTCAGGTCTTGGATGGCACAGCTGGTTTTAAGTTGGCTCAGGAAAAGCAGCATGAGATTCATTTTTTGGCTTGGGGGTATGGGGCAGAAATGTATCCGCGATATTGGGAAACATTTCATTCGAGGAACGCATACAATGCTGACGGTTCTATAAAGACCCAGACCAACAATCTAAACAGTATGAATATCCCGGAGCTCGATACTTTAATTGACGAATACCGTGCGTCTACCAATTCGAGTAAGATGATTGAAATGGCGCACGAAATGGAGGAGATTGTTCATGATGATGCTGCATTCGTACCCGCTTTCGTAATACCATTCTATCGAGTTGGATATTGGCGGTGGCGTCACTATCCGGATGATTTCGATGTGATGCAGAGCAGTTCCTCGAGCGAGTTCGGTTTTGCCTGGATGGATGTCGAGGAGAAGAAAGCGACGCTTAAGGCGAAGAGATCCGGCGAGACTTTCGAAAAATCGATCGAAGTTTACGACCAGTACAAAAACCGCTAGCGTCTCGTTTCTATGTTAGAAGACAAGTTGCTCTTATCGGTGAAGGATTTAGTCACTGCGTTCGATACGGACGCAGGCAGGGTGACAGCTGTAGATGGGGTATCCTTCGACCTCCAGGAGGGGAAGACGCTCGGAGTGGTGGGTGAGTCCGGCTGCGGTAAGAGTGTGACGGCAATGTCTATTATGCAGTTATTGCCTCGGCCGATGGGGCAAATCATTGGTGGATCAATTCATTTTAATGGTGAGGACCTTGTGATGGCATCGGAAGAGCGAATGGGTTCGATAAGAGGAAAGGAAATAGGAGTGATTTTCCAGGAACCGATGACCGCTCTGAATCCGGTTCACCGAATTGGACAGCAATTGAGCGAATCGCTTTTGCTACATGAAGGTTTGAGCAAGAAGGAGGCTTGGAGTCGCTCTATCGAGATCTTGAAATTGGTGGGCATTCCTTCGCCGGAAGTTCGGGTCAGTGAATACCCGCATCAACTTTCAGGCGGGATGCGGCAGCGAGTAGTGATTGCGATCGCACTGGCTTGCCGTCCTAGCCTGGTGATTGCTGATGAGCCGACGACTGCCCTGGATGTTACGGTCCAAGCTCAAATACTCGAGCTGATACAGTCGCTCCAAGAGGAAATGGGATTGTCGGTGATGATGATTACCCATGACTTGGGAGTGATCGCGGAAACATGCGATGATGTTGTGGTTATGTATGCAGGCCGGGTTGCGGAGAAGGGAAATACTCAGCAGATCTTTGAGAACCCTCAGCATCTATATACCTTGGGTTTGTTAAATTCGATCCCGAAATTGGGTACGCCGCGCAAGCAACGACTCAACACGATTGATGGATACGTTCCGGGTTTGGACGAAATGCCAGTGGGGGCTCGTTTTGCTCCTCGATCTCAGCATCCGAGAGTGGCGGAGTATTTGGCATCCGAAGATTTTAAAACAGTGAAGCCTGGGTTGGTCGAAGTGGAGCCTGGGCATTGGGTGGAGGACTGTGCGTATGTACGAGCCTTCTAAAATTGTTTTCTAATGGATACGGACGGCGGCAATCAGCGAGGGGAGATACTCCTCGAAGTGAAAAACCTAAAGGTGCACTTCCCAGTGAAGGAGGGTTTGTTCTCGCGGGCCAAGAAATATTGCAAGGCGGTGGATGGGATCGACCTACAGGTGAAGGCGGGCGAGACCTTTGGGCTGGTAGGGGAATCTGGGTGTGGAAAATCGACTTTGGGCAAGGCTATTTGCCGTTTACTAAATCCAACTGAGGGTGAAATCCGTTTCGATGGTCGGGACGTTGGGAGATTGGGGCGGGCCGCGATGCGCCCTTTGAGACGCGATCTGCAGATCATTTTTCAGGACCCAGTTGAATCGCTTGACGCTCGTCATACCGTGCGGGAAATATTGGAGGAACCGTTCATCATCCAGAAAATGGGAAATACGGTTTTTCGCGAAAAGAAGGTGAGGAAGCTTCTGGACAAGGTTGGTTTGGCGGCGACAGCGGCGGATCGCTATCCTTTTGAATTCTCAGGTGGTCAGCGCCAGCGCATCGGAATTGCTCGGGCGATAGCATTGGAACCCAAATTGATCGTGTGCGATGAGCCCGTTTCCGCTCTCGACGTATCTGTACAAAGCCAGATTCTAAATCTGCTAATGGATCTACAGAAGGAGATGGGGGTCTCTTATCTTTTCATCGCGCATGACTTAGCCGTAGTGAAGGTTATATCCGATAGGATAGGCGTTATGTATTTGGGCAAAATGGTTGAGCAAGCAGACGCTGATACATTGTTTTCTAATCCGATGCATGAGTACACGAAGGCCTTGATCTCTGCCATACCCATTGTCTCCCCGGGACAAAAACGAGAGCGAACGATCCTGAAGGGTGATGTGCCTTCTCCGATCGATCCGCCTCCAGGGTGTGCATTCGCGCGCCGAAGCCCTATCAGCGTGAGCGAGGAGGTTGCCTCTTGCCCGAGCGAATATAAGGAGGTTGAGCCTGGGCATTGGGTTGAGGTGCATCCTGCTACGGTTAGGGATTACGATGCTCTTGAAGGTCTTTAGATGTCGTCTCTTCCTGAGTACAATTGGGGTTGCTTGGAGGCAGAGGCCACCAAGCTTGTCGAATCGAGTATCGAATCGCTTCCGTCTGAATTGAGACTTTTGGCGTCTAGGATGCCCGTTGTTTATAGGAATTGGCATCCGGACGCTTCAGAAGGTGATGAGGAGGCGGTCGAGTTGTTGGGCGAGTATCTTTCGTACGAAGATGATCGGCTCGGGGAGCAGAATGGTCCGATCGTTTTATATCTGGGAGCGATTCAACTCTATTGCGCAGAGGAAGGGGTCTCTTTCAATGATGAAGTTCGTGTGACCTACTTGCATGAGCTCGGGCACCACTTCGGATGGGACGAGGATGAGCTTGCACAGCGTGGTTTGGCTTAGCCAGCAATGCTCTTCAGAGACGGCGTTTATACTTCATCTGCGGTGACGGCCTAGTATTTTCCTTCGAGGTTAACGATGTAGTGTCGTGTGCCGGAATCGAAGTCGATGGTTTCCCGTTCGTTCGGGGCGGCTGCGACTGACGCTTGAGCTGCGGGAGTGTCGTTGGTTTTGTAGTAGACTTCGAGCTCTTGCGGGCAGCATTTGCCCGGTCGTCATTCGGGTAGCCGCCAGGGATTAGTGACCGTCGCGGAGTACGGTGTCGTTGAATAAGACTGGATTTGAGCTCATCGGGATACGCTAGTATCCCCAAGAATAGGTTTGAGTTGATAGAGCAGCATTAAGCTTACAGCGTGAAGGCGCAGAGCCTGATCCGGTTTGTGGTTCGAAAAATCGGCTCGGGGAGTGGGCGTTGGCCTCGGTGCGCCATTGGGGATAGACGATCAGGTTCTGAAGAGGATGTTTTCTCTTAAGAAGAAGGCTGTGGCTATGCGCATGACTATATAGGCGTAGATAAAGGAACTTCCGAGAGATATCGCGAAGTAGAGGGGGTTGAATAGATCGCCGAGTATTTGCTTCATGGTCAGCGATATATTGAGGACGGGGATGAACGCTGTGTAGAGGTGGTTTTCCGCTCCGAAAATGGATGACAGCATTGCGGGTAGTAGAACTATGGATATGAAGGGAAGGATGTAGGTTTGGGCTTCTTTTTGATTGCGAGCGAAGCTGGAAATAACGAGAAGCATCGATGAGGTAAATAAGGCTAGGGGAACCACTATCAATAACATGGCGAGGACCGAGCTGAGCTTGATCGAAATTTGGTCGCCCAAGGTATCTTTGAGAATATCGAGGCCGAAGGTCAATGGGGCGACGATTCCGGTGATAGCGCATAGGGCGGCGATTAAGCTGATTGTGAAAATAGTGAAGAGCTTTCCTTGGACGATCTCGAAGCGCGACGCGGGGGAGACGAGTAAAGTTTCCATGGTGCTGCGTTCTTTTTCGCCAGCACAGAGATCGAAGGCGGTTTGGATGCCTCCGAATGCAGCGCTGATCACGATTAAGTAGGGAAGAAAAAGTCCAAGCAGAAAGGAGCCGGTGGATGCGCTGGTGGCGATATTGTTTACCTTTAGACTGGTTGGCTTCGCGAATGATTCGGGAAGATCCATTTTTTGGATACGTTTGGCGAGTGCGTATTGGTCGAATTCGCCGATGATTTTCCGTAGTCGATTATTTGCGTTTTGAGACGTTTCGTTGGCGAAGGTGAAGATAATTTCCAGCCCGACGGATTGATTGTTTTGGAAGTCGTTTCGAGCGGTTTCGGAGACGACGAGGGCAGCCCGGACAATGCGTTCTTCTACGGCGGTGATTACGTCGTCGCGCGTTTCGAAGCGCTGGGTTTCGATCGATGCGTTGTCTTCAAGCTTTTGAATGAGTTCCGGGAATGCGGTTTGTTCTACGATGCCAATATTCAAGATGGCATCCATTTTTTGCATTTCCTTTTTACCACCGAAAAAAAGCACTGTACCTAGAATTAGCGGGGTGACGATCAGGGGTGAAACGATGACTCCAAGTAGGACGCGTTTATCGCGGAGCGTCTCTCGTAGTTCTTTACGAAATACAATGTAACTGAGACGGCTAAACATTTGTGTCCTCCATTCGGTGTACGATTTTCAGAAAGGCGTTTTCCATGACGGTTTCACCGGTTTGCTGGCGAAGCTCGTTTACGGAGCCTTCGGCTGCCACAATCCCATGGTGTACGATCGCTACGCGATCGCAGAGGCGTTCGACTTCGCTCATGATATGCGTGGAGAACACGACAGTCAGGTTGTCGCTCCGGCATTGTTCGATGAAGGCCATGATCGTTTGGGAGGTCATGACGTCGAGTCCGCTAGTCGGTTCGTCGAAAATCATAACGGGTGGGCGATGGACGATGGAGCGAGCGATTGAGACGCGTTGCTTTTGGCCGGTGGAAAGCTTGTCGCAGCGACCATTTTGGAATTCGCCAATTTCAAGGCGTTCGATGAGTTCGTCGACGCGTCTCGAGAGGTCGGTTCCTTTAAGGTTATTGAGCTGGCCGAAGTACTCGATCATTTCGCGGGCTGTGAGACGTCCGTAGAGGGCGGTGCTACCTGAAAGAAAACCGATGCAACGGCGGACTTCTTGCGGGTTTTCGCGGATATCGTAGCCGGCGATGGTTGCGTTCCCGTGGGTCGGCTCAAGCAGAGTGCCGAGCATGCGTAAGGTGGTGGTTTTGCCGGCGCCGTTAGCTCCGAGGAGCCCGAAAATTTGGCCGGGGCGGCAGTTGAGGCTCAGATTATTGACGGCTCGGACTAGACCGCGTTTTCGGTCGCGAAATGTTTTGGTGAGATTTTCGGCGATTATCACGTATTCCTGGGGATTGTTGGGTTTGAACAAGGGCTGATCGGCGAGAGGATCGAGCCAGGTTCATGTTATCGGAGGAGAGAGGAGAAACCTAAGAATCGCCTGAGACTCGTGAATAGGGTGAATTGCCTGGGGTTGGAGTCGAGGGCTTAGGGTGTTTTCTCCCTGGGGAATGGGCGCTTTCTGCGCTTTTTCTGAAATAAGTGAGCTCTAATACCTAAAGTGGCTCTGAAACGTGTCGATAAGAGAGGAAGCGGATCTCGGATTAAGAGATTTCCGCTACTAGAATTTGTTCTTATTGGATTAGATGGATTGTTAAAAGCGGAGCTTCCTGAAGGGAGCTCCGCTTTATTTTTTGGGGATGATGAGTTGTCTTCGGAGCGGTAAGCGTTTGACTGGTTCCCGAAATGAGCCAGATCGAAAAGGAAATCGCATTCGACAGCGTAGAAGAAGCCATCGCGGAAGTAGCGATTGGGCGTCCGGTAATCGTAACAGACGATGAGGATCGCGAGAACGAGGGTGATTTGATCATCGCAGCGGCGAAAGTGACGCCGGAATCGGTTAACATGATGATACAGCATGCTCGCGGTCTGATTTGCGCTCCGTGTACGGCTCACCATTTACAGCGTTTGGGCATTACTCAAATGGTCGATGAGAACCGCGAGTCGCATAAGACGGATTTCACGGTATCGGTTGATGCGGCGGAAGGCATCTCCACAGGCATCAGCGCTTATGATCGTTTTCGCACGATCCAATTGCTCGGCAACCCGGACACGCGTCCGGGCGAAATGGTCCAGCCGGGGCATATCTTTCCTTTGAAAGCGAAGGATGGGGGAGTTTTGGAGCGGGCCGGGCATACTGAAGCTGCGATCGATTTGTCGTCGATGGCGGGGTTGTTTCCATGCGCGGCGATTTGCGAGATTCTCAATGATGACGGTACAATGGCCCGTGTGCCCGAATTGTATGCTTTTAAGAAGAGGTTTGGGCTGAAGATGATTTCCATAGCCGCTTTGATCGAATACCGAATCAAGCGCGACAAACTGGTGTCGCTGGTTCGAGAGATGCCTTTCGAGACGGAATTAGGGACATTCACGTTGAAAGTCTTTCGTAGCAAGTTGGATCAGATGGAGCATTACGCGTTGGTCGCGGGGCAGCTCAGCGCATCGCCAACGCTGGTACGCGTGCACGCTGAGAATTTGTTTACCGACTTGTTTCGGAAGTTGGGCAAGCAAAGTAGCGATCCGTTTCATGCAGCAATGGTCAAGATTTCAGAGGAAGGCTCGGGGGCGGCGGTTTTCATTAGCCGGCCGGACCGAGGGTTTTCCCAATTGGATGAAGTAAAATCGGCTACGGAATCGACGGGTTTGCGCGATTACGGAATCGGCGCTCAAATTTTGGTTGCGCTGGGGTTGGAGAAGATCCGCCTGTTGTCGAATACGAGTCGGAACGTGGTTGGCTTGGATGGATTCGGGCTGGAAATCGTCGAGCAAGTGAAGTTGTAGCTAAGCGCAAGCGTCTGCTGACAGGTTAATCTCTAATCGATTTTGCATAATTTCCAATTACGCCTTTACATGGCGCGTTAACGAGCGCATCTCCGTGTCTCCTTTCACCTTGTTCTTACTATGAGTCGACTATCGCCAAAACCTTCCGAGATTGACGGATCCGATTTTTCAATCGCGATCGTCGCCGCTCGGTACAATGATGTCTATGTGGATGGATTGCTGAAGGGCGTCCAGACTGAGCTTGAAAATGCGGGAGTTCCGGCGGAGAAGGTGCTCGTCGAACGGGTACCGGGTTCGAATGAATTGCCGATAGCGGTTCAACTGATTGCGAAGCACGGGAATTACGATGCGATTGTGGCTCTTGGAGCGATTATTGCAGGAGGTACGAAGCACTACGAACTCGTTGCGGATTCGTCGAATATCGGTCTGCAGCAAGTTGCTTTGGATACGAATGTGCCGGTGGTCAATGGTGTGATTGTGGGTGACGACGAAGAGCAAGTTAAGGACCGGTGCGTTGGGACGATTCCGAAGGGTTCGGAATTTGGTCAGTGCGCATTGGAAATGGCGCGATTGCGTCGAGGTTATCTATAGGATTGTAGAGATGAGCGAAGGCAAAAAATCGCAACGCAGACAATGCCGTATCGCGTGCATGCAGTATCTGTATTCCTGGTCGATCAATAAGCCGAACGATCTTAACGATTCGATTCGGCTCTTTTACGAGGACCAAGAAGACCAGAGCGAAGACCGCGACTATTATTCGTTCGCGGATGAACTGATTTACGGAGTGATCGAGAATTCGGAGGATATCGACGGAAAAATTCGCGAGATCGCGAATAACTGGGATTTCGGGCGCATCGCTAAGATTGATTTGGCTATTTTGCGTATGGCTATTTTCGAACTATTGTTCCGTAAGGATATTCCGCCTGTGGTTACTATCAATGAAGCTGTCGATTTGAGTAAACTATACTCAGCCGAGGAATCTCGCCGCTTTGTAAATGGCATTCTTGATCGCATTCATGGTCAGCTCGATCGTCCGTCGCGTAGCGCTAGCGAGGAATAGAAGGTCGGGGTTGTCGTCGAAAACGGAGTTATTGGTTTAGTTGATATATAGAACTGAGAATTTTTCTAATGCGGTCGCTGTTTAAGAAATTCAAAGAAGGCCTGTCGAAGTCGGCTAAAAGCTTTGCTGAAAAGACAGGTGGAATCTTTCGTCAGGCAAAGCTCGATGCCTCGTCGATCGAAGAGTTGGAAGAGGCCCTGTATGCGGCTGATTTCGGCTATGAAACGACTGAGGAAATTATCGAGGAAACGAAACAGGCGTATCGAAAAAACAAGGACTTGCGTGGTAAAGACGTGGCAGCGATTGGATCGGCGGTTCTGCGTCGGGTTCTTGAGGGTTCGGAAGGAACGATCGATTTTAAGGATGATCGCCCCACTGTGATATGCTTGATAGGCGTGAATGGTTCAGGAAAGACAACCACTACTGCGAAGTTGGGAAGCCAATGCAAAGCAGAGGGGCGTCAAGTTTTGGTAGCGGCTTGCGATACTTTTCGCGCGGCGGCGACCGAGCAGCTTAGGGAGTGGAGCAATCGCCTGGACCTAGATATGGTGTCGGGCGAGCGTGGCTCGGACGCGGCGGCTGTAGCATATGATTCCTGGCAAGCGGCGAAGAGTCGGGGCAAGGATACGCTTATCGTGGATACGGCGGGGCGTTTGCATACGAAGAGCAATTTGATGGATGAGCTCGCTAAAATTCGTCGCGTTTTGCAGAAACATGATGAAACGGCTCCGCATTACAGTTTACTCGTAGTGGATGGCAGCCTTGGTTCGAATTCGATCGAGCAAGCACGAGTCTTTCACGAGAAATTCGGTTTGGATGGGCTTATCGTTACGAAACTTGACGGAACGAGTCGTGGCGGATCGCTGGTGGGCATTTACCGTGAGCTGAAGTTGCCGATCTATTTTCTTGGACTTGGGGAAAAGGCGGAAGACTTGCAGGCGTATCAGGTAGGTAATTACGTGGATGCTGTGTTTGGCGTGGGCTAGGGGTCTTGAGATTTTACTTTGTTCGTTAGGGATCGTTTAGTGCATGGACGGTAGTATAGCTGAAAATAACCTAGAAACCACGTCGGGCTGCGACGTAGCTGCGAAAGGGACTCGCACGGGTTTTATAATTTGCTAGACTATTAGGGATTAAATTGACGCGCATGCTCCCATTGGAACTAACCCCACGATCTATGCCAGCTGTGGGGCATGAAAAACGCTCGGCTCCGGAGAGGCGCTGAAAATTGCGATTGACGAACGAGATTAGTCCCAGTTTAGGACCATGCGTATGTAGTAGGTCGTGTCGAGTTCGTCTTTGCCGCTGAGGGCAGCATCGGCATCGTAGTCATTGGCGAATCCGAAGCGGACGCTGTATCTTTTAGCCTTGAGCGGGAGGTCGATCGAGGTGTCTTGATAGAGACGGTAACTACCAAAGTCTTCGATGGTTGGCGTGAACTTGATCCGGTTGACGAGTTTGCCCCATTTGAGCGTTTCTTTGTGTTCTAAGCCGATGTCGAGACTCGCTGCACTGAGTTCTTCGCGACTGCTGAAATCGCTGTAGTTCTCGAAGCGATATCCGAGACCGCCACGAAGATTGAGGAAGCGTGTGTCGGTGTTGGCGAATGTGTATCCAAAACCGGCGGCGGTCGTGACGAATAGGTCAGCATCCTTTATTACGTCACGTCCGAGTTCGCTGCTGACGAACCAGTTCCAATCGCTGCTTATCTGATTGGTGTAGTCGATACCGGCACGGGAATCATCCGCACTCTTGGAGCCGTCTGTTTCTTCAAAGTTAGCTCGCGAGTAGAAGTCTAGCTTGTCGTCGGGTCCTTTTAGCGTAGCGCGAAAGCTCATTCCCACTCCGCTGCTGTCGGAGTTGCCGCTTTTGCCGGTTAGGTCGAATGCCGCTTCGTGCGCCCAGGAGCGTTTGAGCTTTTCGATTTTAGCTGCTTGGCGAGACTCTGCTGGGCTTTGCTTTCCGGGCTGCCAGCTTTCTTGGATCTTGTCGATCGACGTGGACAGCTCGCCATCCTGGGTGTTGACCTTGAGTTCCTTGTTTCCAGATCCCTCAAGGATACCCACATAGGACGCGCCGCTTTCGAAGGAAACGAAAATGGGTTCGTCCGTGGTGATTGTCTCGACATGAGTTTGATCTACTTCGATTTCGCCAGCGAAGTCGGTAGTAATCTTTATTTTTCCGCCTGTGATCCCTTGGATCTTCCCATTGATGGTCGATCCGCTTTTGGTGAAGATGACGTCGGCGAATGAAGTAGAGACTGTCAAAAGGGAGGCTACAAAAATTGCGATGAAGTTTTTCATTTTGTTAGTTATTTCGAAATAGCGTAGACTTGATCAGTGGATTGATTGAATCGGTTGCGAAGTCTGAAGTGGTTGCGTTGACCCAAAGCACTCAAAAGCTTTCCGAATCCTAGGTGAAAAACATTACGAAATCGATTATTGGAAAGAATAGAGTGTTGGGGCGATTGCCGATTTTGAGAGAGATCAGGGAATGCTCTTGGGTAGCTTTTCCGTATAGATCCCTAGTGGGCAATGGGAATTCGGTTTGCAAACGCTATTTAGGACGTGTTTGACTCATTCTCAGAGCCATGAGTGCGAAAAACGACAGTATTTGGAATGCCCTGAGGGCGGAAGCAGAGGAATCGGCCACCACTGAGCGTTTGTTGGTGGCCTATTTTCAGGAGACGGTTTTGGGGCAAAAGTCCTTCGCTGCGGCTTTGAGCTATACTTTGGCCTCGAAGCTTCGGGACGATATTTTGCCGAGCATTACCTTGAGGGACTTGTTCTTGGAGATTCTCGAGGAGGAGGATGGTTTGCGCGAGATCGTGCGGGTCGATTTACAGGCGGTGAAGGATCGCGATCCCGCGGCGGCCGGTTATCTAACGCCATTTCTCTTTTTTAAGGGATTCCATGCTTTGTCGGCTTATCGTTTCGCTCACTATCTTTGGTTTGAGGATCGCAAGACTCTGGCGCTATACTTGCAAAGCCTCATATCGAAGGTCTTTGGCGTGGATATCCATCCGGCGGCGACGATTGGACGGGGAATCCTTATTGACCATGGCAATGGCGTGGTGATCGGGGAAACTGCGGTTTTGGGCGATAATGTGTCGATCATGCAAGGGGTTACTTTGGGTGGAACCGGAAAGGAACAGGGCGATCGCCATCCAAAAGTGGCTGATGGGGTGTTGATCGCATCTGGCGCGAAGGTTTTGGGAAACATCAGGATCGGCGAAGGGGCGAAGGTCGGAGCTGGAAGCGTTGTGCTGAAGGACGTGAAGGCGCACTGCACCGTGGTGGGTGTACCTGCGAAAAGCGTCGGCGTTTGCAGGGAAAGCGCGCCTGCTTTAGCGATGAACCAGCAGATCGAGAACAACGGATTCGGCGGTTTCGATCCTGTGATTTGAGTGGCCTTTAGGTTTTCGGGGTGAGTCGTCGTTTGCCATTTGACCTCGCTGAAAGGGTGTTGGTATTGGCTATCGGAACATTCCCGCAGTTTTAATTCTAACTTTTTCCTTTATCCCTTCGATTGTGTTTCTAGAGTCTCGCTATGCCCAATACATTCGGGAAGTTATTTTCAATCAGCACCTGGGGCGAAAGCCACGGGGGAGGCGTCGGCGTCGTGATCGACGGTTGCCCTCCGGGTCTGCCGATTGAGGCAGAAGAGATTCAGGTAGAGCTCGATCGGCGACGTCCGGGTCAGAGCGACATCGTAACTCCGCGCAAGGAAGCGGACCAAGTGCAGATTCTTTCGGGAGTTTACGAAGGTCGCACGACCGGCACGCCGATTTCGATGTTGGTGTTCAATAAGGATCATCGCCCATCAGCCTATTCGGAGATGAAGGAGAAATTTCGCCCGTCGCACGCGGACTACACTTATCAAACGAAATACGGCCACCGAAATCCTGAAGGCGGTGGGCGCTCATCGGCACGTGAGACGATCGGTCGGGTAGCAGCGGGAGCGATTGCCAAGAAAATCTTGGGTCTTGCGGGTAAGGTTGAGACCATCGCTTATGTAAAACGCGTTCAGGATATCGAAATGCCGGACGACGTGCTTATCACTTCGAATTTGATCGAGGCGAATTCGATTCGTTGTCCGCATGCAGAGACTGCGGAAAAGATGATCGCACGAATACTTGAAGTTAGAGGTCAGGGTGATTCTGTTGGCGGCGTCATTGAGTGTCGAATACGGAATCTTCCGGTTGGGTTAGGCGAGCCGGTCTTCGATAGATTCGAAGCCGATCTTGCCAAGGCTATGCTGTCGCTTCCCGCGACTAAAGGATTCGAAGTCGGTAGCGGTTTTTCGGGTACGCTGATGAAGGGGTCTGAGCACAACGACCCATTCGAAAATCGTGGCGGAGATATACGTACGACGACGAATCGTTCGGGTGGCGTTCAGGGTGGAATTACTAATGGAGAGGATGTATGCTTCCGCGTTGCGTTCAAGCCGACCGCAACCTTGCTTCAGTCGCAGGATACGGTTGATGTCGATGGAAATGAAACGGAGTTAAAAGCTCGCGGTCGCCACGACCCGTGCGTCTTGCCCCGAGCGGTACCGATTGTCGAAGCCATGGCCAATCTTGTCGTGCTGGATCACTGGATGCGTCAGCATGCACAGAATCGCTTGTTCGCATTTTAGCGCCCAATAAGATGTCAGAGCGATTGGTGTACCTTATTTTAGGTTCGAAGGGAGCGGGGCAGGACGATGTCGTTTCTGATCTTGTGGACTTCGGAGTAGCGGATGATTTGAAACCTCAGGTGTTTGTGTCGGAAGACGATGTTTCCGCATGGGGAGTTGAGCCGACGATTCATCACAAGCAAGTTGGGCTGAATCGATACTCTTGGCAGGGTTTCGAGGCAGGCTTAGCGTTTGAGCCGACAGGCGATGTTGTTTTCGTAGTCGCTGATGGGCTCGCCGATCCCGCGGATTTTGTGGAAGCGTTTTTCTTTTGGTTTCAGGAGTCTGGTTATGAAATTGGCCGCGTTATAACGGTTGCGGATTGCGATCGAATTTCGGCGGATAAACGATTGCTGCCGTGGTACGATTGCTGTATCCATTTCTCAGATATAGTACTGCTGTCAAACCGACAGACGGTTTCGAATAAATGGATCGAGGAATTCAAAAATCGTTATGCGAAGGAGTATTATCCTTGTCATTTCGAATTGGTGAAAAAGGGTCGTTTGGCAAATCCGTCATTCACTCTGGAACCTCAGCCACGTCGGATTTCGAAGCTATTTGACGAGGTCGATGTGTCGGGAGGCAATGGCGTGGACGCGTTGGCCTATTTGGATGACGATGTGGAAATAGGCGGTGTCGAGGAAGAGGAGCCCGAGGAGGACGACGAAGAGGAATTCGAAGGCGGAGATCCTTCGAAAGATCCGTTTCTTGCTCGAGTAGCTAAAGCCCGCCGTGATCGGCCGCTGCCTGACGTTTCTAAGTTGCTGGACTAGTTGGCAGGACGCTTGCGAAAACGTTGTTGTCGATTCAGTGCGTTTTAGGGTATGCGTACTGTGATGAAACGTTCACGCCTACTTCTTCTTGTTTTCGTTGCCTATGCTAGTTCGGCTGGTTTGGCGGATCGTCCGAACATTCTGTTTATCATGACGGATCAGCACTTCGGCGGCGCGATGAGCGGAGTGATGGGCGACCGCTATGTTAAGACGCCCAATTTGGATTCGTTGGCGGAGAGTGGCGTTCGTTTCGATCGGGCTTATGCTCCGAATCCGATATGCGTTCCTGCCCGCAATTCGATTTTCAGCGGATACTATCCATTTGAGACCGGCTTACAGACGAATTCCAAGCAGCCGTTGCCGGAGCGCATTGTCAGTATGGGTAAACATTTCAAGGATGCGGGCTACGATACTGGCTATTTCGGGAAATGGCACTTGAATATGAAAACGGAAGATGCAGAGCGTCATGGATTCGATGAGACGGGCGTGCTCAAAAACAACGGGGCAGATCATTTGATTCCTGAGCCTACGATAGCGTTCCTCAATCTGAAGCGCGATAAGCCTTTTCTGTTGGTCGCTTCGTTTACGGGACCTCATGATATTTGTGAAATGGTACGTGGTCAGAAAATTCCGGGAGGTCCAATCGGGGAGTTCCCAGACGCGGAGGATTGCCCGCCAGTGCCTGTTAACGTGGCTCCGCCGATCGATGAGACGGATAGCATGTTTTTGATGCGCAAGAGCTATCAGGCGACCACCATGACTCCGATTGCCCATTTCAATAATGATAAGTGGCGTCAGATGCGTTGGGGGTATTATCAATTGATCGAACGGTCGGATCGGGAGATAGGCAAAGTGCTCGCTGCCTTGAAGGAATCCGGACTCGAGGAGAATACACTGGTCATTTTCACCGCTGATCATGGTGATTGCACGGGAGCGCATAGTTTTGCCCAGAAAACGGTTTTTTACGATGAGTCCGCTCGTATACCTTTAATACTTTCGTTTCCTGGCAAGGTCTCTCCAAGCGTTACGCGGAAGCTTGTGAATGTCGGAGTGGATACCTTTCCGACTATGTTGGATTTTGCGGGGCTTGAAATTCCGAGTTCTTTTAAAGGTCGATCGGTTAGGCTTGTCTGCGAAAATCCCAATTTGTCTAACTGGCGTGAATACGTAGTCGTATCTAACCACATGGTTCAAGGAGCGGTTCCTGTAGGCAGAACAGGAATTCCCCAGAGCCGAGGACGTATGCTTCGGACTGACGATTTTAAATACGCCGTGTACGATATTGGCGAGCATCGTGAATCCTTGGTGGATATGGAAAACGATCCTTATGAGATGCGAAACCAGGCCCGTAACCCAGAACATAAAAAGACTTTGAACGCGCATCGAGCGCTTTTGCGAGCTTACGCAGTGGAGGTGGGCGATACTGAAGCTCTAGAGATTCTCGGAGATCGGTAAGCGGGTTGTTCAAAAGAGGGTCTAATATGCGGTTTTGGCGTTTGACGATTTAAGGAATACTTATTCGATCACGCTTTAATCATATACCTATGACAAAAACTCGTTTCTTTATCGCCCTTAGCCTATCAATCGCAATCATCGGTCTACTGGCCTCGTGCAAGCCGGCGGCCGTTCGACGCACCGAAGTCTCAATTATCGGCAATGCTTTCTACATTGATGGAGCGGTGACCTACCGGGGTAGGTATTGGAATAACAATAAGATTGAAGGGCTATTGATGAACGCTCGACTCGTTCAGGGAGTCTTCGACGATGCTAATCCGGAGACTCGAAAATTGTTCCAATATCCGGATACGGGTGAGTGGAACCCGGATCGGAATACTGACGAATTTGTCGCAGCCATGCCGAGCTGGAAAGAGCATGGGTTGCTCTCGTTTACTCTGAATTTACAAGGAGGCAGTCCGACGGGGTATGGCAACAAGAGCTGGAATAACTCGGCGTTTACTGCGAGGGGTGATTTGAAGCCAGCTTACATGGACCGATTGAAGCGAATCCTAGACGAAGCGGAAACACTGAAGATGGTGGTGATTCTCGGGTATTTCTCTTTCGGTCAAGACCAGAACCTAGAGGACGAATCAGCGGTTGTAGCGGCGGTTGATAATACGACGGATTGGCTATTGGATAAGGGATACCGGAACGTATTGGTGGAGCTCAACAACGAGAGTAATATCAAGGCTTACGATCACGAAATTCTTAAGCCTGCCCGGGTGCATGAGCTCCTCGAACGTGTGAGATCGAAGCGGAAGAATGGCTTTCGGCTTCTTGTTAGCACGAGTTTTGGCGGGCGTTATATCCCCGATGCCAATGTCGTTGCGGTATCGGACTATGTATTGATCCATGGTAACGGTGTGAAGGATCCCGCTTTTATAAAGGAAATGGTCGAGCGTACGAAAGCGGTATCGACCTATCGGGGACAACCGATCGTATTCAATGAAGACGATCATTATGAATACGCTCAAGATGCGAATAATTTTAAATACGCGGTCGAGTCCTACGCCTCATGGGGTTACTTTGATTTTCGTCGAAAAGGCGAAACCGATATCAAAATCGGCTACCAATCCGTACCTGTAGATTGGTCTATCAGTCATGAGCGAAAGAAAGCGTTTTTCGGCTACTTGAAGGAGATAACGGGCGAGTAAGCGGGCTCCGGCGTCCTTGGGGCTAGACAATGGCGTCTGCTAGCAGTTTCGGTAGATCCGTAAGGCGATCGATTCGGTAGGCAGCGGCGGAAAAATCATGTGTTTGAGTGAAGTGGTTTTTCACGATTGCGCAATCGATGTCCGCTGCGACTGCGGAGCGCAGTCCCCGCTCGGAATCTTCGATGATTAGAGCCTCGTCTTTACGACATCCAAACCGGTCTTGAGCTGCGAGGTAAGGCTCTGGGTGAGGCTTGGCTAGATCGTAGTCTTCGCGGGTCAGAACGAAATCCATGAAATCGACGATCGATTGATCCTGATGGATGAGCGCGAAATCCTGTGGCTTGGATGTGGTGACGATTGCCATCCGGTATCGCTGTGATAGCGCTTTCAGCGTTTCTAATACATTGGGAATTTCGATGTCTTCGTTTTTTAAATACGATTGGTAGTAGTGGTCGCGATCGACTCGTTTATCGACGACCGCAGCTTGCCCGATTGATGTTACCGTTTCCAGGTCCCAGAAAGATCGGCCTGTCCGCATCAATTCCAGATATTGCGTTTGATCGATTTCGATTTCCAATTCCGAGAGCGCTTGTTGATTGGCTTTGAAGTACCAGTACTCAGTATCGACGAGTACGCCGTCATGGTCGAATAGCAGGAATTTTTTTGGCATCAGTTTGTAGGCGACATACTTGTTTTTAGCTTCGGGAAATTGCGAGAGGGAAGTCGATGAATTGTGCCGATGAGTGTATTTCGAATCCAACTTTGAGGAGCCGCAAAGGGACTAGTTTTCGTTGAATCTGATTTTGCGAAGCGGTTGGAGGGACTTTACCGCCGACTTCGAAACCGGTACGAGCCTGTGGTTCAATTGGTTAGAGGAATCTTGGGATGTTAGAGAGGGCTCTGGATTCCATGAAGTTCAAATTCCTTGGAATCGGATCTTGCAAAGACGGTTGGAGGAGTTTTCATTGCCGTCTTTCTGAACTGGTACGGGCCTGTAGCTCAGTTGGTTAGAGCAGGGGACTCATAATCCCTTGGTCGGGGGTTCAAGTCCCTCCGGGCCTACCAAGTTTAAATTGTGTTCTGTAGATAAATGCGACTGTAAGTTTGCGATTGAAATCGGTGCTTAGAAATCATATAATTTGGTTTTCGGGTACCATATCGGCACAAGGTTTGGGCAAGCTCGTTTTGAGCTGTGTGATTAAAGGAAGCGGGAATGGTAAGGTCCTTTTTTAATAATTCCTTTTTGGAAACGACTTTTGAGAGGTGAGTTGTAATCTTATGGGAAACAGCTGTTTATCTTCAATTACAGTAGCGAGTTTTTGAGTAAAGACCTTAGATCCATCTTGAGTTAAATGCTGGTTGTAGAGTTTGTTTTCGTAAAAAGCTGGGTTTGCCGTCAGTTCTTCGTCTTGCCAAAATGTAATCCAGTCTTGGTTACGATCCGAGAAAAATGCGGTCAGTTTGCTTTGGCGCTCAATTAAGTTTTTTTGATCTGCCTCATAATAGGGGGTCTCGAAGACAAACAGTCGGATACCTTTTTTTCGGCATAGAGATAGGAGGCGATTCATGTATTCTAGGTCTTCTATGTTGGGCACGGCGTTTCCATAGTCGCGTCCAGATTCCCCCGCTTCGTAGCGAGCTAGCAGTTCATGGTCTATGCCCTCTGTATAGGTGTTTAGAAAGCCTCGCTTCGTGACCCGTTCTTGGGGTGCTTTACCCCATTTACCGATATTCATAATTGTATCGAGTGAATTCCTTTCGAGCCTTTCGGGATATCTGAGGGCACTGTTGAAAACGACGGATGGAAGAGAGGTAAGTCCATGCAAGTCTAATGCCGCTTTTATCGAGGAGAGATCTTTTTTTCTGAATCCTAAATCTATTTCGCTTTGAATGGCAGTATGGCGCTTGAGTATTTTCGAGGACATTCCCAAAGACTTGGCCTCGAGCAAAATAATAGAAGGGCTCGCGTAGTTGAGAGCGTGATGCACGGCCCAGTAAGCGGTCGCGGCGGTCCCGTAGCCGTGGCCAATGACAAAAAATTCTTGGCTCAGACGCTCGCTTAAGAGCTCGCAATCAACGCCATGTAATACTTGGGAATTACCGACGAACAAGGCATCGATTCCGTTGCCTGCTGCGTATTCATAGAATTCGTCCCACCGGTGTTTCCCGGAATGGTGTCGCAGGTGAAAGTCGAATGCTCCGGATCGTTCGCAGGCCGTGATGATTATCAATACGGCAAAAAAACCGATTGATACTTCCGCCAAGAATAGCTTCATACTGCATTTCTTTTTCATTTATCTTAAAATCGCTCGTAGATGAAGGTTTCGTCCACTTCGTCTATTTCGAAAAATGCTTCGGTTTCAATGACCTCCCACAAGGTCACCGAGGTTCGGTCGCCATAGAAGCCAAAGAATGTAATCGTTAGAAGCAGGAGAATCGCTGCAGACCAGCGTTGGAGTCCTTTGTGGAATCTGAAACTGAAGGTTATTGGGTGATTCACTTCTTGCAGGATTTCAATTGCGAATAGGGCGATGACGAAAAGCCCGGTGAAAAGAAGTTCCCAGCCATGGAGACCGAAGGGGTAGAGATGTCTCTTCGCATTGCCTATGAAGTCCCAAGGAAGA
>JABITN010000234.1 GCA_018700525.1 Opitutales bacterium
CGTTGCTTAATTCCGGGATTCAGATTCGTAGTCACGTCTACGAAAAGGAAACAGCGACAGTTCGTTGGGGCGGGACTTTCAATGACGATGGTAGCAAGAATGTGAGAGATCGCGTTTGGGGAAAAGGCCGTTTTTGGGGCTATCAAATCGAAATCGATCCGACGGATCGCGGTTGGAGCGGGACGTTGTACGAAGAGGGTGCTCGCGGCTTTCTGCATACGCCAGGCGAGGACGAGGCTGCTCTGAAGGCGTTTAAGCCTGGGGTATGGAATCATTTCCGAATTATCGCAAATGGAGACCACATTCAGACGTGGCTTAATGGCGTACCGGTTGCTGATGTTCATGACGACGATCAGGCCTCGGGGTATATCGCTTTGCAGCTTCACGGAATCGGCAAAAGCAAAGAGAAGATCGGCGAAAAGGTACGGTGGCGAAATATTCGCCTGAAGTCCCTTTAATCGCGTGCTGTTTTATTAGAGGATCAGACAATTTTGATGTTCCGGAAATAACGAGTGTCGCCTTTGCCGTGGTGTTGGATGGAGACGCGACCTTCTTGGTATGAACGATCGTGAACGTCGGTTGTTTTATGGCCGTTGACCCATATTTGAATGTGGTCGTCTACACATTTGGTTCGGTACCGATTCCATTCTCTTTTAAGATAGTAGTCGCCAGCGGTTTCGTAGAAGTCCTCGAGCTTGTCTTTGGCGGTTGGGTTTATCCAGCCTTTCTTGATCGCTTAGAGGGATCCTGATTGGGCATCGATTTTTTCGGATTGATAACCAGCGGGCGTTGTGTTATACTGAAATCTGTTGACTGTACTGTAGTTTTAGAGGGTCGTTTTGATTTCAGTTATGAGCTCGAAGTTTTTGAATACAGTTTCGTGGGTAAGCCACAGGTTTTGCTTTACCGAGGGCATTTGGATCATCCCGTCGTTTACGGAGATTTTCTGATCGCCCGCGTTGAGTGTCCATCCTTCGAGCGTTTTTCCGTCGAACAGAGCGATCCATGCTTTCTCCCTCGTGTCGGCGAAACAATGAATCGAGGTGGTGGCAATGAGAAGGATAGCTAGAAGCCTTCTTATCGAAGGAAAATACTTCATTTTACTTTGTTTCGATTCGTATCAGACGTAGGGCCGGCGCAAGCGCCGGCCCTATGGGTTACCGAATGGTAATTGTTCGCCTAAATTTGAGAGAAGTTTGTCGGAACGAGAATGTTGTCTGAGATTGCGGATACAGTTCCTTTATAGCGCTCGTTCGTTTTGAGCTTTCTCCAGGCTGGACTGGCGCTAAACTGTTTCCAATTCCGATCGCGTTGTTCCATATCCTTGAAGCCTAACATATAGGTGAGGTTCGGCATGAGGGGACCGGAAATCGTTTTGCCGAAGAATATTGGGTGGAGCCCAACGTCGCGGAATATTTCGATTTCGCCACCTTCGTTGAACATTTCGATTTTGCGCTCGCCGATGAGTCGATTGTGACTCTCGTAGCGTCGGATCTCGAAAATACGGCCTTTTTCGCCTTTGATCGCTTCTGGGACTTCCACTTTCGGCATGTTGGCGAAGGCGGTCATGAGCGAGCTTTCCATACGCTCGTAGTGGGGTGTGTCCATTTCGGTGTTGGCCGATTCTTGATAAGCGAGAGTTGCGGCAAGTTTGTCCCAAACGGTGAGGAACGATTCAATTGTGTCGTGCGGTACGAGCATGAAAACTTCACTTCCATGGGCTCCGTATTTCGGACGGAAAACGCCGATTGGACGACAGCCGAGTTTGTTAAGTCCGGGGACAACGACGTTCTTGAGGAAAGTTTCAAGCGCTCCCCGACGGGCGTTGTTAAGAACCTCGAAACGTATCCATTCTAGGTATTGCGTGGGTTTCTCATTGTGATGAGCTCCAAGAAGCGTTGCAGGGGTAGCGGCGATTGCCGCGGCGACGAATTTTCTTCGATTCATGAGACTTAGTTCATAGAAAAGGGCAACGTGTGTCAATGGATCAGATCGTAAGGGGAATGGGCCCTTCGCTGGTTCTGCCAGATTTTGACATTGGCTTTCTTCGTGGGTTGGGCATTTATGGGAATTATGAAACTCGTAACGTTGTTTTTTACCTCACTTATGCTCCTTGGCTCGCTCACGATGGCGAACCATCACAAATCGGATTGGGTCTCTTTGTTTGATGGCAAATCCTTAAAAGGTTGGACTGCTAGCAAAGAAAATCCGAAGTCGTTTTCGGTTAAAAAGGGCACGTTGATTGTCGACGGTGGACGCTCGCACTTATTCTACACTGGAAAAGTGAATGGTGCGAATTTCAAGAATTTCGAACTTAAGCTTAAGGCGAAGACCATGAAGAGCGCAAATGGCGGCGTTTACTTTCACACAGCTTATCAAGACGAGGGTTGGCCTACGCAAGGATTCGAGTGCCAGGTGAATACGAGCCAGAAGGACCCGAAGAAGACCGGTAGTTTGTATGCGATCGCAAACGTGTATGTTGCAATGGAACCCGAAGAGCCGTTTATCGTTCGCGTCGACAAGGCCGGTGCCCAGGTTTACCGCGAAAACGCGCCGTCAACGGACGGCGAGTGGTTCGATTATCACATCATTGTGAAAGACGATGTCGTCACTTTGAAAGTAAATGGTGAAACGACGGTTAACTGGACTCAGCCAGAAGGATATGCGGGACCAAATCCGGGCATGGCCGGTCGGGTACTAGGTAGCGGAACATTCGCACTTCAGGCACACGATCCGAAAAGCGTGACCCACTACAAAGACATCCAGGTAAAAGTCCTGGATTGATTTTTTCGATTTGAAATGCGGCTCCGACTTCGGGGCCGCTTTTTTGTGGATTTGTTGGCTGGGTGATTGTGCGACAATTTGCTATCAGTCGAACCACTCGTCTTCGGGATCGAATTTAGGGATTGGAATATTGGCTATTTTCATCTGGCCGATCGCTCTGTGACGGCAGCCGGGTTTGATGAGGATCGTGGACATTGGTTTGACTGGAAAGAGTTGACCATCGAGCTCCATGTGGCCTGTGCCTTCGAGGATGAGGTAGATTTCGGTTAGCGTTTTGTGATAGTGCGTTTGCGTGTCTTTCTTGATTTCGACGAGATGAATTGAAGCGACTGAATTGTCGGGATCCATGAACGCACGCCGCGAGGTGCCGCAAGGGCAGGGAACGGGGTCGATGTCGCCTAGGTGAGATATCTTGAAACGTTGATTCATTGTTTTCGGCCGTTGGGAATGGAGGGTAATCGTGTGATTTTCGGCACTATCGCATTCCTTCGCAATCACATTTGCTGGAGAATGAATTGATCGTTTTGGCTTGCGGCGATGGCGTTTGATGAGGTCAATGCAATCGTATTTTGTCCCATATCCCTCTCAGTTCGAGAACGTGGACGGATCCTGACTTATTCTGACTCTGGACATGCGAAACATTCTATCGATATCTCTTTTTCTATTCAGCTTGGCTCTCGGAGCCGCGGATCGTCCCAATGTGGTTTGGATTGTTTCGGAGGACAATTCTAAGCATTGGCTTCGTCTTTACGAAGAGGGAGGTGCTCCGATGCCCCGTATCGAAAAACTGGCTGAGCGAGGCTTGGTTTTCCAGAACGCGTTTTCCAATGCTCCGGTTTGTTCGGTGGCTCGCAGTACTTTGATCTCGGGGTCGTATGCTCCGCGAATCGGCGCTCAATATCACCGTCGGGCGGCTTTGGCTCCGATGCCGGATGGTGTGCGCATGTTTCCGCACTATTTGCGTGAAGCCGGCTCCTATACGACCAACAACAGCAAGACGGACTACAACCTGAATGACAAAGGCATGTGGGATGAATCTTCGAACAAGGCAACCTACCGGAATCGAAAATCAGGCCAACCGTTCTTTCATGTGCAAAATTTTGGGGCTACGCACGAGGGTCAGCTTCATTTTTCCAAGGAAAGCATGGCGAATGACCGCACTATAACCGATCCGAATTTGATCACCGTTTTCCCTTATCACCCGAATACACCAACTTTTCGCTACACATACGCACGGTATCAGGACTATCACCGCAAAGTAGATGCGGAAATGGGAGTCTTCCTGGATCGGCTGAAAGCCGACGGGCTCGATGAGAATACGATTGTTTTCTATTATGGCGACCACGGAGGGGTGCTACCTCGAGGCAAAGGGTATGCGTACGAAAGCGGACTAAACGTTCCATTGGTCGTCTATGCACCTGAAAAGTGGAAACACCTGTTGCCTGAAAAAGCAGGAAGTACCGTAAATGGATTCGTAAGCTTTGTCGATTTCGGTCCGACCGTTTTGAATCTGGCGGGAGTTACGGTTCCCGATGCAATGGATGGAAGGCCGTTTCTCGGAAACGGGATCGATGCGAAAGGTTTAGCAAGTCGTGATGAAGCGTTTGGTTACGCGGATCGCTTCGACGAGAAGTATGATTTGGTAAGAACCTTGCGGAAGGGAAAATTCAAATACATGCGGAATTACCAGCCGTTTAATTTCGATGGCTTATTCAATGAGTATCGGTACCGGATGCTTGCGTACAAGGATTGGAAGGCACAATTCGATGCGGGAGCATTGAATGCTGCTCAGCGTCAGTTCTTCGAAGCGCGCCCTGCAGAAAGTCTCTACGATATCGAATCGGATCCGCATGAAGTGAATGATTTGGCTAGCGATCCGAATTATGCGAGCGTATTGAAGGTTTTGAGACAGCGATTGACGGCTAAAGTGAAAAGTTTGCCGGATTTGAGTTTCTTACCAGAGCCAGTGATGCTGAAGGATGCGATGAATAATCCAGTGGCCTATGGTCAGGAAAACAAAAAACGTATCGCGAAGCTGATCGATACGGCAAATTTGAGCCTTCTATCATTTGGCAAAGCGAAGAAGGGCATCGCCAATGCACTTGCTTCGGATGATCCGGTTGCACGCTATTGGGGTTTGATCGCCTGTAGTTCTTTTGGCAAAGAAGCGTCAAGCTTTACGAAGACAGCCAAGGCATTGGCGGCAAGTGACGGCGATAATTTGGTTCGGGTTCGGGCAGCTGAATTTCTCGCTTTGATTGGCGCAGAGAAGCCTCAGAAGGTGATATACGCGGCACTTCGTAATGCGGAGACCGAGGTGGAAGCCAACTTGATTTTGAACACGGCGACGATGCTTCGGGATGGGAAATCCAGCTACGAATTCACCTTGAACCCTGATATGTTTCCCGAGGAATGGCTTAAGTCGCCCCGAGGAAACGTGAATCGCCGTATGGGCGATTTTCAAGGGAAGCTTTAGCTTAGAGCCTAAATCAGTTTCCTTTAATCTTTCAGCCCGAGTTTTTGGAGCTTGGGATGGATTACGTACATGCAATAGCCGGCCCGCTTATTCAGGTCGTAGTATTCCTGATGATAGTCTTCGGCTGGGTAGAAAATTTCCGCTTTGGTTACCTCGGTGACAATCGGGCTTGAATATTTGCCGGATTCGTTGAGCTTGGCGATCGCTTTGTTGACGGCTTCTTTTTGCGATTCGGTGTGATAGAAAACAGCTGACCGGTATTGAGTTCCGGTGTCGGCTCCTTGTTTATTGAGGCTTGTTGGATCGTGCATGAGCCAGAAGATCTCGAGGATCTCGTCAACAGATACGACTGAAGGATCGAAGAAAACTCGGGCGACTTCCGCATGGCCGGTTTCGCCGGTTACTATTTGCTCGTAGCTGGGGTTCTCGACATGTCCGCCCATGTAGCCAGAGACGGCGCTCTGGACGCCTTCGACGCGTTGCATGACTGCTTCGGTACACCAGAAACAGCCTGCTGCTAGAGTGATGGATTCGTTTGATTCGGCTTTGGATTCGTTTTGCATGGCGATGGTGAGAGTGAAGGAGAGCGCGAACGCGATTTTGCAGAGCGAGTAATTCATTATTTCGGCGTTGTTGAAGAGACGTTTGCAGAGCGATTTTGATTGCCTGAGTTCGACTGAAGAATCCGGCCAAATAAATTGAGTTTTGTCGAGTCGGAATGGGGGCGCCAGCTGGAGCGTGGCCGTCAAATGGCTTTATCGCTTTTTGGCGCGATTTGAGGTTGAATCCTCGATGCAATTGTGGAATATCCGCGCTCTTCTCAATTTCGACGACTAGAGTAATTAATTATTAGATACATGACGATAAAGCGGCTTACATTAGAAGATATCGATATTTTTTCCGGTACTCAGACGCGAGTTTCGACGAACGACGAAGCGGTTGAAAGTTATGCGGAGGCTATGAAACTGGGATCGGAGTTTCCACCAGTTGTTGTTTACTTTGATGGAGCGAAGCATTATCTGGCTGATGGATTTCATCGATATTTGGCTGCTAAGAAAATCGAGGAACCAAAATTGGCCGCCGAAGTTCACGAAGGGACGCGGGGCGATGCCTTGATCCACGCGTTGGGAGCGAATGCGAAGAATGGTGTTTATCGCACCAATGCGGACAAACGGAACGCTGCTGAGATTGCCCTCGAAGAATGGACCGATCATTCGAACGGCTACCTAGCGGATATCTGCAACGTTTCCATTGAACTCGTTCGCCGTGTTCGCAAACAGCTTGGTTTGGATCATCCGGATGTGGTTCTCGGTCGGGATGGCAAAAAGTATCCTGGAAAAAGAGGTGGAGAATCCGGTTCGATGACCAGTCTTGAAAAGCAAGAAGCAGCACTGAATGGCGGTGCCGGAGGAGCTGGCGAAGGCGGTGGATCAGGCGGGGGCGGAAAACCATCGAAGAAAAATACGAATTACAATGACGCTGCTGGCGGCGGTTCGATGACGGAACTTGAAGGAGAAGCTCGGGAAATGATCCGAAATGGGGAAATGGATCCCCGCGAATTACCAACGATTCATTCGGCGCTTCCTACGGATTACGTTTATGCCGGCATCTATTTGTTCGAGAAGATGGACACGTCGGATGGCCATTATGTCGCAGCGCTTGATCAGCTCGAAGCTTGGGTGGCGAAAAAGCGGAAATTAATGGGCTTGGGGTTGGCTTAAAGGGCAGTCAAGGTAGGGGGGTCTGTTCGACTGGTCGGTGGGTAATATGGAAATCGTGGCCGCTCGAAGATCGGGCGTTATTCTTTTTGAATGCTTAAGAGTGCCGTCTGAAGTGCTCAGTCCTATACCGGTAATGCAAATCACTTGCTTTATTGTCGCAACTTAGTTGCATGAAGCGTCAGTTAGGGCAGATTTCGGAATCGATATGAAGGGTAGCGAATCAATAAGTCGAATGGCGAAGGTCGACATCGTGGGCATAGGCCTTTCGGTCGCGTGTGCAATTCATTGTCTAGTGGCTCCGGTTTTGCTGAGTACGTTGTCGTTGTTGGGGATCGAGTTTTTGGGTCACGAAGGATTCGAATCGATCATGATTGCGATGATAGCTGTGTTGGCTGGATTTGCTTTTTTCAAAGGTTACCGAACGCATGGACGTAAGGGGCATTTCATATCCGGTGGGTTAGGGCTATTGGTCTTTTTGATTTTGCGCCCTTCGGTTAGCGCAGAGCTAGAACCGTATGCGACCGTCCTAGGCGGATCGACTTTCGTGATTGGACATTTCCTTAATTGGAAATGGTCCAAGCCTTGCGAAGAGTGCGAATGCAAGTAGCTCGTTTGCCTGCTAGTAGGTGGAAAGCTACCAGACCTGCTAACTAGTCGAGGCGGCCGATTACCCAGAGAATGCCCCGGGCGACGATGTCTTGGAAGTCCGGATTGGCGATGGTTTCGTTGGTGTGGCCGAAGGTGGTGCCGAAAACGCGGGCTTTGCCGTATTCGTTGGTCCAGAAAACGGGGTGCGATTCGCCGCTTTCTTCGCTCTTGCCGGTAACGAGCGCTTTGGCGTTGGGCCATAGCTTTTCGATGATGTAGAGTTCATCCATTGGAGAAACCCAGTTTGTTGGAAAGTCTGCAATGATGGGATGGCTGGGATCGACGATTGTAGTTGGGTAGTGACTTTGGTGGTCGTGGCGACGAGTGGTCACTCCGAGGAATTCGCGCCAATCGTCGACCTCGGCGGCTCGGTAGGTATGCATCGCGCAGTGAATGACGATTGCAGGGGTGCCGGCTTTGTGAGCGCTGACGACTTTGGAAATGTAGGCTGGTTCGGCGGTGTTTGCGTAGCATTCGTTATGGACGACCACATCGTATTCGGCAGACCATTTCGGGTTATTGAACAGTTTTGATTGGAAGTCTTTGGAATCGCCGCCTTCATGGACGATAGTCCAATCAATTGGCGCGCGCTGCGAAAGGGCAGTCGTCAGGGTTTGCTTTTGGAAATCGTAGTCGTGGCAGCATCCTCCTGTAATCAGTAGAGCGTGGATGGGAGCACCGACGTCGTTTTTTCCGCAGCCGGAAAGGACGAAAGTGGCAAGGGCGAGGAGAGTGATGGAGAGGTTTCTCATAGATTTGATAGCGATTTCGAGGCAATGGGAGTTGAAGGACGGGAGCTTAGGTTTGTCTGGAGGGCTCGTCTAGCAATTATTGGTCGAGAGATTGGGATTTCCAGTTTTCCATTAACGGATGGACATTTAATTCGGACAATCTATCACGTGCTAGGTGA
>JABITN010000120.1:5000-21582 GCA_018700525.1 Opitutales bacterium
CTGGCTAAACCTATCAGACGATCAAGATCTATTTAAAAAAGAAATGCTCTAATTCCGCATTTCCACTAGAGACCTACTCAGAACATCGCTCCAATCCTCTGTAGGGGTAGGCACGCCGAACTAACAAATGGCTTGTAAAGCGACTCACGGCCAAATTTTGCCAGACTTCAAAAGAGCAATCAAACCGATTTCGTTCGAAACCTTCGAAACGCCCTTTCACCGATCTTTTCACGGTCTTAACGACTCTTTCTCGTCGAAAACATCCTCACTTTCTCTGAAATCAAACTTATGACCCGAGAAAACTTCCTCTACTATATAATAGAACAAATCTTCTATCCTATCAGAGCCCTATACCAAGATCGAAATCGCAGGCCCCTTCAAAGACGGACACGAACCACCTCCAGAATCATAGCAAAACTAAATCTTTTACCATACTCTGCCTTCTAAACCCTCATCCATCACGAGCAAAACCCATTTTTCGCCAAAATTCCTGTACTCGAATAGCAAACTCTTAGAATCGATGGCATTCCGCGCTCGCCAAATCCCGATAAATCAACAATTTCGCAACAATCGCTTTTAAAAATGGACTTTGCAGCAACCGTAAAACCCTGTACGAAGCGTCCTCTCTAAAAATTACAACCTAAACTCCCACAGAGCTTTGGACATAAAAGAAATCAAACAAATCGTCGACCTAATGAAAAAATCCGACTTATCGGAATTCGCGGTCGAAGAAGAAAATTTCAAGTTGAAGATTAAGCGCGAGACCGGCACGGAAGCCCAAGCGCAGATCGTCACCTACGCACCAGCAACACAGGTTGCTCCAGTCGCCGCTCCGGCGCCAGCGCCACCTGCAACGGAAGACAAAGCCGGGGTATTCATAACGTCTCCTATGGTAGGGACATTCTACAGCTCTCCATCCCCAGAAAATCCTCCGTATACAAAAAGTGGCGATCAGGTTTCTTCTGACACGATCGTATGCATCATCGAAGCCATGAAAATAATGAATGAAATTCAGGCTGAGCAAAGCGGTACGATCGCCGAAATTCTCGTAGAGAACGGTCAACCCGTAGAATACGGACAACGCCTGTATCGTCTAAGCTAACCCCTTCCGATTAGCTTCAATTTTCGTACAAAACTGGCAGCCGAACCGATCGAGCTACCAAGCTATTAAACGACTCTCCCTCATGCAGAAAGTACTAATCGCCAATAGAGGCGAAATCGCCCTGCGCATTGTTCGGGCTTGCCGCGAATTAGGCATCAAAACGCTCGCAGTATATTCAGAAGCCGATGTCGAATCCCTTCACGTCCAACTAGCCGACGAAGCCATCTGCATAGGTGGCCCTCAAAGCTCCGAGAGCTACCTCAGAGCCGATCGAATCATCAGCGCCGCAGAAATAGCGGACGTCGATGCTATCCACCCTGGATATGGATTCCTTTCCGAAAACGCGGATTTCGCCGAACAATGCGAGTCCTGCAATATTAAGTTCATCGGTCCCCCCTCAGCTGCCATCCGAAAAATGGGTGACAAAGCAGTTGCAAAGAAAACCGTTCGAGAGGCTGGAGTTCCAGTCGTAGAGGGAAGCAAAGGAACAATCCCCACCGAAGACGAAGCCGTCAAAATAGCCTCGAGCATTGGCTACCCTGTAATAATAAAAGCGGTCGCTGGCGGTGGCGGACGCGGAATGCGTGTCGCGCACAATGACGTATCGCTTCGCAAAGAATTTCACGTCGCACGTAACGAAGCCGAAAAATCTTTTGGCAACGGCGAAGTCTACATTGAAAAATTCATCGAAGACCCGCGACACATTGAGTTCCAAGTTCTCGCTGACCAGCAAGGCAACGTCGTCCACCTCGGCGAACGCGATTGCTCCGTCCAACGACGCCACCAAAAACTGATCGAAGAAGCTCCTTCTCCGTTTCTAGACGAAGAATTACGTCAACGAATGGGCGAGGCAGCGGTAAACGCAACATCCGCCGCCAACTATGAAGGAGCTGGCACCATCGAATTTCTCGTCGATAAAAACGGCGACTTCTTTTTCTTGGAAATGAACACACGCATCCAAGTCGAACACCCCGTCACCGAAGAGGCCACAGGCATCGATCTCATCAAGCAGCAGATTCTTATAGCGAGCGGCGAACCTCTCGGCTTTAGCCAAGACGAAGTTCAAATCAACTATCACGCGATCGAATGCCGCATTAACGCCGAAGACCCAGCGCGAAACTTCATGCCTAGCCCTGGCTGCATCGATCTTTATTACGCTCCAGGCGGACACGGCGTACGCGTCGATTCGCACGCCTATGGCGGATACATAATCCCACCTTACTACGATAGCATGATCGGCAAGCTAATCACCTATGGGCGCACTCGCGAGGTCGCGATCGATCGCATGTATCGAGCGTTAAACGAATACATCATAAGAGGAGTTAAAACAACCATCCCCCTTCAAAAAGCGATTATCAGCGATCCCAAATTCCAATCGGGCGACGTAACCACCTCATTCATGGAGGAATTCATGAAACGCAAACACGACTTCGAATAGAGCCGCCAAAAAACGCCCCAAAGCATTGTTTTTCAATAAATCGCCTCTTCGCTTGAAACAAACCCGTTCTCAGGTGAATCTCACAGTTACCAGCTCTACATTCTAAACGCACAATTCTTAAATCAATTCAGCTATGGACTCTCAGGAAAGCACCATCGAAACAGGAGACGACCAAGAAGGCTCTCTCGGACAAATCAAAGTTAACCATACGGTCGTATCTACAATCGTTAAGATGGCTGCGATCAATGTCACCGGAGTTTTGGCAGTAGGAGGTAACTTCGTCGAAAATTTTATCGCCCAGATTTCTAGCAAAGAATCCGACAAAGGCGTACGCGTTTCCGAGGACGAAGCAGGCAACTATCAGATCGAAATCCGCGTTTTCATGGAATACGGAGTAGAACTAGCCAAAACCGCAGAGACCCTACAGATGATTGTCGCCAAACAGGTCACAAACATGACCGGTAAACCCGTCGCCAACGTGGACGTAATAATCGAAGGCGTTAAAATGGCCGACGAAATAGGAGAGGAAGATTCCCAAAGCTCAGAATAACGAATCGATTCCTAAACGGACATGACCGAACTCGTTCAACGAGCCAGCGAAATCCTGGATCAACTCCCCCTCTACGCGATTATCGGCATCTTTGCCGTATTCGTGCTTATCCTGATTGGACTCGGGCGTTTACTAAAAAAACCGCCATCACGACTAACCGCATTCTCAAGTGAAGCCGGATCGGTTTTGGTATCGAAAAAAGCCCTTCAAGAGCTCATTCGCCAAGTCTGCCTGCGGGACGATTCCGTAGAGGCATCTCGTCCAACCGTTAAAATCAATGGGGCGAAGATCTATACCAACGTCGATCTTCGACTAGCTTCACCCACCAACCTCAGAGAAACCAGCGAACGCCTTCAAACGCGCATTTCCGAGCTCCTCCAAAAATCGCTCAACTTCGATCAAATTGGACATATCGAGATAATGGTCACCAGCTTCGGTAAAAACGACGTCGACGAAGTTCCAATCGCCGAACCCGCCAGCTCTACTCTTCAAGCAAAAGATATCTCGCTCCCGAGCGAGGAAAAATAGCACGCCAGCCTTTTACAACGCAGCCCCAATGCATATAGTGAACGGCTCACCCTTTTTGCCAATAGAAGCAGAGCCGTAGCGAGAAGGCGAACGAGTTTCAAAACGGAATAGCAATTCCTCCACTCTTTCTCTCGATGGCAAAAGTCGACAATCACCCCCGCAACCTACCACCTCTTTTTATAAGAATCTACCTCCTCGGAATTGGCTATTTCGTCTTTCAATTCATTTCGCTAAATCACCCTACTGCCGGCTTCGCCTGGCTACCAAGGTACGGCACAGAATTTCACGAATCAAAAACCAAGGAATTCAAGAAGACGAACCATATCGTAACCTCCAAGTACGGCTACGATGGACAATTCTATTCCCAAATAGCGCTTTCGCCAACTCTCCGCCAGGACGGTATCGAAGACGCCTTAGACGTTTTCAATTACAGAGCACGCCGTATCCTATTCTCCTGGACGGCCTACGCCTTCGGTCTCGGCCGACCCGATTGGGCTTTACAAGCATACAGCGTGCAAAACGCTATTTTCTGGCTCCTGCTAGCAGTATTACTGCTCCATTGGTTTCCCCCCAATTCTTGGCAAAACACAATTCGATACCTCGGAACGCTTTACGCTCCAGGAATGATCATCAGCGCTACGCGGGCGCTCCTCGACGGACCAAGCCTATTTCTAATAGCCCTCGGTGCCTATCTTATTGAAAAAAACAAATCCAAAACGGGCTACACAGCGCTCGCTCTATCAAGTCTCGGCAAGGAAACGAACATCCTATCGGCCGCCCTCATTCCCCTCCCCCAAAACGCAGACTCAAGCAGCATTCTCCGCTATTTCAAACGTGGAGCCTTTATCGCTATTCCTTTGGGGATTTGGGTACTCTACGTATCTATCCTAACCGGAAATGGGCACGGCACATCAGGTGCCAACAACTTCGACTATCCCTTGGCTAGTTGGTTCTCTAGTTTAGTAGACAATCTCTCCACTCTTTTCCAGGAAGGGTTCAACGCCTGGAACGGGGTCTACTTCCTCATGCTCGTCACGCTGATGGCGCAAGCTCTATACTTTTTGCTCAAACCAAAGCCAAAATCGAAGTGGTGGCGCATGGGAGCAGTGTATGCTCTGCTAATGCTCATCCTAGGTGAAGCCGTTTGGCAAGGGCACATTGGGGCAGCAATACGAGTCGTACTTCCAATAACTCTCGCATTTAACATCTTGCTTCCGAAGACCAAACGGGCCCTTCCGCTACTAATCCTCGTCAACTCGCTTTCCTTAGCAGGAGTTACGCACCTGGCCACCATCGCAACCCCGCCTCCGATCACACACCTACAAAGCCAAAACCCTAACGTAAATACTGACCCTAAAACGTTCACCACACCCTACTTGAAAATAGATGAAGGATGGCACGATTCCGAGCATATCGATGGAGATTACTGGCGATGGTCCTCCGGAAAGAGTTCCTTATCATACACAATCCATCGCTCTCGACCTGTACCGGCATTCTTTCAATTCCAATTAAGAGCTCTAAGCTCCCGTAAAATCACACTTAGCTTAAACAACGATTCGGTCGAAACATTCGACTACGAATACCCAAACACAACAGAACCCATCGAGGTTTCACTCCTTTTGCAGCCAGGAGAAAACCGAATCGAATTCACCACAAACACCCCTCCAACGTTTACCCCAGGAGACTCTCGAGAACTCGCCTTCGCTATGTACAATTTTACGCTACGCCTTGAGGAGCCTTCAGGTGAACCCTAACCGACCTTATTATTCGACCCGCTTCCATTACCCGCCAGATTCCAGCGAACGACTCCAATCAAGCTTACGCGTCAGGTACATGACTAAGGCCAAGGCCGAAAACACGAAAGCCGAGCCTGCCAGCAAAGCAAAATCCTGGTGAAGCAATACGATATAAAGGAAGCCAAACATAAACTCCCATCATCGCACCAAATGCCAAGCCTTGACGCCCCTACCCAAAAATGGACCCAGCGTAAAGCCCGACCAATAAAGCCGACGACACGCTAGACCATAAAGACGCCCACCCAAAAGCAATTACTTCCTAAAGCGAAAGCAGAAGCAGAACAAGCATAACAATCCCCTCAGTTGCCATCCGAAAAATGGGTGCAAATTCAGTCGCCGCGAAGTCTCGAACATAAAAAACACCCCAAACCCTGCCCCCAAGAAAAGCAGCCCATCTTTCAGGCTCAGCTTCAGAATGCCCAAGTTCTTTCATGTCCGGCGGGCTCCACCATCCCTTTAAATGAGCTCTACTCTTATAAATCGGTGATCGAAATATTCCCCGATAAAGCCATTCCGTCTCCAGGTCCGCCTCTAACTCGAAACGATCCGACAAAATCTAAACCGTGATTCGACGCGTGATCGTCTTCTTCCGAATCGTCTCAACTCCACGTTCGAAAATCGATTCGCTCACGACCTCCTCGTAACTCGCAGGCACAACCAAGATCGGTCCGATCACCGACTGAGACTTTCCCCATTGTGCCGCTATTTCGTCATTCACTTCCATCTGACGCACTTCTCGCTCTGATCGCAAATCATGAATTTGCGAGAGTCGGATTACCACAAATAAGTAAAGAACCACCAGCAATACCGCTTTGAACGCAGCGCTAGAACGCAATCGGCCAATGCCTTTTAGACTCTAGGGAGAGGTCTCATTAATATCCATTCCCCATCATCGCAGATCTCTGTGAATCTATCATGAACGCACGATGAAAAAGACGTGAATTCCAATTTGAGTAAATCCTGTAGAACGATCTCAAGCGAAGCCATCGCTCCGCCTTCTGACCGATTCTCCAAAGCGTAGACGACCGAATCCGCAATGGACGGTTCATCTTCGACAACCAAAACTCGACTAACTCCCATAAGCCTAAGTATCCCCACCCTCACAGTTGTTACTCCGCCTTCTCCAATCTCACGCTCGCCCATTCGTCGAGTCTGTCGATTTGCACGTTCGTCCAACACTCGGTTTGGCAAAAATGATCAGCAACCTCCTCGACTTCTGTCCCGAGGATACCGCTCAGAATCAACCAGCCTCCTGGCGCTACCGATTCGATCAGGAGTTTGGAGTTCTGCACGAGAATGTTCGCCAAAATATTAGCCAACAAACAATCCGCGCCTTCCGAACTTAATCCATCTTCAAGCCCGCCCACCGAAAAACGAATTCCCGAAACACCATTAATCTTCGCATTCTCTTCCGCGATACGAACCGCATCGCCATCGATATCGAATCCCACGATCTGCTCGAAAGCAAGTTTCGCCGCCGAAATCGCCAGAATTCCAGAACCGCAACCCGCATCGGTAAGCCTACACATGTTCGCATCTCGGCCGCTTTCCTTGAAAGCGATCAATTGCTCCACGCACAAACGCGTCGTCCCATGATTACCCGTTCCAAAAGCCATTCCCGGATCCAACCACACAGCCTCATGGCCAGCCGGAAGTTCGTATTCATCTTTCAGCCACAAAGGCGCCCAATGCAATTCGCCGATCGCCCAAGGTTTGAAATGCTCCTTATAGCTTTCTTTCCAATCTTTGTCCTCCAACTCAGCGATCTTCAACTCCTCAGCGACCTGAACCAATCCTTCGAACTCGGCCTTCCCCGCGATCGCTTCTTCCTCAGTATCGTAAACGCCTTGTGCCCAAAACCCTTTGTCATCGAAATTCTCATACAAATTCCAATGTTCCATCCCTTCCGATTCGAAAATCAGATTCTCGACAATCTCGAATTCATTCCGAGTCAACTTAGTTTTTACTTCGAACATTGGTTCAATGTAATACGGAAGAACGCTGATTTAAGAAGGAGAAAAATCAGTTCTAGGCGCACACGCCGAATTCTAGCATAATCGGCTGCACCAGTTCTTCGAAATCCGTGTAGTTGAGCTGGATCAACTCCGCGTGATTACCAGCGCTGAAGGCGATCTGTTCATCCAATGTCAATTCGGAGTCTACGAAGACCTTCATCCCAAATAAATTCCCAAACGGCGGCATTGCCCCGACTTCGCAATCGTTGAAAAAACGTTCGAATTCGCTCTCATATGCCAGCTCCACCAAGGTCGCCCCCAATAACGCTGCGAACTGTTCCAAATCGATTACTTCCGAAGCAGGCAAAACAGCCATCGCCAATGCACCATCGATTTTAACAATCACCGTTTTGGCAATCTCGTGCCCCGTAATATGAGAATTAGCCGCAATTTCTTGGGCCGTAAATGCACGGGGGTGAGGGATCAAACGATACTCTACTTCATTACGATTTAAATAGTTCTTGAGCTTAGTCGTAGCCATTATCGGTATTTCTGAAGAAAACTAAGGTCGCCAAAATACGACCCATTGAGTCCGAAGCTTCGCTACGAACCGGGGTTAAACTTCACTTATAAATGCTCGCTTCGAAAAGTCGAGCTACGATCGCTCCAAAACCAACAATGTCGCAGAGCCGTCCCGGCTCTGACATTTCAACACCCATATACCGCTCCCGCGATGAGGAGCGTCTCAGTCGAAGAACTTCTTCGCTTTGTCGAAAAACGTTTTTCCCACCGGCTCGTCAGCATCGCCGCAAGACAATGCGAACTCCTCCAGCTTTTGCCGTTGCTCGCTCGTCAAAGCGGTCGGCACTTCGATCACGACGCGGACCATTTGATCCCCAAAGTAACCGCCGCGCAAACTCGGCATGCCTTTACCCTTCAATCGAAAAGTCGTGCCTGACTGCGTACCAGCAGGAATCTTCAAACTTGCCCGTCCGCTCAAAGTAGGCACTTCGATCGTGCCTCCCAGTGATGCGAGAGTGAACTTGATCGGAATACGGCAAAACAAATTCTCTTCCTGGCGTTCGAAGATGTCATGGTCGGCCACATGGATAACGATATACAAATCGCCCGCAGGACCGCCATGAACACCCGCTTCTCCATTATTACCCGAACGCAACTTCGAACTGGTATCGACCCCAGCTGGGATCTTCACCTTGATCTTAGTCGTCTCATTGGTGCGACCTTCGCCTCCGCAACTCGTACAGGACTTCTCGATCTTTTGACCGGAGCCATTGCAGGTCGAACAGGTTTGCCTGATCGAGAAGAAGCCTTTTGAAGCCGTTACCTGGCCCTGGCCGCCACAAGTCGGACAAGTCACTACGCCGCTACCAGGCTCAGCTCCCGCTCCATTGCAACGCTTGCACTGAACAGGCTTCCGAAAGGAAATCTCTTTTTCCATGCCCTTCGCCGCCTCTTCGAGCTCGATTTCCAAATCGTAGCGCAAATCGGAGCCGCGCTGAGGTCCGGCTCTACCAGAACCGCCGCCACCGCCGCCGCCAAAAAACTCTTCGAAGATACTTCCGCCACCTCCGCCACCAGCGCCGCCGAAAACTTCGCTGAAAATATCGAACGGATCATGAAACGGGCCTCCCGCCGAAGCGCCGCCCCCACCACCATTACTGAACGCCGCATGACCGTAGCGATCGTAAGCCGCACGCTTCTGCTCGTCTTTGAGAACCTCGTAAGCTTCCGAAACCTTCTTGAATTTCTCTTCTGCCTCCTTATTGCCCGGGTTTTTGTCCGGGTGAAACTTAACCGCCATTTTGCGGTAGGCTTTTTTCAATTCGTCTTTCGTCGCCTGACGACTGACACCGAGCAATTCGTAATAGTCCTCTTTCACTTTCTCAATCTCTCTTGCTTAAATAATAAGGAAACGGAATGCCCTCACTCCCCTTCTTCGCCAGCTACAATAACGGTCGCCGGGCGCACGAGACGTCCATTGAGCATAAACCCTTTACGAATCAGCTGTAATATAGCCCCCTCTTCAACTTCAGAGCTAGGCTGCGATTGAACCGCTTCGTGATGATTGTGATCAAACGCAGCACCCTTGGCAGGAACGATTTCCTCGATCCCATTTTCCTCCAAGACCGATTTAAACTGGGCTAAGACCATTTGAATTCCCTGGACCACAACCTTCGGATCCGAGTCTTGCTCCGCGGACATCAATCCAAGTGCCATATTGTCGTAAACTGGCAACACCGATTCGAGCAATCCAGACAACGCATACTGGCGCAAATCGTCCTTCTCGCGAATCACGCGACGCTTGTAGGTATCCAAAGCCGCAACCGAACGTAAATAATTCTGATAATTCTCGTCCGCCCGAGCCTTTGCCTCTTCCAATTGCTCCTCGATTGTCAGCGGCTTCTTCTCTGCAACCGCTTCCTCGCCAGCCGCTTCCTCGCCAGCCGCTTCCTCGCCAGCCGCTTCTGATTCATCAGTCGCTTCTACTGACTCGGGTGCAAAGTCTGTTTCTCCTGGTTCGTTGATGTCTTTTTCCTCTGCGTCACTCATAGCCACACACTAATTCGTTATACTAATTGTTATTCTATCGGTTTGAATCCTCTGGAATCGAAAAGTTTTCGCCTAAGGTCGAGCCCCTTTTACACATCACGCTTGGTTTTCGCAATTATTAGAGAGATGGGCTCACTTCAGAAGCCCCAAAGCGCTTCGACGAATCAGGCAAATACTCTGCTCGACGAGCGATTTCCAACAAGGGTTCGAACAGGCTAATCGCCCCCATCCCTTCGAAACCATCCACATCTACTCCCAATCGGAGAGCCTTATGGCTCGGCTGAGCACTCGAATAATCCAGGATCTCCACCGTATCGACCTTCAAGCTGCAATCGAGGAAACGAATCCCCGCCCCGCGCCCGCGCGATTCACCGAAAAGATCCCGCACGAATTGCTCCAAATTCAAATCCCCCCGCTTATTCAAAACTAATGCCATTCGCCTGATGTCAAGACTGGCCGAATCAACCACGATTTCATCCGAAATCAGCGACTTCATGTCTGCCCGAGCACGAAACGAACGAATCTCCATCATCGCTCGCTCGTCTCCGAAACCCTCCGCATTGCCCAGCGACGCATCGTAGATTCGAAGTTCAAAGCCAAATGGATCGCATGCCAACCGCTCAGCTGTCCACGAACAGCCCGTATCCTTCTCGAGTTTCAATTGAAATGCCCACGGCAAAGCGATCATCCACAACAGCGAGAAAGCCGCTGCAAGAAACAGCCCCAAAAACAATGCCGATTTCAACACTCCGCCACGTTTCGATCGCAACGAACTGAACTCCCTTTGCCTGTCGTTTCGTGCTTCCATTATATAAACCGATCCGTCACCAAAAACGCTGCCGGCACGCTTGAAGTGATATCGAGCGTCGCACTGGCTGGCAGCAAAACCGTATCGCCGCGCTCAACTACCTCGCCGCCGATCAATACCGTTCCTTCGACAACGCTAATCAGTCGAGCCTCGCCCGATGGCGAAACGATCGGAGCAGAACCTCCGTCCAACGAATGCTTCACCAATCTAAATTCCTCGCAATCGGCCAAATCCGACCGCCCCGCTTCCGGCTGAATTGTCGACGGCTCGAAGTCGTCCCAATCGATGCACCGCAAGGACTCCTCCACGTGTAATTGACGCGGGTATCCATCCAATCCCACACGTCCCCAGTCATAAACTCGGTAAGTCGTGTCGGAATTCTGCTGAATTTCCAAAATGAGATTACCCGCGTCGATCGCATGAATACGGCCGCTTTCGACCAAAATCGATTCGCCGGGCGTCACCGGAAAACGGTGTACGCACCCCTCCAGAGAATCATCCTCTAGACATTTTTTAAATTCCTCGCGGGTCGCCCCGTTTTTCAAACCGACAATCAGCGATGCATTCGCAGCGCATTCCGCGATATACCAGTTTTCCGTCTTCGGTTCTCCCCCCAAGGCTCCGGCCACTGAAACCGGCGGATGCACTTGAAGACTCAAGCGATCAGAGCAATCGAGCCATTTTACCAAGATCGGAAAAGGACGCTCCGGATCGTAACCTTTTCCCATGATACCTGTCGGATCCTCGGAGATCAAATCTCTCAATGACGTTCCCGCCTCCTCCCCAATTGAAACCAGTGACATAGCCTCCGGCCGATCGACGATGTCCCAACTCTCCCCGATAGACTTCCCCTCCGGCAAATCGCGACCCAAGGCACTGCTCAGCGTCCGCCCGCCCCAGACGCGCTCTTGATAAATCGGCTTAAAGAAAATCGGTTTGCTCATGAGTCCTTGCAGTTTTCCCGGAAAACACTCTTCTCGTTATTTACGTTAAAAAATCAAAGGCTTTCTATCATTTCAAAGCCCTAGTCAGTATCTTTTTACCCTTATGCTCAAGAAGCGGAGTTCCAATACAAAAAAACAGTCGGATATCAAAGAGCCGAGTCTGAAGAGCCGTTGGCTCTGGGCTGGTCTGTGCTTATTGCTAGCGGCGCTGTTTATAATATCATTCGCCGACTACGTTCCCGCTCAGGATCCGACCAACTTCTCCCCCCGATCATCCAATGTCCAATCCAACGCAATCGGTCTACTGGGAGCCTATTTCTCGATCTATTGTTTCAAACTGCTAGGTGGAGCTGCCTGGCTTATTCCGGTTCTGTTCGCATGGCGAGCTTGGCTATTTCTCCGCAAAGTGCGCCAGGGTACTTGGACTATTTTCATCGCTATGGTTTTTTGCGTCATCAGCGCCGCAAGCCTCTTGGCTATACAAAATCTTATTTTCCTCAGCCGCGAAATATACGCCACGGGTTCAGGAGGGGCTTTAGGCGAGCTAATCTATTCCAAATTCCTTCAACACTATATCGGCGATGTCGGATCCACGCTTGTTCTCGTAGCCATCTACATTGTTAGCATCGCCCTAATTGTAGCCCCTACCTTTTCCGGCTCTGTCGAAAACGCCGAAAGCGGCTTTCACGGATGGTTGGAACGCTGGAAATCCGCTCGCGAAGAAAAACGTGAAGCCCGACGCCTCGGAAAGCTCGCCAAGCAAGAACGCAAGGAGCGTCTAAAAGAACAACGAGAAGAGGCAAAACGTCTCGCCCGCGAAGAAAAAGACGCCACCAAAGCTCTCGTTGCAGAAGGACGGGCCGCTTCCAAAGGCCGCAAGGCAAAACTCCACCCCGAAGTCGACCCAGAGCCAGAATCCGTGCCGAAAAAACGCAATCGTCCCACAGCGGTTCCTCCCGAGGCTGAGCCAAAAACTGAAGTAAAGAAAAAGCCTCCATTGAGTGACGTTCTCAAATTCGTCAGTGCCGAGGAGACGAAAAAAGCACGAGTCAAATTGCCGGAATCTCACGGCGACTACACCTTTCCAAAACTGGACGTCCTCGCACCCCAAGCCATTCCCGATCAATCCAATTCAAAAGAGGAACACTCGGCAAACGCTGAACGCCTCCAGAAGACGCTCAAAGAATTCGGTGTCGAGGTCACCATGGGCGAGATCCACATAGGTCCCGTCATCACCCGCTATGAAGTTTATCCCGCGCCCGGCGTTCGTGTAGAAAAAATCTCCAGCCTCGACAAGAACATAGCCCTCGGAATGCGGGCCCAATCCGTGCGTATTCTCGCGCCCGTTCCCGGGAAAGGTTGCGTTGGGATCGAAGTACCCAATCAAAACCCCACTCCCGTAGGCATTCGAGAAATCCTAGAATCAGAAGATTGGGCCAATTCCAAAGCCGAAATTCCAATCGCTCTCGGCAAGGACGTCAGCGGCAAACCGATCATTTCTGATCTCACGAAGATGCCTCACCTGCTTATCGCAGGAACGACAGGCGCAGGTAAGACCGTTTGTATCAATTCCATCATTACATCACTCCTCTTCCATTCCAGTCCTGACGTCCTCCGCTTCATCATGGTCGACCCCAAGATCGTGGAAATGAAGATTTTCAACTCCCTCCCGCACATGCTCATCCCCGTTGTCACCGACCCGAAGAGAGTGCCCGGTGCTCTCAAATGGTTACTCAACGAAATGGAGCATCGCTACCAAATCTTCGCCGACGTCGGAGTGCGTAACATAGCCGGCTACAACGGACGCAAAAAACCCGCCAAAGAAAAAACCGAAGCAGAAAAGACCGAAGCCACTCAAATGGAGATCAAAGTCCCGCGCGACGAGGGTGTCCTCGGCGAACTCCCCGAAAAACTCCCCTACATCGTCTGTATCGTGGACGAGCTTGCCGACCTTATGATGGTCGCCCCCGCCGATGTCGAAACCGGCATCGCCCGACTTGCCCAGCTCGCCCGTGCCGCTGGTATCCATCTTGTCATTGCAACCCAGCGACCATCGGTAAACGTCATCACCGGCGTCATCAAAGCCAACCTTCCTTGTCGCATATCCTTCCAAGTATCCTCCAAGATCGATAGTCGCACTATCCTTGACGGAGGTGGAGCCGAACAGCTCATTGGTCGAGGAGACATGCTTTTCTCCCCCCCAGGAAGCTCCAAACTCATCCGCTCCCAAGGCGCCTTCGTTTCCGACGAAGAGATCGCCGAAATCGTGGAGAGCCTCAAGGAGAACGGACCACCGAAATTCGCCGAAGAAGTTCAAAAGCAAATCGAATCCCCCGACGACCTTTCCCCCGGTGGAGATGACGAAGAAGGAGACGAATTACTCCCTCAAGCCATCGACGTACTCCGCTCGACCAAACGAGCGTCGACGTCCATGCTACAACGACGCTTGAGAATTGGATACAACCGCGCCGCACGTCTAATGGAAGCCCTAGAAGACCGAGGAATCGTCGGCCCCGAAAACGGCTCTAGCCCACGAGAAATCCTCGTCGACCTAGACACCGTGTAAGAAGGCAAACCAAATGATAGCGGCCGATCTCCGAGCGGCCTTTATTATTAAAATTGCTGATCCCGTTCTCCGCATTGCACGTTAACCTAGGAGTGCACGGTTATCAACGTTACAGATACCACGCCGAAGTTATCGGCGTAGCTACGACGTAAGGCGGCGTTGTCCCTACCACACGAACACACCACACACACATAACTAAAGGTAACCAACTTCCCCGCTTGCCTCATCTACTCATCGACTGTATTTCAGACCCTATGCCCCATAAACTACACACCGTCGCCATCCTTTCAATCTTGGTTTTCGCCAATTTCCTCAGCGCTCAATCCCGCGACGAGCGCTTCCGCCAAAATTCAAATCGATCCGAATCACGGGGCCTGGCCGAACCGTTCAAAGGCATCACCACAAACGGCGAAACCGAAAAAGGCCTTTTCACCATTAAGCAAACCGGCGTTTCAACAGAGCCCGTTCGCCAAGCCGCGCTCTCCTTCCTCGAAGCTCTCACCAAAGAGCAACGAGCGAAAACGACCTACGAAGTCGAAGATCCCGAGTGGCGCAAATGGATGAATCAACATTTTTACGTCCGCCAAGGAGTCGGGTTCGACGAAATGGATGCCGTCCAGCGCGAATCGGCTTTCGGGCTGCTCAAAGCATCGCTCAGCGCCAAAGGCCTAAAGCTATCACGGGACATTATGAATCTCAACCGCACGCTTGGTGAGATGAACAACGACGACCTCGAACAATACAATGAGTGGCTCTATTGGATAACCATCATGGGCGAGCCTTCCGCCACCGAACCTTGGGGCTGGCAAATCGATGGGCACCATCTCATTATCAACTACTTCGTTCTTGGCGATCAAGTCGTCATGACCCCTCTATTCGTCGGCTCCGAACCCGTGGTAGCTGAATCCGGAAAATTCAAAGGCACCGCCGTTTTGCAGGAAGAACAAGATCAGGCCCTCGCCTTCATGCAAGGGCTCAAGTCGGAGCAACAAGACGCCGCGACCATCCAGTCTGACAAAACCCACAACAACAACCTGACCGAAGCCTTCAAAGACAACGTCGTTTTAGACTACGCAGGAGTAAAGGTTTCCTCATTCTCGAAAAAGCAGAAAGCTCAGCTACTAAAACTCATCGCCCTCTACGTCGACAATATGGACGAAGGCCACGCTCGAGTCCGAATGGATGAGGTCGAAGCTCACCTAAATGAAACCTATTTTGCCTGGGTCGGCGGCACCAGCGACGATGCGGTTTTCTATTATAGAATTCACAGCCCAGTAGTACTCATAGAATTCGACCACCAAGGCCCAGTCGGTCTACGGCAATACTTCCCCGATCGTAGCCCTAATCGCCAGCACATACACGTAGTCGTACGAACCCCCAACGGTAACGACTACGGTAAAGACATACTCAGACAACACCACGAGAAGCACTCGCACTAATCACCTCGAAATCAAATTACCGATGAAGACATCCCTTTTCGCAGCCATAGCCTTTCTTTTTTTCACGAACTGCTATTCAGCTTCCCCGTTAATTGACACGCAAATCATCGCCTTTAAGGAAATTAGCCCAGGCGAAAGCCTAGTCCTAAAACGGTACGGTCCTTCTGGACAAAATGTCGATTCGGCCCTCCCTTGCGCGATTTTCTTTTTCGGGGGCGGTTGGAATGGCGGCGACATCAGTCATTTCGCCGATCAAGCGGAACACCTCGCCAAACGAGGCATGGTCGCCATCTGTCCCCAGTACCGCACGCTCAGTTCCCACAACGTGCCACCAAATGTTTGTCTTATGGACGCCAAAAGCGCTATTCGCTACGTGAAGACCAACGCCAAAGAACTCGGGATCGATCCCGAACGACTCGCAGTCGGTGGCGGCTCCGCCGGCGGACACCTCGCGGTGGCAACCACCTTTTGCGAAGGCTTCAACGATCCAAACGAAAAAACGAACGATTCAACCCGAGCCGAAGCACTCCTTCTTTTCAACCCCGTTATCGACAACGGCCCTGAAGGATACGGCTACGAACGAGTCTCCGAATTCTGGCAGGCCTTCTCCCCTCTGAACAACATCACCGCGCCCGCTCCTCCAACCCTCTTTTTGCTAGGCGACAGCGACAAGCTCATTCCCGTAGCGACTGGCAACGCATTCAAAGCCGCCATCGAAAAAGCCGGCGGACGATGCCAGTTGAAAATCTTCAAACAGGCCGAACACGGTTTCTTCAACGCCGGACGCGAAAGTGGTAACGGAAAGGCCTACTTCGAAGAATGCATCCAAGACATGGACAACTTCCTCGTCGACCTCGGCTACCTCAAAGCGTCACGCCACTAGCG
>JABITN010000175.1 GCA_018700525.1 Opitutales bacterium
CCATAAGCGCTTACCCATTCCTTCCCTAGATCATCAACGAGGATAAACACAACGTTAGGTTTTCTCTCTCCCTGTCCATTGCGAATCGTATCGGATTGGCGGCTACAACTCGCAACAAAGAAGCCGGCTAACAAAACGAAAAATACAGTGAAGGCGCTCGATTGGAAGAATGGTCGATTCATATCGGATCATTCAAAATGAAATCTACAAACAGACAAGAACGGACTGAAAAAGCTACTGCCTAATTTTATAGGAAACATCCAAAACCAAAAGAATCCCCCTGCCTTTCGGCAGAGGGATTCATCACTAACAATCTACACTTATACAAACGTTACTACAAATCTGTGGAAACGGAGAAAATGAACTGACGAGCTTCATTCGTCGCCGCACGAGAGCGAACGAATATTTCGTCAGTTACATTATCGATATTAATTCCAAAAGTTACGTCGCGTCCTCCGATGGTCGCGGGAAAACGAGCAAAGAAATCGAAGACCGTGTATCCATCTTCTGTTACGTACCTATTGGCTATGTTTCCAAATTGGGGGATCGGTCCGTTAGCCCAAACGAGGCCACCGCCAAAACGGGCACCTTCCAAAGGTCCTTCCTGAACGGTATAGCTGCTGAACAGAGTGACACGGTCGGGTGTAGCACCTTCTAAAGGAAGTCCGGTCGCGACATCGCCAACTACCTGGGCAGAGATGTGGCTGTAAGCCGCCACGATATTCCAATTGTCCGTTGGGTTGTAGAACAGCTCGAACTCGATTCCTTCGCTCTCATCGTTAGTGATGGCCTGGTCATTCACGAAGGTCACCGGATTATAGTCGCTACGAAATACCTTGTTTTTTTGAATATTAAACAATGCTACAGAACCACTGAGTTTGCCATCGTAGAGACCGTCGAACTTGATTCCGACTTCCTTCGCATCACTTGTCTGAGGACCAATGAATTCTCCAGTGTCTGGATCGGTCCTGTTTTGCGGCTCAAACGCATCCGCGATATTGGCGAAAGCACTTAAATTCGGATTGATTCGGTAGACGCCGCCAAGCTGAAAATTGGTGTCACTATCTTTTAGAGTACTATTTGTAGCTCCGCCGAGGAGCGTAGAACGTTGATCAATCTCCGTTTTGCGAACTCCCAGTAGAATATTGAATTTGCCCTCATTAAAATATATATTATCCGTCGCATAGTAGGTTGTAATGTCCTGATAACTACGACCGTTCTGATTGTTACGAATCCCATACGATCGAATCTCGGCAGGACTCGCTACGTCATCTTCCCAAATAGGAACTCCATTTACGATGTCATCTTTGTATAAATAGTCACGGAATGTTTTCCCCGAATCCGCCTCGAGCTGCCTAAGCTTTACTGCTTCCGCTCCGTTCACGGCCCTTAGACGATAAGTTCCATCTCCACCTCTAATATCCTCGGATTTCCGCACTCCAAGAAGCAATTGGTGCTTTACTTCCCCCGTATCGAAACCGATAATATCATTGATTGTATGCACCTCATCACGAGCACGACTGTCATTACGCGACATGTTCGAATTGGACTCGCCGAATTGATCAAAGGTATTGAATTCTCTAAACGAGACCATTTGATGCGTATCGTTGAAATTGTACTTATACTGCAACGTGTGCCGATCACTGAAGCTATGACGGAGACCTAACGCCAAGTTGTCATTATCAGACTCGAAGACATTATCTTTCGTCGAAGTAACATACTCATCCGGAATAAAGGTATTATTGTACCGAGTATTCTTTTCATTAACTCCGTTTACATTGTCATCAAAATCGCCGTCTCCATTTAGGTCTGTTGGAATACGTTCAAATGACCAAGTTGCCCGCTGCGAGGGGAAACCATTCACTTTATTTTTAGCAGTTAAAAAATCAAAGTCGGTGTTTTCACCCAATTTATATCTACCAGAGAGGCCGATAAAATTAGTCCGTTGGCCATCAACCCATCTCCATCCGTTGGTCTCTTTGTTGTCCGTCATAACCCGTAAGCCGAGTTTGTCGTCCATGGCACGAACCGTATAATCCAAACGAATTTGGCGCCATTCATTGCTGCCCGCTTTGGCAGTTACCGATCCACCTTCTTGAGCGAGTGGCATCTTAGTAATTACGTTGATTAGTCCTCCTGGGTCCGACTGTCCATACAGAGTATTCGGTCCTTTAACAACTTCGATCCGATCAATCATCTGAGGGGGCAAATACACACCTCCCAAAACGCCATCGACCAATAAATTACGATTGCGAAATCCACGGATTGCAAATGGGGAGGGACGAGCGTTGCCTGCATTGCCGCGCTGGGTTTGAGTAATGGAAGCATTGTAATCCAGAGCTTCTACGAAATCGCCTATGAGGCTATCTTCGAGAAAATCCGATGTGATTACGTTAATCGACATGGGAACGTTAATTAGAGGCGTGTTCAAACCCGTTCCTGAAATCGTGTTCGTAGCCGTGTAACCGTCAGTTGCTGTCACCGAAAAAGGGCTCAACTCGAAAACGTCTTTATCCTCTTGGGCCAGTGCTGGCGATAAAATCGCCACGGATAGCCCTAAAGCTATCGATATGTTTCTAGTCTGTTTTGGTAGCTTCATAGCAGTATTATTTATGGTTTGTGTTTTTTCCCTCATCTCATTGTTCATCGGTAACTAAATTACAGCAGGTTAAAATTGTTCCGAATTGTAGAAACTCAAAAGCCAACGCTCGTGGATTCGCTTAATTTGAGTATTCGAAGGGGTATGGCTTGATTGCAGAAAATAATTACTAGGTCGAGCTAGCCTTTAGTTCAAAACCAATAGCTTTACCGTGTCAACAAACCGTCAAAACTTGTTACTTAAACAATTAAGTAAACCCTGTCGCTCACACCCAAAAGATCAGATAACTTCTCTAAATGCTCGTGGAACGACGTATCACGAGATCGTCGCCATGCAGAAGGTGGCGAGATCCAGTACAGCTCTGCTTCTGCTCGATTAGCTCAATCGCTAAACTAGCCGCCTTTGCGCCAATACTTTCATTTGGACTGTTCACCGTCGACAAACTGATACTGGGGAATTCGCTGCCAGGTTGATTACCCATTCCCACAACCGCCACATCTTCCGGCACCTTCAAGCCCATGCCCTCCAAAGCGCCAATCACCTGGATACCGTAAATATCCAATCCGCAAAACAACGCATCGGGTCGACGTTTTTTCGAAAACATCTCAACGACGTGATTAGAGATGTCCGCCTCAAGGGGAAACAGGCGCATCCAATCTTCTCGAAGATCAATCCCCTCTCTTTTCAAGCAATTCCTATAGGCCTCGACGCGTGCACGAATCATACGACGACCATCATCCCAGCCCACAAAACCAATCTCCTTACGTCCAAGAGAAATCAAATGATTCATAGCTGTCTTAGAAGCCTCACGAGCATTCCAGGCAACCATATCGACATCCGACATGCCTTCCAGGGTGTCGTTAAGGAAAATTAAGGGCGTGCCATTGTCGATGATACGTTGATAGGTCTTCTTCCCCTCCTTGAAAGGCACTGAAATAATCGCGTCGAACCGATGCTGCAACATTAGCTCCACCTCTTTTTCCAGGAGATTCACATCAAACTCATGCGTCGACAAAAACGGAGAGTATTCCGTATCGCCGAGAACACTACGGACACCTTTTAACGATTCGTCGGCCCAGTGATGCTTAAGATGATTATACAAAAGTCCAATAATGCCACTGCGATTGCGACGTAGGTTTTTCGCCAATGCATTCGGAACATAACCCAGGTCCTTCGCGATCGCCAAGACACGCTGCTCGGTCTTTTCCGAAATCTTCATTTTGCGAGCCTTGCCGCTCAAAATAAATCCGGTGGTGGAAACGGCTATACCCGCTTCCTTGGCAATCATCGACGTGCTGACCTGCTTTTTCATAGAAATCGAAGCGGCAAAGACCATCCAATGATTCCTGCCCCATCAAGCATTATCGCAGAATAGGGAATCTCGCTTGACAAAGCTAGCACGTACTAGCTTATTCAGTGATTAACCCCTTCCCGCTTGAAACCTTATAATCTTCTAATAATTACGCCGGATCAGCTTAGAGCTGATTTCCTAAGTTGCTATGGCCATCCCAACATCGGAACGCGCCATATCGACCGGCTTTCCGAACAAGGAGTACGCTTTGACCGCAACTATTGCCAATCGCCGCTCTGCGCCCCGAGCCGAATCAGCTTCGCCACCAGCACTTATGTAAGCGAACATGGCTGCCGGAACTATTGGTCAACGATCGATCCTGCTATACCCAACCTCGTTACATCCCTCAAGCAAGCGAACTACCGTTCTGGCATGTTCGGTAAAAACCACCTGTTCACCTACGAAAAGCTCGATCAGGTCTGGGATGAGCTCGATGAGATATGTCTCGGGAATTACGACGCTCACCCGAAATACAAAAAAGCCTATAGCGCCTTCGAACTCGAAACCAATAGCGAATACAACATCACCGAGCGCCTCACTGACGAAACAATCGATTTTATGAATAGATCGGTAGCCAGTGACACTGATCAGCCTTTTTTCGCCTGGGTCAATTATCAGGATCCCCACCCCGCATTCACTTGTCCCCAACCCTACAAAGACCTTTTCGATCCTCAATCCGTTGAGCTCCCGAAGTCTTTCACTAATTACGACGCGGAAAAACAACCGATTCGCAATGAAACGTGGCGACGCCATTCGCAAATGGAATCCTGTTCCGAAGGTAACATGCGGGAAGCCATAGCCACTTATATGGGACAGATTCGACTCGTTGACGATAATGTCGGCCGTATGCTGGACTCCCTCGAGGAATCCGGAGAAATCGACAACACATTGATCCTCTTTTTTTCCGATCATGGCGAACTCATAGGCGACCACGGCATGACGCACAAAATTCCCGCGTTCTATGATAGCCTGGCTCGCATACCCGTAATCATTCGACACCCAGATGGACGATGGGCAGGTTCCACTTTCGAAGGTCTAACCGAAGAGATCGATCTAGCGCCAACATTGCTCGAATCGCTCGGTGTCCATATTCCAATGACAATGGTCGGAAAGTCCTGGAAGTCCGACCTCGACCAAGGTTATCACGCGGGTAAGGAAACGATTCTCTGCGAAGCCGGAGGCGGCGCCCCGACCTGGAAGGACCCAATAGAAGGACTCACCCTCAACGCGCCCCACCTTCCAACAAGCCTCGGTCCCGGAGCCATGCTACGCAAAGGCGATTGGAAAATCTCGATCTACCATGACGATCGAGGGGAATTGTATAACGTAAAGACCGACCCCGACGAAATCGACAATCTTTACGAAAGTGACGATCACATGTCGAAGAGAGAGGAACTAACCCTTCTGCTCACCAAACGCCTGCTAGGCGTAAAAGTACGCGACGTTGGAATGCGGTGGCCAACAACGGAAGGTAACGTTGACGTTCGGTTCGAGTCGCTCCACAAGATAGCTACCTGCGGCGACAAGCCAGAAACCAACCCCACATTCTCGCCAGCCAAACACCTTCCGCTTTAGTAGACAACTACGCCCATCCTCCCATTGTGAAAATTAGCACTCTCGACTCCCTCATTATCCTATTCTACTTCATCGCGATTATAAGTCTCGGACTTTGGATTTCGCGACGCCAAGCCAAAGGCGGAAGAGAATTCTTTTTAGCAGGAGGCACCATGAAATGGCCGTTCATCGGAGCCTCGCTTTTCGCTACCAACATTTCGAGCCAACAGTTTGTCGGTCAAGCTGGCCTCGCTTTTTCAGTCGGTATTATCGCGGGTGGTTTTCAGCTCGTTGGAGCGCTTTGCTTCATTCTACTCGCAGCTTTCTTCATCAAAACCTACATGGGTTTACGACTGGCTACTTCACCAGAGTTCTTCGAAAAGCGCTACAGCGGTCGCTGCCGAACCATCGTATCCTTCGTCAATTTGATGATGATCATTCTGGGCAATATTGCCGCAGCACTTTACGCGGGAGCTCTAGTCCTCACACACCTACTCGGCTGGGACCAACTGGAAAACGCCGAACTCCTCTACTGGGTCTCCATATTCCTCATCGGAATAGCCGCCGGCACCTACACGCTCACTGGCGGACTCAAAGCCGTTATCTACTGCGATTTCGTCCAAATGATTGTTCTCATGCTCGGAGGAGCCTTATTGCTCTTTTTTGGAATCAGAGAGCTCGGCGGACTCGAGACGATTTTCGCCAGCGCCGACTCAACTGGTGAATCGATGTGGTCGCTCTATCGCCCTTGGGACCATGCTTTCGGTTGGTTGCCTATGTTGACTGGTGGATTTATTCTCGGCGTTCACGGTCACTGTACCGACCAAGATTATGTTCAACGAGCGCTCTCCGCGGGAAATTTGTATCACGCGAAAATGGGAGCGATATTCGCGGGCGTTCTAAAGACGTTAGCCCTCCTTTTCATTGCCGCCCCAGGCGTAGTGGCTTCACAATTATTTATCGGCCAAGAAATAGTAGCTCGCGACAATGCATACGTGAGCCTGCTAACGGAAGTAATGCCAACTGGTTTGCTCGGACTGTGTCTTGCGGGACTACTCGCCGCTATTATGTCCAGCGTAGATTCTGGACTCTGCGCCTGCGGTTCCCTTCTCACCTACGACTTCTTCGCAAAAATCAAAAAGAATGCTACCGAGAAAGAGCTCCTCAAAGACGGTCGCATCATCATGGTCGTGCTTCTGATCGTCTGCATGCTGATCGCTCCGTTCATCCGTAATTTCAAAGGACTGTTCGACTACCTACTTGCTGTTTGGGCTTTCCTGGCACCCGGCGTATTTGTGACCGTGTTGTTCGGGTTGTTTTATAAACGTTCTACAGAAAAGGCAGCCTTCTCGACTCTCTGCATCGGCTGCGTATTAGGCCTTTTTGCATTCTGCCTGCTCAACTTTCCAGTTCTAGCCGAACTCAAAAGCGCCCTTCCAGTTTTCTTGCAAAACAAACTCAACCTCTCGCCTTGGATCACCCTCATTTGTGCAATCAACATGTACCTAATGAGCAACTACGGCGCTCGAAATGACAGCGATGAAATTCGCTCGGAAATCGTCACTATCAACCAAGATGAATTCACAATGACTCCTGAGCAAAACCGCAATTATCGCAATTTTCTCGTAGGTTTACTCGTTTTAATGGGAGGAACCATTCTAGCGTTTTCACCCCTCGTATTCTAATAAATCGAGATGCCACTCGAAAAGAGACGCTACACCCAAAAAGACATCGCAACGCGCGCTAAACTTAGCGTAGCAACTGTTTCGATGGCTCTAAAGAACCATCCATCTTTACCCGAAAAAACGATTCTCCGAGTTAAGCAAATCGCCAAAGAACTCGGATATAAACCAGATCCAGTTCTCTCAGCCTTAGTTGCGCATCGTAATCGGAAACGCGTTCGCAGTAATTTCTCCGTAATCGGCCTCGTTTCCAACTGGTCTCAGCCGGAAGACTGGGCCCAATTGCAAAGCGCCCAAGAAGTAATCGAAGGAGCTAAAACCCGAGCAATGGAACTCGGCTACACCCTTCAGCACATACGGGTTAAAACCGATGCTCCAGAATCCGTGCGACTCAGCGCTATTTTAAAAAACCGCGGCATTCGCGGTTTGATACTAGCTCCCTTCAAATACCATCAGGATTCTATCGATTTAGAATGCGAAGATTTTTCCGTCGTAACGATTGAAAAGCCAACACTGTACCCGAATTTCCACCACATAATTCAAAATCAATTCGATGACCTTTTACTCTGCTGGGAGAAACTAAGAGAACGCGGTTACACGAGCGTTGGACTTGTCGTAATGTCCGACCTTGCCGATCGGTGCCATCATCAATGGGAGGCCGCTCATAACTACGCGATTTCTCAAATAGAACCCACCCCCGAGCCCATACCTATTCTAACATTGGGCGAAAGCTCTCAAACCAATTCAATACGCCATTGGCTGCGAAAGCACAAACCACAAGCAGTCATCAGTCGATGCGATCAATTCTTCGAAGCCGCCAAACAAGAGAACCTGCGCATTCCTGAAGATATTGGATACGTCAGCTTGAACATTTCCGATGATCGCCGAGGAACAAGCGGGATCTACCAAAACCGGAACGTCATGGGATCCATCGCCATCGACGCGCTGAACAGCCTTCTCCTTCGCAATCAACGCGGAGAACAAAGCGTAGCAACAGGCACCCTAGTAGACGGAAGCTGGCACGAAGGCGACACTCTCCCTACCCGAAGGTAAGCGCAGCACAGGCTTCCAACCTATTCCCCACAGGCAAGATTCCTGTGCTACAATAATTGGATTTCCAAACCGAGTCATCTCCATCCAATTAGCCCCTTGCCCCAACAAGGATATTGTCCATCCTTCACCCTTTCTTCCCCATGCTCACTTTCTTCTCATGCTTCGCCTTCATGGGCTTTGTCGCCTGGTACTCCTGGTGCAAGACCCGAGGCCAGGTCTCTTCCGCCAGCGGATACTTTCTAGCCGGCAACGGTCTCACCGGATTGTTCATTGGAGGATCCCTCCTACTCACTAATATCTCAACGGAGCAACTGATAGGCCAGAACGGCCTTACCTACGCCGGTAACATGACAGCACTCGCCTGGGAAATCTGGGCAGTTCGCGGCATCATTCTGCTCGCCGTACTCTTTCTGCCAATGTATCTAGGAGGCGCGTTCGCCACGATGCCTACGTTCCTAAAAACGCGTTACGGCGAAGGGACAGGGCGCCTGGTGAGTGGTCTTCTCATTTTCGGCTATATCTTTATTTGGTCTCCGAGCGTGCTTTACAGCGGATCGCTCGCCCTTATGAAAGCTCTCAATATCCAGCAAATGACTGGGCTGTCTCAAATGCAGTCCATATGGCTGATCACTTGGACTATCGGTATTATAGGAGCGATCTACGCGATTAGCGGCGGCCTGCGTGCTGTAGCGATTTCAGATACCCTCAATGGTATCGGACTCCTCGTAATCGGGTGCTTACTGCCCATATTCGGGCTCATGGCACTCGGCGATAAGCTAGGAGGCGGCATAGGAACCGCCTTCACAGAAATAACGACCACCCACACCGAAAAGCTAGACGCGATCGGCCTAGGCAACGAACTCGACGCCATACCAATTTCCGCCGTATTCACCGGACTGATGGTGATGGCCGTTTTCTACTGGAGCACCAACCAATTCATCATTCAAAGAGCCCTCGGAGCCGCCAGCCTCAAAGAGGGCCAAAAGGGACTGCTCCTTTCAGGGTTCTTCAAAATGCTCATTCCCTTTATGGCGATGTTCCCTGGTCTCATCGCCTTCCACCTTCTCGGCCCCGAACTAGATCCCAGAGATATGGCCTATCCTGCTCTTATCGAAGCGACACTTCCGAAACCGCTACTCGGCCTATTCATAGCCGTATTGCTGGGCGCTGTCTTCTCGACATTCAACTCCTTATTGAACTCAGCGGCGACAATGTTCGCCATCGACTTGTATCAACCCATTTTCAATAAAAAGGCCGATGATCATAGGCTGATCAAAGTATCCAAAATCTTTGCCATATTTGCAGCCATCATAACGCTCTTTCTCGCGCCCAATCTCGTGCACGCCTCAGACGGAGTTTTTCTCTTCGTCAGCAAATTCGCCGGATTCATAGCCATTCCCTTGGCATGCTTGATCGTAATCGGATTATTCGGACGAAAACTGAGGATACCTCCAATCGCCGCTCAATTTATTATCGTTTTTCATATCGTCACCTATTACGCACTCGTATGGGGACTCGAAGGCACGGGATACAAAATTCCGATGCATTGGATGCACGTATTCACAATCCTCTTCATTTTAGAATCTGCCATCGTAGTCGTTTGGTCCAAACTCCGCCCCCACAGCGAAGCCTACGAATACATCCATGCTCCCAAAGTAGCAATGACTCCCTGGACCTACAGCATGCTGGTAAGCGCCCTGCTTCTTTCCTGCGCAGCCTTGACTTACGTCCTCTTTTCCAAAGTCGGCTTCGCCTACCCAGACGGCATCGTCGCTCCAAGCTTCTGGATCTACTTCTTCATAGCCCTAGTCATTTGCACAACATTCTGCCTTTGGGCCCACCGCTGGCTCCAGCCAAAGTACGAGAAATACGTATCCATAAAATACGGATAATTCATCGGCCGGAGGCATAGGAGTCTCGCTGTCGCGAGCTAATAAAGGCCCGGCGAAGCAAGCTTCGAGATCTTAACCCGACGGCAATAAAGTTAGTCAACCAAAACCTTCATTGGCGACGTAGGAGCCATTCTTAATTGCCTCCGCCAGCAGAGGCATCCTAGCGCAGCGATGACTATCCAATTTAGCCACACTCCCCATAGTCGCACCACAATCTTCCAAATAGTTTGTCTAAAATTCGTGCATTCCCTGAAATCCGAATTAGAACAATCAATTCCATATTTCCCCTCGCAAACCAAACTACACTTTTTTCAATGAAATACCTTTCCGCACTCAGCCTTCTCGCCTTCTCCGCTCTCTCTATCTCTTCCCATGCCGCCCATCCGAATATCATTCTGATCATGGTAGACGACATGGGATGGAGCGACATAGGCTGTTACGGCGGCGAAGTCAAAACGCCCAATCTCGACCGTCTCGCGGGCGAAGGCATGCGTTTCACCCAATTCTACAACAACGCCAAGTGCACGACCACTCGTGCCTCGATTGTCACCGGACTTTGGCCACGCCGCACGGGAGCCCTGCTAAAGACCAACATGGTGACTCTCGGCGAAGTAATGCAAGATGCCGGCTACGCTACCGCCCTTTCCGGCAAGTGGCATCTGGGTCACAGCGAAACCACTCACCCTTACAATCGCGGGTTTCAAGAATTCTACGGATTGCTCGATGGTTGCTGCAATTTCTTCAATCCCGCACAGCCCGACCCGGATTACAAAGGCGGCAAGACCCGCGTATTTGGGCACAATGACCAAGGCGTCACATCGTTTCCCAGCGACTACTATTCCACTGACGCGTTCACCGATCACGCAATCGCAACCATCACCCAATTCGTGAAGGAAGACCCTAATCGCCCATTCTTCCACCACATCACTTACACGGCTCCTCACTACCCTTTACACGCCAAACCTGAGGACATCGCCAAGTACAAAGGCACGTTCATGATGGGATGGGATAAGATGCGCGAGCAACGCTATGCCCGCCAAGTCGAGATGGGACTCATCGACCCCAAGCGCTATCCACTGTCCCAAGGCGATTCGCGATCCTATGCCTGGGAAACCGCGGATCAAGAATTCGAAGACAATCGCATGGCCGTCTACGCCGCGATGGTCGACTCGGTCGATCAGAACATAGGCCGCCTTCTCCAAGCTCTCGAAGAACTGAAAGTCGACGACAACACGCTGATCTGCTTCCTCTCCGACAATGGCGGTTGCGCCGAAGAACCCGGTGGTCGCGATCCTAACAAACGCAACGCCGGTCCAGGCGACGACTACGTGGCGGTCGGCCCTGCCTGGGGCTGGGCTCAAAACACGCCTTTCAAACGCTACAAACAGTGGCTTCACGAAGGAGGCTCCAATACGCCTATGATCGCCTGGTGGCCCAAGCAGATCGAAGCCAACACGATCAACGAACAGCCAGGCCATATTATCGACTTCATGGCTACTTTCATCGACATGGCCGACGCCAAGTATCCAAAAACCTACAACCGCCAAGAGATCCTGCCGCTCGAAGGTAAATCGATGCTCCCTGTCTTTCAAGGCAAGCAACGCCAAGGCCACGATTTTTACGCCTGGGAATGGACCGGCAATCGAGCCTATCGAGTCGGTGACATGAAAGCCGTCTGGGACAAACTCGTGAAGCAATGGGAACTTTACGACCTATCGGTCGACCGCACCGAAAACGTCAACCTCGCTTCCGCTCGCCCCGAAACCACTCAACTCCTCGCCAAAGCCTGGACGAAATGGGCCCAGGAAACCGGATTAACGGTTAAGGAGTAAGGAAACGTTTCGCGTCGGCATTCACTGTACATTCAAGTGGATCGCGGCCTCCGAACTCGGGTTCAACCAAAGAAATCGAAAACCGTAAGGGCGACGACGAATAGGGTAATAACAAATTGCGTAGCTGCAGCTATCGCAAAGATCATACGTTTTTTCATATTGGGTATTGGTGGGGTTTCCCAAAACCGGGGAGCAGCTGGGCCTGATTGTATCTTTCATATCGCTTCGCATCCCAGAGAGGAATAGAAACACGGGTATTGGCAGTGAAAAGCGCCAACGGGGGTAACATCTTAAGATGATATAGATGCATTCTCAGTGATTGCCGTGCAAATATGTACAGGCCATATATTTACCAAAAGGTCATTTCGTGCAAAAATTTGATATTTCTGACCAATAGTTATCCGTTCTGGCCTTCCCCAATTCGCAACCGACAAAGACATTCGCCAATCACTTAACGAATCTCATTCATGCTAACCAATTCGGAATCCCAACAGCCGCCGAGAAGCCAGCTCATCCTAGCCTTCGCCGCTCTCTATCTCATCTGGGGCTCCACCTACCTCGCCATTAAAATTGCGATCGAAACCATGCCACCCTTTTTCATGGCTTCGAGTCGGTTTCTAATCGCAGGAGCATTACTATATGGGTTGGCCCGCTTCAAGGGAGCCAATCGCCCAAATACATCGCAATGGAAACACTCCGCAATCGTCGGCACCTTCCTCATTGCGGGAGGCAATGGAATCGTCACCTTCGCTGAACGCTGGGTTGATTCGAATATAGCTGCTCTCATAATCGCTTCCAGTCCCCTTTTTATGACACTACTGGGATGGCTAGGAGGCGTTCAGAAAAAGCCCGGATGGCTCGGTATCGGAAGCTTACTCTTAGGACTAGGAGGAGTCGCCTATCTCATCGAATCTCCAAACACCTCATCCGAATCAGGACGACTTGGCGGCTACGCGCTCGTCCTGCTAGCGGTCCTATCCTGGACCATCGGATGTATTTTCGCCAAGCGCAACCCTATCAAAATCGACTCATGGCTCAACTCGAGCATGCAAATGATTTGCGGAAGCATCGCTTGCCTCGTCGCTGGATTATGTATTGGAGAAATCAATACATTATCCATTGGCGAAATATCCGCTCGATCCTGGATCGCATACATCTACCTAATCATTTTCGGTTCGATCATAGGATACACATCCTATGTATTCCTTCTCAAACATTGCACCCCGACAACCGTATCATCGCATGCATACGTTAACCCCGTAGTCGCCGTAATCCTCGGCTGGCTCATCCTTGACGAACGCCTCACTCAATCCGGATGGATCGGCTCAGGACTCATTCTCATTTCCGTATTCGCCCTGCTACAGCGACAAAAATCACTCGAGAAATGACCTCGAAATAGGTGATTATTTTCCCACGGAGGACACAAAGAGCGCGAAGAAACCATAATTTGGACTGATCAATCCCTTCGTGCTCTTTGTGTCCTTCGTGGACAATCCTACTTCAACTAAAGATTCAAGTCGTCCAACGTCCAATCCCCAGAAAGGTATTCTGTCGGATAAACCGGCTCTCCGCTCAAGCGCTTAGCTTCGATTTCCACGACGATCTGCCGTATCGCATCGATGCGCTTCTGCGACTGTCGATCAATTCCCCTATCGCCCTCCGACAAACTCGCTTCCCAAAAACCTGGATACCCCCTGATATCCATTCCCGCTCTCGCCAATGAATACAAAGCCAACAAATCCGACTCGATCAAGAAACCCGCTTGGTGCGCTGTTCTTCCCATATTTCCGAAGATCCCTGCTGTATTCACTCCGTAGAACATAGCAGCCATATCCAGCATCCCGCCAATAAATGCGTTTTGCTCTTTCATCTTCGCGTGCTTCATCACATTTTGCACGAGTGCAAATGCGCAGAGATAATCGAATTCATCCCCCTCAAGGCTCTCCATTGCTTTCAATGAGAAATAAAGCGTCTTTCCCTCCGCATAAATCCCCTCGCCTATGAACGGAGTCACGATCACGCTGTAATGAGCCGACTCCTCAGCTTCGATTTCCAGAACAAGCTCTTCCCCATTCCGAGCGATTAACAACTGATTAGGCTCATCCAAACGCCATAATTTCCTCAGGCGATCAGCGATAAACGAAGTCGCTCGCTCTCCTTTAGGCACCTTCTGGCCATTTATCAAACGCAAGCGATCACCTAAAAGCAATCCGCCGCGATCAGCCGGAGAACCTCCCACGACATAGCGAACCGCTACGAAATCTCCCAGAAACGAAGCATCGACAACTTCCTCGAGATCAATCGGATAAAATCGCTTCGTTGCGAAAACCGCTCCCGAATAACCAAGCGCTTCCTTTTCGTTAAATTCAGCAACCGTCTCGCCGAGAACATGCAAGGTCTCGTAGACCGCTTCCTCCACCGATTGGATGCGTTCTAGATATTGCCTCTTATGAGCCAATTCCACCTGCCTTTGGTGGGCCTTTTCTTCATCGGTCAACTGAGTCGTAGTCTGGCACCCAATCAGCAACGCCAATCCCAATAGCCCAAACGAAATCCCGACGAAACCCCTCACAAGGAACACACACTGCATTCCCTAAAATGTATTTCAATGACAATGCGTCGAGAGCTTCACTAATCTTCAGGAGCGGGTCACCCCGCCATTCCTCCTATACGATCCAATTCAAAAACCGTTCAAGGCCCAGGCACGCCATCATTAACCGTCATCGAAAACCGATACCGCCCAGTCTCCCCTACGCCCAATGAAATCACGCATTCCTTTTCGGAAATTTCATAAGGAGCATCAATCTGGTCATGATGCCCCAGCATTGGCTCGATACAAACAAACGGCATACCTTCGGGCGTCCACATATTGACATTCGGGAAATCCCCCAAATCGAGCGTTAGGTACGGCTCCTGCCCCTTGAATCCTACTCCTATTTGCCGCGATTTAGCCGACTTCAGAAACATTCCTGCATTGGGCACCCGCGGATCGTTCAACGAAATTCTGTCTTCGTTTTTCAAATACGAGAGACTTTTATTTTGATGCAGGTTATCCGCCACAACGAGCCGGTCCACAGTCATTTTCTCGGAGAATACGATATCGTAATCGCCGCGTCCTTTCCCGCCTTCCAAAGGCGTTCGAAACCCGGGGTGACCGCCCAGCGCGAAATACATCCGCTCCTTCCCTTTGTTTTCAACCCAAAACTCCTGATTCAACGTCGATCCTTCCAAAGAATAACGAATCCGAAATCGAAACGGAAACGGAAAGCGTTCGATTGTCTCAGCCGTATTTCGAAATTCTAAAACGACGCTATTCGGTCTCGAGTCGGCGACTTTTTCGAACGATCCCGACTCAACTAACCCTAAGAATGGCATTTCGTAGGTCAGTCCCTTGTGCGTGAACTTCCAGTCGCGAAACGCCACATTCACTGGGAACATGACTAAGGCCCGACGATCCCAATACTCAGTATCCCCCTGCCAAAGGTACTCCGAGTTTGTTATTTTACTGCGAATACTTTGCAACTCCGCCCCTTGCAAAGAAATCGATACCGACAGGGAATCATTCTCTATCTGCGCATTCCCGGCTCCATCGCAAACCAGAGCGAAAATAGGTAAAACGCTCAAGATAATAGACATTAGGGGTATCGAAACCTTCCTCATGGTTAGATCATACCTGCTTAAAAACCCGCAAAGCAAGCCTTCGAAACGGCCTTTAAACTCCGATTTCAGGGAAAATCGGCAAGATTCAAGCATTTACAAACCAGGGCAATCTCCTCGAGAGTCCCAATGGCTCATCCGATACTAAATAAGTGAGCAATTCTCTAGTCTACGCCATCTTCTCCTTAAAACGCGCCAGTCTAGTAATTTACGCCGTCCTCCTAGGAACGTTAACCAACCAAGCTGCAATTTGGATTGGAATGACCGAAAAAGCGGCCTTCGCCGAATTAAGTCAGCCTCAAGCATCACTCAGAGCAGGCGAAAAAGAGATCCATCTTTACGAAGAATCTCGCCGAATCGATATCTTCGATAGCGTCATCGAAAGCCAGGGCGGATTCCCTTCCTCAATAGTCATCGAGGCCAAAATGCCTAAACCTTCCGTCCAAGCCAACGACCAGAAACAAGGGCGCACGCAATTCGTCGATTTTGCTACTGCTACAAAACCCAACGAGGAATCTTTTACACTAACGAATGCAATCGCGGACAAAGACGCAGTCACCAATTTCATAGAGAAAACCGACCCTAACATTCTCTATTTAACGGGAGGCGGCATATTGGCGTTGGCCGGACTCGTCATCTATTTCATTTACAAACTAATGACCAGAAACAGGCCGCTTTCAGCCTTCGATAAACAAAGTTTGGTCAATTCTCAGCTTCCCCCATTCCTGAACGCCTCGCCAATTAAGGAGCCTGTTCAAGCCCCTCCTCCTTCTATTGGATCTCCACTTCAAGATGTTCACTCCAAACGAACGTCACGTTCAATTCGCGAACGCAAAAGCCCACTGTCCGCTCCTTCTGACCTTCCCCGCAAAACGCACGTCAAACGCCCCTTCAAAGAAATAATTAGACCAGAATTGGGCACTACGGAGTCCACGTCTTCCACAAAACTAAAACTGCACCAGGACTAGATCATCGCAGTCCACAAGAGCCTCTAGGTTCTCGCTTGCACGCTATAGCGGCGCGAACTAGATAATTCCATACTTCCCTATGAACGTTCTCATTACTCGGTTTGCCACTCTTGTCATTCTTTCGATTTCCTTCTCTGGATTCGCCCAAAAGGAACCCAAGAACATCCTCTTCATCGCCGGTCCGCCAAGCCACGGATGGAACCAACACGAATTTCCTGCAGGATGCGAATTGCTCGCCCAGTGCCTCAATCAAAGCAACCTCGGAATCGATGCGAACGTAAGCCTTGGCTGGCCCGAAGATGACCGACTCCTCGAAAACGCCCAAACCATCGTCCTCTACAGCGATGGAAATGAAGAACACGTCGCTAAGGGAAAAGCGGATGCACTCAATGATCTTTTGAGCAAAGGAGTAAATTTCGCCATCCTTCACTTCGCGATCGAAACCGGAGCCTCCGAACTCGATGCCTTTCTCTCGAGAGCGATCGGAGCCTATTTCGAATTAGACTGGTCCGTCAATCCAGTCTGGACACTCGAAGACGCTACCATTGCCCAACACTCCGTTACTCGAGGAGTCGCTTTCGAATCCATTGAAGACGAATGGTACTACCACCTACGGTTTCCAACGACAGGCGAAAACGTCACTTCCCTCCTTTCCGCTCATCCTCCTGAAAATTCGCTAGGTAAAGACGGACCCCGAAGTGGCAATCCAGACGTACGCTCCGCATTGAGAAACCGGATACCGCAAACCTTAGCCTGGATAAAATCCGAACCCAACCAGTCGCGCGGCTTTGGTTTCACTGGCGGTCACTACCATTACAACTGGAACGACGAAGCCCAACGGAAGCTCGTCCTCAACGGAATCGCATGGACCGCTGGCATCGTAATTCCTGCCAATGGAATTGAATCAAAAATAGCGCCAATCGTAAAACACCAATCGATTGAACATGCCATCGCCCTTGGCGACCTGGACGATCTTAAGCGTTATATCGCCAACGATCCGGAGACCCTCAATCGCCCTGGGCGCGGCAGCTACACCCCCTTACACCAAGCCATCCTTCGCAAAAAGAAGGCCCTCGTAACAAGCCTTCTCCAACAAGGAGCCGACCCCAACATTCCAACGAAAAGCAAACAAACCGCTCTCCACATCGCGATCAGTCGCAGCGATCTCGAATCGGCCAAAGCAGTTCTCCAAGCCGGAGCAGACCTAAGTCTCAAGGACGGCAGCGGCTGGACGCCCCTCCACCTGGCGGCCGCCAAAAACAAACTCGAACTCGCCAAATTTCTCCTCGATAGCGGTGCCGACCCGAAACTCCTCAGCGAGGCCGGAGGAACCCCTCTGCACGAAGCATCTGTGAGCGGTAGCAGCGACATAATCCAGCTTCTCCTCAATCGCGGCGTCGATCCGAAAATCGTATCCAAAACCGGAAAAACCGCTCTCGATCACGCGATCGAATTCAAGAACCAAGCAGCGATCGAATTGCTCGAAACTCAGCTCTAACGATTAGCCAATAAACTCAATTCAAGATCTTTTGCTTTACCTGCATCCCGTTAGCTCTTCAGTTAGTAATACGTGTCTATTAGAAAATCTATCCAATTCCAGGAGATCGAAAGTGCAATCGGCTCCATTGCGTCTCAAATAGCCGCAGCCCATGGTTCAACGCCCAATCTAGTACTGGCCGCTATCGCCAATGGTGGAATTGTTCTCACAAAGATCCTCGGAAAAATACTCGCTGAAAAACATGGGATAAAAACCCATTCGGCGATTATCGACATTTCCTTTCATCGCGACGATATTGGCGTCAACCCAATCGCCAAAGAGGTGGAATCGACCGAGCTGATCCATGATCCTGAAGAATCCACCATTATCCTGGTAGATGACGTCATATTCACAGGTCGCAGTATTCGAGCCGCCATGGCAGAAGTTCACGCGATCGGAAGACCCCGTAAAATAGAACTCGCAGCGCTCATCGACCGCGGCAATCGACTTCTCCCCATTCAAGCCGATTACATCGGAATCGAAGAACCCACCTCGACCGAAGAAAAAGTCGTGGTTGAGCTGGATTCAGACGAACTTATCAAGTCGTGCATTGACATTCTTTCCACTTAGCGCTGATTGGCCTCTTCAGGTATGCCTTGGAACCGAAAAGACCTGATATCGATCGAAGAACTTTCCCCTGAAGAGATCCTTACGTTGTTTAAGACAGCGGAAGCCTTTAAGAAGATTCTCAATCGAAAGACTGCAAAGACCCCTGCCCTCAGAGGTAAAACCGTGGTCAATCTCTTCTTCGAGAATAGCACTCGAACACGAGTCGCCTTCGAGATGGCCGCAACCAAGCTCAGCGCCGATGTCATGTCGCTCGATATGAAAACGAGCAGCACCGCCAAAGGCGAAACCCTCCGCGATACAGTCGAAAATATCCGAGCCCTAGCCGCCGACCTCATCGTTATCCGGCACTCCGCTCCAGGATCCGCAGCCTATATCGCCAAAATTCTCGACATTCCTGTCATCAACGCAGGCGACGGCGCTCACGAGCACCCCACTCAAGCCCTGCTCGACTGCTTCACTCTTCAAGAAAAATTCGGATCGATCGAAGGACTCAAAATCGCCATTCTCGGCGACATTCTATACAGCCGAGTCGCTCGTTCCAATATTTGGGCGATGAACAAGCTCGGAGCCGAAGTCACCCTCGTAGGCCCCTCGACACTCGTCCCACGCGGATTCGAGCAACTGGGAGTCACCGTATCGCACGACTTGAAATCCGCTCTCGCCGATAAAGACGCTGTCATGTTGCTGCGGATACAACATGAACGCCAAAACGCTTCTGCATTCCCCTCGCTCAACGAATACACGCGCATGTTCGGCCTCAACAAAACCCGTCTTTCCTGGCTAAAGGAAGATGCGGTCATCATGCACCCAGGCCCCATTAATCGTGGTGTCGAAATAGACTCGGAACTCGCGGATTCCTCTCAATCGGTAATTCTCCAACAAGTCACCAACGGACTCGCCACCCGTATGGCGGCTCTCTACCTTTGCTCAGGCGGCAATGCCGATGCAGTCGCCGCATCGTAATGGAAAGCATAATACGCAACGTGTCATGAGCCAAACAACTTGGATAAAAGGGGGTCGCATCATCGACCCGAAAAACAAACGCGATGACGTTGGCGATCTATTCATTGCCGAAGGAAAAATCATCGATCGTCCAACGGATGACAATTTGACTGATGCCACAATCATCGATGCGACTGGATTGGTCGTAACACCCGGACTTATCGATCTTCACGTCCACTTTCGCGTACCAGGACAAACCCACAAAGAAACGATTTTCACAGGTACCAGCGCCGCAGCAGCAGGCGGATACACCAGCGTCGTCTGCATGCCCAACACTTCCCCTCCAGCCGATACAGCCGGAACTATACAATATATTAAAGACGCCGTTCAACGCGAAGCCGTGGTCAACGTCTTCCCCACTGGATGCATCACCGTCGGCATGGCCGGCGAACTCCTTGCTCCAACTGGCTCGCTCAGCGATGCCGGAGCGGTCGCCATTTCTGACGGAGGCAAATGCGTGCAAAACAACGGTCTCATGAGACGAGCGGTCGAGTACGCTCACATGTTCGACATACCAGTCATCGACCACTGCGAGGACTACGATCTCTCCAGTGACGGCGTGATGAATGAAGGCTTCGTCTCCACCAAGCTCGGTCTCCGCTCCAGCCCAAAGGAAGCCGAAGATGTCATCGTTTCGAGAAACGTCATCCTCTCCGCCAAAACCGGAGCCCATATCCACTTGCAGCATATTAGCTCGAAAAACGCTATAGACCTAATCCGACGAGCCAAGGCCCGAGGCGCGAACGTAACTGCCGAAGCGACTCCCCATCATATCGCGTTCTCGGATACGGAAGTCGAAAGCTTCGATCCCAATTTCAAAATGAACCCGCCGCTTCGCACCGAAACGGATAGAGTAGCCTTACTCGACGCGCTCGAAGATGGAACCATCGACTGTATTGCCACTGGACACGCCCCGCACACCGATTACGAAAAAGACGTCGAATTCGACTATGCGCCTCATGGGGTAATCGGCCTTGAAACGGCCTTAGCAGCGACTCTCGGCCAACTTTATCATTCGAAGCGCCTGTCCCTTTCCGGAACGCTCTCATTGCTCACTCACCGAGCATCCGAAGTTTTGAAACTGAACAAAGGCACGCTCAGCACCGGAGCCGACGCCGACATCGCGATAATCGACCCAGAACTCGAATGGACGCCTAACGTCGATAGCTTTCTTAGCAAATCAGCCAATTCCCCCTGGATCGGCCGAACGCTCAAAGGCAAGACCATCAAAACCCTCGTATCCGGAAATCTAGTATACGCTGACGGACAGATCGTCAAAGAGGTCGGTTAATCGATACTGAAAATTCATCTCAAAACCACGCCGACCGACCCTTCAACGAAGCTCAGGATCAACGACATCGTAGCGACCCGAGGGACTAGCGTGGATTTTACAATTGACCCTACCTTCCGCGACCGCCGCCGCTGGGACGGCCACCGCCACGGTTTGCTCCTCCGCCAAAGCCGCGACCGCCGTCAGCTCCTGCATTTTCTAACTGTTGCTTGGACTGACGTAAATCACGCTCATACTCCAATAGTTGGCTCTCTGCGAGACTTGCCAATTGAGCGTCATTGAGAACTCTCGAGGCCTCCTCAAGCAATGCAGCCTCGTAAACCGACCGCTCTTGATAATACGTATCGACCATCTCCTTCGTTAATGGTTGCCCTTTTCCTCCGCGATTATCCTTCAGATCGTAGGTATAATCGTATTCCCTATCCACCTTCGCCAAAATGTTAACCAAACCTTCGCTTTGACGTTTCGAAAGCGGCGACTCCGTGTAGCTCAAAGAGCGTTCCAAAGATTCAACGTCACCTCGATATTGCAGCGTAGAGCTATATTTCTTCAACGCTTCCGCATTGTCCTCGCCAAGCAATGCAACAACATCGCTATCCAAAAGGTCTCTCTCGCTCTTCATTTCCTCCTTGAGCGCAACCCGTTCTTCTTCCGTCGAGCCAGACGCGAGAATTTGGCCTTCCATCCGAAGCAATGTCTGTTCTGCCATCAGCGTTTTCAACACATCGATTTGATCGGCCGGAAGATTTAGACGTTTAAAAAAATCCGCGTATCCTCGATCAAGGCGTCCCATCATGCCTTCGATCATTTCCATTCGCTGCTCCGGATCGCTAAAACGCTCAAGCATGGCAGCTTTCTGCTTTTCCTGAAATTCCTTTCGGCGTTCCATAATTTGTTCGCTAGTAAGGTTTCCTCCTCCCGCAAAACGTCCGCGACGTCCCTCTTCCGCAACCGCAGGCTCGGCGACGGATGCCTCCACTATCGCTTCAGCCTCGACCGAAGCTTCAATGGCCGCCGGCTCAATGGCTCGACTGGCCAACTGACGCTTCAAGCTTTGGTTTTCCATACTCAAGTAGCCAGAGTAAGCGGCAAGCGTAACGGCAAGGATTGAAAGGATTGCAGTGGACCGACGTTTCATGATTCGAAAAGGTAATTTATATAATACGTGACGGACCTCCAGACCACATTCGTCACGCATGCTAACAAAACGCTTTCTCTCCAAAAATAGTTACAACCTCCAGACAATCCGCTTCCTCCATCCCTCCAGGATCCATTCGATAAACCCTTGCAAAATCGCAGGAGGCTTACTATTCCCGCTCTATTTCAATGAGCGAAAACGTCTCGCAACAGAACGGACCTGACCATATCGGCATCATTATGGATGGCAATGGTCGCTGGGCTCAAGCTCAGGGATTTTCACGTATTAAAGGTCATCGCCAAGGGGTGGAAACCTGTCGTCGAATCATCGACGCATGCCAAGGCCTCGACATCCACTACCTCACTCTCTACGCATTTTCGTCGGAAAACTGGAATCGCCCCGAACCTGAGGTCAATGCTCTCATGGAGCTGCTCGAACTCTTCCTCATGCAGGAAACCGACCTCCTCATAGAAAAAAAAGTAAGACTGCACGCAATCGGGCGTTTAGAAGAACTCCCCGCCAAACCACGCCGCGCCCTCAAAAAAGCAATCGAAGCGACCTCCCAATTCGACGATTGGCATCTCACTCTCGCCCTCAACTACAGCTCTCGCAACGAAGTCATTGATGCCACCAAGGCAATCGCTCGCCTAGCGGCCTCAGGAAAACTCGATCCCGAAGAATTGGACTGGGAAACCATCTCCAGGTACCTTTATACCGATGGCTTGCCCGACCCAGACCTTATCGTTCGAACGTCTGGCGAAGCACGACTCAGCAACTTTCTTCTCATGCAAAGCGCCTACGCTGAATTCTACTTCACGAGCACCTGTTGGCCTGACTTCACAAAAGCCCACCTAGAGGAAGCGATCCAATCATTCCACGATCGCGAACGCCGATTCGGAAGAACCGGCGAGCAACTCGAAGTGGAAACCAGTCTCTCACGCTAACCGCTTCCGCCCCCGCTGTGAAAAAACGCATTTTCAGCACTCTGATCCTCTGGGTCATAGTAGTCATCTGCTTCTTCTTCATCGGACCCGACGCCGCCGTCTGGCTGCTCGCAGTGCTTAGCCTAGGATCGCAATACGAATTCTACGGCCTCCTTGAAAAAATGGGCCAGCGCCCATTTAAGAAATTCGGCACAATATTGGGAACGGTCATGATTATCGTGCCCTACTACACCAATTTGTTCGCTCATAGCCACGCAGGAAACGTCCAATCCGGAATCATCGCGGTTACGATAGTAGCGTGCTGCCTCCGCATTCTCAGGGAACGGAAAAGCGACGAGCGCATCAAATCCTTGAGCTCCACGCTGCTCGGCCTGATCTACATTCCGTTCATGCTCAGTTTTCTAGTGCGCATGATCGAATTGCCAGCCGAGCCCGCCAAAGGACTTATGCTTGTGGTCTGGCTAATTGTGACCGCTAAATTCACCGACGTTGGAGCCCTCCTTTTCGGTAAAGCATTCGGTCGCCACCCGATGTCTCCAAACACGAGCCCCAACAAAACCTGGGAAGGTGCAGCTGGTGGATGCCTCCTTTCCGTCGCGCTTGGATTTGCTCTCACCTTCTTCGCTCGCGATTATTTTCCTGCATTTTTCACCCCTCTCTGGGGAACTCTACTCGCCCTCCCAATTGCAATTATCGCAATCGTATCCGATTTGGTCGAAAGTATGCTCAAGCGCATGGCTCTACAAAAAGACAGCGGTTCTTTCATCCCAGGTATTGGCGGCGCGTTCGACTTGACCGATTCGCTGGTTCTTTCCGCTCCTACCGGATACTTGCTCTTCGGACTGATCATCTAACGCATTCATGGGAAAACGATCCAAAGTCGTCTTGCTTGGAGCAACCGGGTCCATTGGTGCAAGCGCCTTGAAGGTGATTCGCCAACACTCGGATAAACTCGAACTGATCGGCATCGCCGCCAATCGAAATATCGAGCAGCTCGCGGACATTGCCCGAGAATTTTCCGTCATGGAAATCGGAATCTACGACGAGACCGCTTGGAAAGCAGCCAAGAATCGCGATCTCATGCCCGACAATGCCAATATCGTTTGCGGCGAAGAAGGTCTCTGCCAGCTCGCCTCGCTTCCTGATTGCGACACTGTTCTGGTCGCCGTCGTCGGCACACAAGGCCTCATGCCAGCTCTGGCAACTATCCAAGCTGGTCACAAGCTAGCCATCGCCAGCAAGGAAATCCTCGTCCTCGCCGGCAAATTCATCATGGAAGCCGCCCACGCTAAGCAGGTATCTATTCTCCCCGTCGACAGCGAGCACAACGCCCTTTTCCAATGCCTGGAAGGTATCGAAGCCGATCACGTCGCCAAACTAACTCTGACCGCATCTGGAGGGAGCTTCCGAGACCTGTCACTCGATCAATTCGCCAACGTGACACTCGCTCAAGCGCTGGACCATCCAAACTGGGACATGGGTCCTAAAGTAACCATCGATTCCGCGACCATGGCCAACAAAGGCCTGGAAATGATCGAAGCCAAATGGCTTTTCGGCGTTCGCCCGGAACAGATCGACGTAGTCATCCATACTCAAAGCATGGTCCACTCCATGGTCGAATGCATCGACGGATCCGTCATCGCACAGATGAGCCCGCCAGACATGACCTTCGCCATCCAGCATGTATTGCTTTACCCAGATCGAAGTCCAAGCGTCTGTCCCAGCATCGATTTCTCCCAGGCATTCAGCCTCGACTTTCGACCGCTCGAAAACGACCGCTATCCATGCCTCGGACTCGCCCGAAACGCCCTCAAAGCCTGCGGGGTTGCTCCCGGCATATTCAACGCCGCCAATGAAATTGCAGTCGACGCTTTCGTCCAAAACCGCATTAAATTTGTCGATATCGCAAAAATCGTAGAGAAAACACTAGAAACCATCGATAATGTCGAACCAATCAGCATAGAAGAAGTCTTGGATTACGACACGCAAGCCCGATCGATCGCCGCCGATATTACAGCTAAATCAAACTCATAACTATGACTCTCGATAAAATCCTAGAATACTCCTGGGCAGCCCTGATGATAATCCTCTTCTTCGGAGGGTCCATCTTCATCCACGAACTCGGCCATTTTTTGGCTGCCAAATGGAGAGGATTGGTTATCGAACGCTTCTCGATCGGTTTCGGACCAAGGCTCTTCGGCTGGACACGCAACGGCATCGATTACCGAGTCTCTTTGTTGCCGCTTGGCGGATACGTCGCATTGCCTCAATTAGCCGACATGCGCGGCATCGAAGGAGAAACAAGCTTAGAAAATGCTTCGATGGAGCCGATATCCTACACATCCAAGGTCATCGTAGCCGTAGCCGGAGCTGTCTTCAACGTTCTTTTTGCCCTCGTTCTTGGCCTTATTCTTTGGAAAACAGGTGTCGAGCGAGAATACGCCACGACCATCGGAGCCATCTCCGAATCCGTCGAAATAGAAGAAGGCCATTTCGTCGACAATCCAGCTTTCAAAGCCGGATTGAAAGTTGGAGACGAAATCATCAGCATAGACGGCCAGCCAGTTGGCTCTTTTGAAGATATTTTCATTAATGTCGTTTTGGGGTCAGGAATGAGCGATGACGGTAAACGCGTTACCAAAGTCGAATACATAAGAAATAGCGAAACAAGCGTCGCAATCGTCCACCCAATATTGCACCCCGAACATCAAATGAGAATGATCGGAATCCAGCCAAATATGGATACAATCATCGCAGCCGTAAGCGACTCGTTTCCCGCTAAAGAATCAGGACTGCAATTCGGAGACATAGTAAAACAGGTTAACGGAATTACAGTCTTCAGCTCGCAACACTTCACGAGCATAATCAAAGAATTAGGCAACGACGAATTGGAACTGAAAATCGCTCGTATCAATCCAAATCCAGTAGGTCCTGAATACACAGAAGAGACGATTTCAATAACTCCGGTTCTTTCAAAATTAAATACGTCCGAAGATCAATTCTACGCGATAGGAGCTAGCCTCGCCTCCAGGATCCAAACTCAAAACATACACATTAATCCGATTGGACTCTCGAAGGACGTTATCGACAAAACCTACAAAACGATAAAATCCCTCCTCAACAGCAACTCAGACGCGAAGATGAAGGACATGTCAGGACCCGTTGGCATAGCGAATATCATCGCCAAAACATCCACCGTAGGAATCGTTCGAGTAATGGAGATCGCACTGATGATAAACATCAGCCTAGCGATCTTCAACCTCCTCCCAATCCCAGTCCTCGACGGTGGTCATATCGCTTTCGCGACCATTGCGAAGATTACCGGAAAGCCGATCCCCCCTAATTTCGCAGCAGCGATTCAAGGCAGTTTCATGCTGCTCCTTTTTTCGTTTATGATTTACGTCACTTGGCACGACATTGGCCGCACATTCGTCAAAGATAAAACGGAGCCCCGACCAGCCGTTTACCTCATCAAAGTAGAAGAACCGCCGGTATGATTCCAAGCGAATCCATGCCACCGCTCAACCAAGGAATATTATGAGCGTCTACTGCTCGTCGCGCTTCTCGACAATTCGACGCGCCAGCCGAGAAGTTTTCATCGGCGACCTTGGAGTCGGAGCCGAAAACCCTATTCGTATCCAGTCTATGACCACTACGAATACGCAGGATGTAAGCGCGACTGTCAAACAGGCCATCGCTTTAGCCGAATCCGGTTGCGAAATCGTACGCATAACCGCCCCAAATAAAACCGCCGCTCGCGCCCTCAAGGATATCCGTTCCCAATTCAGAGCTGCAGGTTTCGAAACGCCTCTCGTCGCTGATATTCACTTCCTTCCATCCGCAGCGATGGAGGCCGTTGAACACGTCGAAAAAGTTCGCATCAACCCCGGCAACTACGCGGACAAAAAAAAATTCTCGACTCGCGAATACACGAACGACCAATACGAAAAAGAACTCAAACGTCTCCACGAAGGATTTTCCCCGCTCGTCCTTCGCTCCAAAGAACTTGGGCGAGCCATGCGTATCGGCACCAACCACGGTTCCCTTTCCGACCGCATCATGAATCGCTACGGCGACACTCCTTTAGGAATGGTCGAATCTGCCCTGGAATTCCTGCGGATCGCCGAATTGCACAGCTACCGAGACATAATCCTTTCGATGAAAGCCAGCAATCCCAAGGTCATGATCGAAGCTTATCGCCTGCTGGTCGATCGAATGAACGACGAAGGCATGACCTATCCGCTCCATCTCGGAGTGACCGAAGCGGGCGACGGCGAAGATGGTCGAATCAAAAGCGCTATCGGAATCGGAAGTCTCCTCATGGATGGACTTGGCGACACTATCCGCGTTTCTCTAACCGAAGATCCCGTATTCGAAATCCCAGTAGCTCAAGCCCTCGTCAAAAAGGTCATGGCAAACTGGAGAGACGCCAAACAAGAGACCGAGAAACCCGATACAATCGATCCCTACCACTTTCAGCGACGCTCCATCGCCACCTTCGAGCTCACACCGGAAAAGAGCATCGGCATCGAAGAACCGCCTACCGTCATCACGAAAACTCCCTTTGAATTGACTCAGTTCGAAGCCCTCGAAACCGCTCTGTCCGAAGCGACCCCGAAACTCAAAGACACTCCCATAGAGGGACTTTGCATCGCCGTTCAAACGGTCGACCAACTCCAGTATATCGAAGCTACTTGGAAGCGAATCGAACCCTACGTTTCATTCTTGGTCCTTGAGATCCCGCAGAGCATCGATCTCGAATCGCTATCGAGAGCCCTAACGGATTCCAAACTGCCGCTCGCGCTTATTCGAGATTTCGATGCCGACGCGCTTACCCCCTACAAACGCTTCTTGGGCATCTGTTCGTCCTTCGATGCGATTCCGATCGTTGGATTAACCCCCAACGTCTCAGACGGAATCTGCTCGGAACCCGCCAACAACCTTATCGTTACCCTCAACTCGCAGACTCGAACCAATTCGCCCAAGCATAGAATCGGCTCATATCGTCACCTCGCCAACCGCCTGCAGAACTGGCAAAATCCATCACCTCTTTGGATCAGAAATTCGGATACCGGCGAAAATGAGACAGCTTCGTTTCTAAACCGCCTCCTCGATGCAAGCATTCTTTCTGGAAGCCTTCTTTGCGACGGACTCGGCGACCTTATCAGCATCGAGACGGACAAAGACCTAACGCGGGCAACGAAACTCACCTACAACGTCCTTCAAGGCACAGGAGCGCGTATTTCAAAAACCGAGTTCGTGGCCTGCCCCAGCTGTGGACGCACCCTTTTCGACCTCCAATCAACAACCCAGCGCATCCGTGGACAAACCGGCCACCTCAAAGGCGTCAAAATAGCCATCATGGGCTGTATCGTAAACGGTCCAGGCGAGATGGCCGATGCCGACTTCGGTTACGTTGGCGGAGCCCCAGCCAAGATCAATCTATACGTCGGCAAAAACTGCGTCCGATACAACATCCCTCAAGCCGAAGCCGATCAACACCTCATTGATCTCATCAAAGAACATGGCAAATGGGTTGACCCCGAAACCGTAGAGGCGTAACTCCGCTTAGCGAACAACTTCGAAAAATACGTGGGCAAAAACCCGATACAAGGTTTTCTAGGCGTTGATGGCGGTGGTTCCAATACGCGGGCCCTATTCATGGATGCGAACGGCAAACACCTCTCCAAAGGCTTCGCGCCCGGATCCAACCCACATAATATCGGCTATCCCAAAGCTGCTTCCAATATCAACGAAGCCGTTCAAGCAGCCTTGGAAAATGCAGCTCCCGAACAACTTCGAATCGCCTCGGTTTTCTGCGGTATCGCCGGTATCCGCAATACCGAAGAACAGATGCTTTTAACTAGCGAACTCCAGCATTTCCAATGGACTAGAAATGCTCGCCTAAGCATCGACCATGATGTCTCAATCGCCTACAGAGCCGTTTTAGGAAAGGACTCCGGAATCACTCTCATTTGCGGCACAGGAACTTCTTGCCTAGGCAAGGACATTACCGGAGAGATCATCCTAACCAGCGGCCGCACTGAAACCATCGACGATCCCGGAAGCGGATACGCGATCGGATTAGAAGGTATCGAAGCGGGACTTCTTCAATCAACATCAACCAATCGGAACGATATTGCAAAGCTTGCCCCTCAGCTAATCAATCTAGCTCAAGAAGGAAATCCTACAGCCCAATATATCCTAAACAAAAACGCAGATTCGCTGATCGAGCTTATTCGCGACACGCTCTCCCGACTCTCCTTAAGCGAGAATTTCAATCTCGGTATCATCGGCAGCTTAGGCACTACTAAAACGCCCTACCAGGATCTTATCCTCAAGAAAATCGCCTCCGAGTTTCCAAGCACAGTCCTTCGATTCACCAATAAAACGCCCGTTGAAGCCGCTGCTGAATTAGCTCTCACCTAGCAGACCCTCCATACCTTGGTTTATAAACCTAGAGAATCGATAGAAATACATGGCCACAAAAAGGCACGAAGAAGGATAAAGACTTATAACCTTATTTCGGCGAAGCCGTACCTTTATTTTATCGTGTCGGCGACAATTGCTAGCAAGGCGCGAGCGATGACTAAATTGTTCGAATCAATCGTTCCTCCCGCCGAACATACTGAGCAAATACAACAAGTAACTTAGGGAGCTGACAAATGCCGCAACATAGGTCAACGCAGCCGCGTTCAAGGTCCTACTGACCCCAACCATCTCATCGCTTCCTAGAATCCCCAACGAGACCAATTCCTTCTTAGCCCGAGCACTTGCATCAAATTCGACCGGCAACGTGATCAGTTGGAACACCGTCAGGACGACGTAGCATAAAATACCGAGCTTCAAAAGCGTAACGCTCAACGCGCCACCAATAAGAAAGAACGACCCTATCATCACAATCGGCAAAACCCGCGTCGAGATATTCGTGATGGGCACCAGAGCCATCCGAACCTTCAAAGCGGCGTAGCCGACTTTATGCTGAACAGCGTGCCCGGCCTCATGGGCAGCAACTCCGAGAGCGGCCAGACTAGTTCCCCGATAGTTCTCCTCGCTAAGCGCCAATTTTTTGCCGATCGGATCGTAATGGTCGGTCAAGTGGCCACGAACCTGAACGATCTTCACATCGCTAATCCCAGCATTGCGCATCACTGCTGCCGCCGCTTCTGCACCTGTAATACCTCCTCGAGATGGTACTCGAACATATTTATTGTAGGCCGACGAAACCTTAGACTGCGCCCACATGGCCAAAATAATCGTTGGAATTACGAAAATAAAGTAACCCATAAATCCTCCGCCTCCACCAAAAAACATCGCTAGCATATCCATATTCATAATATTCAATCGTTCCTGGAGAACAAAGAAAGCAATCGGCACTCCAAGTTCCAGCAAAGAGTGAATATTATTTGGAAATTCATAAAGCTTTACCAACGTGAACATCAAACAGAGCACAATCTCCAATCGCTAGAACGCTTTTCAAACATCGAGTCAGTCTGTCTCAACTGGGACGAATTCTACGAATGCTTATTCGGCATCAAAGCCGTATTTGCCAAAGCGCCACAATCAATCTTCACTCTAGCCTCAAATGACGACCCCTTCCATAATAGGCCTTTCAAATGCGGACGAATTACCTTCGCCCGCTCTAATAATCTACCCCGAACTCGTCAAAGCGAACATCCGGCAAATGATCGCCATAGCCGGAGACCCTGACCGACTCCGTCCGCACGTAAAAACGCACAAAATGGCCGAAATCGTGGCCCTGCAAATGCAGTGCGGGATTCGAAAATTCAAATGCTCAACGCTCGCAGAAGCTCGCATGCTAGTAACTTCCGAAGTCGAAGATATGCTTTTGGCTTACCAACCTGCCGGTCCTGACATCCAAGACTACGTTCAATTGGCGAAAGAAAATCCGGATGCACGATTTTCGACGATCGTAGACAATCAAGACACCATCAACCGACTCAACACCGCCTGCGCCAATAGCGCAATTGCGCTCGGAGTATTTCTCGATATTAATAGCGGAATGAATCGTACCGGCATCGCTCCCAATGAATCCGCAGCAGAACTTTACGCCCATATCCACCAAGCCAGCAATCTTATCACTCGAGGCCTCCACGTGTACGACGGCCACATACACGAATCGAATCTAGAAAAACGAACCCGCCAAACCAACCAAGAATTCGCAACTGTCGAATCTCTCATAAAGAGTCTAAACGAGGCCAGCTTCGACATTCCTAAAATCGTCGCCGGCGGCAGTCCCACCTTCCCCATCCACGCGAAACGCGATGTAGAACTGAGCCCCGGGACTCCACTGCTATGGGATTTCGGATACGGAGATACCTTTCACGATTTGCCCTTTCAACATGCTGCCCTGCTTTACACTCGCGTCATTAGTAAGCCTGCGCCTGGACTCCTTTGCTTCGACCTCGGGCACAAAGCAGTCGCTTCCGAAATGGAGCCTCCGCGCGTTCGACTCCTTGGACTAGAGGACGCGACCTTCGTTTCCCACAGCGAAGAGCACCTCGTCTTGAAAAGCGATCGAGCCTCGAAAATCTCAGTCGGCGATTCCTTTCTAGGAATCCCTAAACACATCTGCCCAACCGTAGCTCTCTATAACAAAGCCGCTATCGCCGCTGACGGACGTATAACCGGCTACTGGAATGTTGCCGCCCGCTCCAGAATCCTGGACTAGCCCGTAGGGCAGTGCTCTCGCTGTCCCGCGATAGCTAAGTCACTGGGTTTCAACTATCGCCATTGCCCAAGGATCTTCCCCAATTTCTAGCGTCTGAAAACGGACCAAAGCACCGTTGTCTTCATTGACTCTATAAGCTGCAAACTTTCCCGAGCCACTGCCCGCCGCATAGAGAAACCTACCATCCGGAGAAAACTCGAACGAACGTGTCGCCGCCTCGCACGCAAAGCGATCCACTGGAGACAGCTCCCCCGATTCGGAATCAACTAAAAAAGCCGCAAGCGAATCATGCCCTCGGTTGGCAACATAGACGAAGCGGCCGCTAGGATGTATACCAACATCCGAGGTCGAGTTCTTTCCTTCGAAATCATTGGGCAAAGTACTAAGCGTTTGCAGCGTTTCCAGGCGCCCATTCTCTGAGTCCAAACGATAAACCGTTACGCTATTACCTTGCTCGTCGCTTCCGTATCCAAACAAACCATTCGCGGCTAAACGAAAATGCCGCGGGCCGGCTACGCCTTCGCGATTCAAAACTGCCACTTCATTGGAAGCAATTGTTCCCTCGCTAGAATCGAATTTGAATTGGAAAATCCCATTTGCAGCCGTGTGGGGAACAAAGACAAACCGGTTTGACTTATCGATTTCGACCGAGTGAGGACGGTCTGCCGTCTCAATCGTCTGAAGTGCAGTCTCCCCAAGGACTCCATCCTCTACTGCGTGTATTATGACATGTCCTTCGAAATAATACGACGATATCAAAAATCGCTCCGATTGATCCAGATGCAAAAACGATGCATGCGACCCCGCCACCGTTTCGCTCAAAAACCTCAGGCTTCCATTTTGTCCATCGATCCCAAAACTCGCTATTTTTCCGCTTTCGCTCAGCGATGCAAACAAGAATCGACCATCTCGAGACACCATCAATGCACGTGGTCCTCCATCGACTTCAATATCGCTTTCGAAAACAACCTTACCCGTATCCTTTACTTGCCGATACACAGCGATTCTCTCTTCGCCCGCAACCGCGACATACAAACAAAGCTTCGAAGCGATCGCAATCGATGAAAGTCCAGATGCAATTAAACAGAATACTATCGATCGAAAGACCTTGCCCATGCTCAAAACCGTAGCCGAACTCCTCAATCAGGCAATCTAAACAACGTTTCAAAAAGAGAATATCTCCGAAATGATAGAATCGTATTTCTCGCAACCTTGATTTTCGTCATTTCGCAAAATCTTCAGGATTGCGATTCTCTTTCAAGCCACTTGAACTCCCGACCAATTCTATTGATGCGAACCTTTCCGATCATTCCAATTATCGCCTTTCTTTCCGTTATATCGCTGAACGCCGATTCTAGCTCAAACTCCGAAGATCTAGGGTTCGCGGTTTTTCGCGACCGATGCATGGCGTGTCACTTACAATCAGGAATGGGAATCAAAGAAATGAACGCTCCCTCCATTGCCGGACTTCCACGCTGGTACGTTACGGACCAACTCCGGAAATTTCGACGCAATCAGCGCGGCAACCATATCGAAGATGCCGCCGGCAGCTTGATGCAGACAAATGCCCTAGCTTTAGACGAAAAATCAATCGCATTCGTCGGCAGACATATTGAGTCGCTCACTCCAAACGAGGGTCGGAACATCTTATCGAAAAAGTCCACCAAGGACTCCAAAGTGCTTTACCGAAAACGGTGCCAAGAATGCCACGGCGAACATGGCGAAGGAAATCGATCCGATAGGGTCCCACCACTCACGAGCCAACAAGATTGGTACCTCCTCAAGCAGATAGATAATTTTCAAACAGGAAAACGACTTCATTACGAAAACGATTCTTTGAACGAACTAAGCGAAGAGCAGCTCCAATCCATAATCGCATGGATTTGCTCGCTACCCTCTAGCCCTCCTGAATGAAACCCCGGATCAAACTCGCCGAAACGAAAACTCCTGACGGAGGAAATCTAGCCCTTTTCGAACAAGACGACACCTATTCGATCACCTACAAAGGGCAGCAGCTCATGCACTCAAAGATGAGTGCCTCGGAAGAGCTTCTTGGTAAGCTCGGTCTCGATAGGATCGACCACAAACTTCCATCCCGAATTTTGGTTGGCGGTCTCGGCCTGGGCTACACCCTTCGAACTGTAATGGAAGGCTCCTCGGCTGATGCTCAAATTGATACGGCGGAACTCATGCCAGAAGTAGTCGACTGGAATCGTACTTTTCTGAATACGCTCAATGGCTCTTTTTTAGACGATCCCCGAGCAAACATACTAACCGAAGACGTCGGCAAAATCATCAGAGGCGCATCAGCCAATACCTACGATACAATCCTGCTCGATGTTGACAACGGCCCCATAGCCATGGTGGACACCAGCAATAATTCACTGTATTCACATTTTGGAATACGCTCTATTCGAAACGCTCTCAAAGAAAATGGCCGGGCTGTTGTTTGGTCCGCCCAAGCGGATCCGAGATTCGAAAAGCGCTTACGTAAAGCGGACTTTAAAGTTAAAGCCGTACCTGCAAAAACGCACCCAGGAGCAAAACGTGCCGCCTACATGCTATATGTAGCGGATCGATAGCTCGAGGCTTCGTAAGCTCGTGCTCGATTTTTAACGAATTCCCATTCGACACCGCAAACAAATAGGGACCTTAACCCTCAAGTAAAGGCGACACACCAAAACAATCACAGTTGACTTGCTTCTTTAACCTCACAGCAAGGTACGCCATGTCTAAATTAAATTTCCTGCTTTTCGTAGCCTACGCATCAATTTGGACATCGAGTTTTGCAGACGTCCGACTTCCTAAAATCCTCGGCTCGCACATGGTTCTGCAACGCAATGCCGTAGCTAATATCTGGGGTTGGGCGGATCCTGGCGAAGATATTCTACTCAAAGCTGATTGGATCAACGTAGAGTTCAGAACCACGGCTAACTCAAGAGGAGAATGGGCAATCCCTCTAGCGACCATCGATGCTGGCGAACCACATAATCTAACGATTACCGGCAAGAACACGCTCCACCTGAAAGACATTCTTTTCGGCGAAGTTTGGATTGGTTCAGGTCAGTCAAACATGGAGATGCCACTAATCAAGGTCTCTAACGCCTACACGGGGATCCAGGACTCAGAGAAGGAAATCGCCGCTGCAAACTATCCTGAGATCCGATTATTTCAAACAGGGAACTACAGCAGCAAGGAACCTCTTGATGACGTTGAAACCGGTATCGTCACGTATGGAGTCCCCGAAGCCAAATGCGCGTGGCAAGTTTGCAGCCCAGAAACGATTCCAACGTTCTCCTCCACCGCTTACTTCTTCGCCCGAGAATTGTATTCGAACTTGAACGTCCCCATCGGCATCATCGATTCTTCATGGGGCGGCACTTCTGCCGAAAGCTGGACCCCAAAGGGTGGTCTAGAAAAACTGGGTATGGAAAAAGAACTTACTCAGGCAGTCGACCTCCCCCAGCAAGCCGATAAGAAAATTCCCACACGGCTCTACAACGGAATGATTCATCCTCTGAAGCATTTCAGAATCAGAGGCGTCATCTGGTACCAAGGCGAAGGAAACTCAAGTCGCGCTGATCAATATAGCCAATTATTCTCAACGATGATCTCCGAATGGCGCAAAGAATTTGAATACGATTTTCCATTCTACTTTGCTCAAATCGCTCCCTATGGCAGATACAAGCAAAACTCTGCCTACTTACGTGAAGCCCAGCTTCAAACGTTATCGCTAGCTAGCACCGGAATGGCCGTAACCATGGATATCGGAAACTTAACGGATATTCATCCTAAAAACAAACAGGAGGTCGGTCGTCGTCTGGCCTTGCTGGCTCTTGCGGATGAATACGGTTTCGATACGGGTTTTTCCGGACCCATTTTGTCGAGAACCATTACCAGACCTAAAAAGATCTACCTTTGCTTCGATCACGTTACAAGAGGGCTAACGACAAACGATGGCCTAGATCCAAGCCATTTTGAAATTGCCGGGAAAGACCGCATTTTTCATTCGGCTACTGCGACAATAAAAGGCAATCAAATCATCGTATCCTCAAAAAAAGTTCCCAAACCAAAGGCCGTACGTTATGCTTTCTCCAACGACGCTCAACCCAATCTCATAAACAAAGAAGGTTTACCCGCTAGCTCTTTTCGTACAGACCAATGGTAGACTAAACCTTTCCTCAAATCCCTATGAACAATTCTCCGCTATCATTCACCTTCGTCGTCATTACGACAATCGTACTATTTCATTTCTTATTCGGATGCGCAAAAGCTCCAGACAGTGCCAAACCGAACATCATTTTCATCATGGCCGATGACATGGGGTATGGAGATCTTGGCTCTTATGGCCAAACCGTTATCCAAACACCCTATCTCGATAAAATGGCGAAAGAAGGTCTTCGTTTTACAAACTGCTATGCCGGCTCAACCGTTTGCGCTCCTTCGCGGTCCGTATTGATGACAGGCCTACATACCGGCCACACAACCGTTCGTGGCAACTTCGGCAAATACGGAGTCGTCGGCCTGGCTGGTGGAAATGGACGCGTTCCCTTAAACGAAACCGACATTACCGTTGCGGAAGTTCTGAAGGATGCTGGATACACTACTGGCATAACCGGGAAATGGGGTCTTGGCGAACCAAACACGAGCGGACATCCCAATGACCAAGGCTTTGACGAATGGTTTGGCTACTTAAATCAAAGACGTGCGCACAGTTATTACCCTGATTACATCTGGAAAGATCAAACGAAATTCGATCTACCGGAAAACCGAAACGACCAAAAGGAGACCTACACTCATGATCTCTTTACCGAATTCGCATTGGATTTCATCAAACGACACGAGAGAGATCCATTCTTCCTCTATCTCCCATACACAGTTCCCCATAGCCGTTATGAGATTCCGGATACGGCGCCCTATTCAAAACAGCCCTGGAGCGACGACGAAAAAGTCCACGCAGCAATGATAACTCGTCTTGATCGCGACATTGGAGCCATCCTCAAATTGCTCAAAGATTTGAAAATCGACGAAAACACGATCGTATTCTTCTGTTCCGACAACGGAGCTGCCGAACGCTGGGAAGGCCGCTTCGATAGTTCCGGAGTTCTCCAAGGCCGCAAACGCGACATGTACGAAGGTGGG
>JABITN010000235.1 GCA_018700525.1 Opitutales bacterium
CCGGCATCGAAGCCCTCAAGGAAAAGGACTTCGAAGTGCGTTCCGTACAAAGCTACGTTCGTAAGAACGTCGCTACCGTGTGACCGCGATGGCTCCAAACGCTCCACGCATCGTTGCACTCCTTTCCGGTCCCGACCAAAAAGGCCTCGTTTCGAAAGTCTCTAGCTGGATTTTCGAAAACGGCGGCAATATCATTCACGCCGACCAACACCACGATCCGGAGGCAGGCGTTTTTTTCCAGCGTGTCGAATGGGCCGTGGAAGGCGAGCGAACAGCCGAAGAAGATGCCAAGGCATTTTACGCGTTTGGAGATTCGATCGGCATGAAAACCCACGTCGCGATTTCCGGATGTAACCCGAAAGTCGCTCTAATGGTTTCGAAAGCCGATCATTGTTTTCATGACTTGATTCTTCGATGGAAAGCAGGCGATTTTCCCTGCGAGATCGCCTTGATCATCTCGAATCACGAAACACTAAAGGAGGCGTCGGAGAATTACGGAATTCCATTCGCCTACATCCCCGTCGCCAGAGAGACCAAATCCGAGGCGGAGGCCCAACAACTGGCCTTGCTGAAGCAAAACAATATCGAACTGGTCATAATGGCCCGCTACATGCAGGTCCTTTCGCCCATCTTTTTAGATACGATCGGAAAACCAGTCATCAATATCCACCACTCTTTCCTACCGGCTTTCGCCGGAGCCAAACCCTACCACCAGGCTCACAAGCGAGGCGTTAAACTCATCGGAGCCACTGCCCACTATGCGACCGCCGATCTCGACCAGGGGCCAATCATCCATCAAGCAGTGGCCAACATCACGCACCGCAACACCGTACGCGATCTCATTCGCAAAGGTCGCGATATGGAAAAGCTCACTCTGGCTACAGCGGTTTCCAGGCATCTGGAAAACCGTATCCTGGTCTACGAAAACAAGACCGTCGTATTCGACTAAGCCAGTAACTCTGCGAATCCCTCAAAACACGCGTTTCCAAAGGAATGGCCTTACCTGGGAACGAAATTGCTTTAAATCGCTCCAAAAACGCGCTCAATCACCTTTTCTCAAAATAACAGGCGACAATTATGGCCAATCCCTCAGATAAGAACCCAACTCCCAAAAGCGATGAGCGCAATCTAGTTGCCGCAGCAGCAGCAAGTGGAGCCGATCTCGAAGATCAGCTTAGCCTTATCTGGGAGAAGAATCAAAAATTCATCATTTACGCGATTGTCGGCATCTTCGTCGCATTCGGAGTTTATCAACTCAGCCTGTTCATGTCTGCCAGCGCAAAGGTCGCAACTCAGGAAAGCTATGCCTCTGCGGACGATAGCGCTTCCAAGCTCGCCTTCGCAGAAGACGAATCAGGCAATCCGCTCAGTGGTTTCGCCTTCAAGCAACTTGGCGACGAAGCCTACGAAGCCAAGGAGTTCGGGAAAGCTGCCGGCTACTACGAAAAAGCCGCTAGCTCCGCTAAAGACGCCATCAAAGACGCCGCTCTTATGGGACAAGCAATGTCCCTCTTGCAAAACGATCAAAGCGACGCTGCTCAAGTCATTCTCCGGACCATCGCTTCCGACGAAAACGCCGGCAACCTCGCCGAAGCTCGCTATCGCCTAGCGACGCTTGCAGTAGAAGACGAAAATTTCGACGCCGCTCGCACCTATCTCGAAGATCTGCAAACCAACATCACTCAGGAAAATTTCTACTGGCTGCAGAAAGCAATGGTTCTCCAAAGCAAAATTCCCGAAGTAGCAGCAGCCGAGTAAGATACCTGCTACCAGAACTCATATTTCATAAGGACCGCTTCGGCGGTCCTTTTCATTTCCAATGTCGGGCAACCGATCCTTCGCAACAAATACCATAAAGCACCAATTTTCGTCGACGCTAGAGCGGCGATTCGATTGCGTAGGGAAGGATACTCTATTGCCTTATGCCCTTTAAATTTACTGGATTCGCCGACGAAGCTGAACGTACTCTGGATGGCCAGATTTCGACCCTCCGGGAAGTTGGCTGGAATGCCATCGAGCTTCGACTGATTGACGGAAAGAACATCTGCGACCTGAGCAACACCGAGTGGAAGCAGACCTGGGAACGCCTCCAATCGGAATCTATTTCCATAGCAGGATTCGGCGGACAGATTGCCAATTGGGCCCGTCCCATCACATCTGATTTCCAAGTAGACCTCGATGAACTCAGACGGGTTGCCCCTCGCATGCGCGAAGCGGGCACCAAATTCCTACGGATCATGTCCTATCCTAATCCCGAACCCAACGCTCTAAGCCGCGAAGACTGGAAAGCGGAAACCGTTCGGCGGCTTAAGGAACTGGCCCGAATCGCCGGCGACGAAGGAGTGATCCTCGGCCACGAGAATTGTAATGGCTACGGCGAGACTGCCAGCGGCTATCTCGAACTGGTCGAAGCCGTCGACCACCCAGCATTGCAATTGATTTTCGACACGGGAAATAACAGCCTGCACGACAATGACACCGAAGTAACCTGGAATTACTACCAGCGTTGCCGGGATCAAATTGCCCACGTGCATATTAAATGCGCTAAGCCAGGCGAGAACGGCGGAGACTACGTAGCCTGTCACGTTGATGAAGACCCCGTCCAGAAACGCATTCTCGAAGACCTGAGCGCCACCAGCTACGATGGCTGGCTTTCAATCGAACCGCACATTAAAGCCGCCATCCATGCCGGCCAAGATATTGACGAATCCGGCGAAGGAAGACGCGTCTGGGTCGATTTCGCGCAACGCTTGGAACGAATGGTCGCCACAATCTAATCCCTTCTCCCCCTCGAACCTCTACCCCATGAAACCCATCCTCAAATCGATCGGTCCCGCCATCATCGTAGCAGCCGTCGTCCTCGGCCCTGGCTCTATTCTAACAAGCTCTAAAGTCGGGGCGACGTTCGGCATCGCCGCCCTGCCCGTCATTGCGGGAGCGACAATCCTCATGATCGCCATGGTCGCCCTAGCCGCTCGGTTGGGTGTGGTCTACAAAAGCAGCCTTTGCGACGAACTCTCCGCCCGACTTGGCAAACCCGTCACGATCGCGATCGGCCTAATTCTATTCGTCCTTGTCGCCCTCTTTCAATCTTCCAACAACATCGCGCTTGTCGGAGGCCTCGAATCGCTCTCCGACGGCAAACCGCTTAGTCTAATCACGCGAGCCGCTATTCTCGTCGGCGTCAACCTGTTCGTCATCGTTTGCCTCTACCGGCTACGGAACCTCTACAGCTCTATTGAAAAGGTCATGAAAGTCCTCATCGGCCTCATGGTGCTAGCTTTTCTGATTAATTTTCTCGTCGTTTTCCTCCAACCTCAAGGATTCGAGCCAACTCCTTCGAACCAGGCCAAAGATTGGCTCCCCTTGCTGGCTATGATCGGCACGACCTTCTCCGTTGGCGGCGCGTTCTACCAAGCCTACCTGGTTAAAGAAAAAGGCTGGGGGCTCAGCGAAACACGCCAAGGATTGACTGACTCAATCCTCAGTATCTCGATTCTTGGCATCGTCACAGCCATCATACTGCTCACCTCATGGCGCGTCTTCTATGGGCAAACGCAGCCAGTAAACCTCGCGTCCGTCGGTGATATTGCCCGCCAACTCGAGCCTCTCTTCGGCCCGAGCGCCAAAATCATCTTTTGTGCCGGTATCCTTGGCGGGGCCCTCAGCTCCTTCCTCGTCAATGCCATGATCGGAGGAACCGTACTATCCGACTCCCTAGGAATGGGATCGAAACTTAAAGACCGTGGCCCGATTCTCTTCACGACCATCGCCCTCATCGTCGGACTGCTCGTCGCCCTCGCTTCCCTAGCGAAATCCGGCAGCGTCGTCTCACTCATTACTCTCGCCCAAGCGTTAACGGTTCTTGGCATCCCCGCCCTCGCTCTCACTCTCATTTACCTCGGAACCCGCAAGGAACTCACCGGCGAAAGCAAAGTTCCTCGAGGCATCATCATCCTAGCCATAATCGGCTTCGCAATTTCCTGCGTCCTCGCCAGCCTCACAGCCAAAAAGATCTACGAAAAGCTGTCTCCTCCCGAACAGACCGAAAGTCGCAGCTAAAACAAATAAACCAAAAGCCCCCGAAATGACATTCGAGGGCTTTGAAAATCGGCTAGCTACGTGAGCTACTATTGTTCGATGAAATGCTTTTGATTGGCGAAGCGCTCTCTCAAACGAAGGCCTTGGAGACGGATGAATCCAGACGCGTCGTCCGGATTGTAATCGCTTTCCACGCCTTCCATCGATGCAACATCTTCACTGTAGAGCGAGTAAGGCGACTTGCGGCCGACGGTCGTAATGTTGCCTTTGTAGAGCTTGAGTCGGACCGTGCCAGTGACGCTTTTTTGGCTATTATCGATCAAAGCCTGTAGCGCTTCGCGCTCGGGAGCGTACCAGAAACCATTGTAAACCAGTTCGGCGTACTTGGGGATCAGGCTATCGCGTAAGTGTTCGAGATCGCGATCCATCGTGATGGACTCGACCTGCTTGTGACCCATCATGAGAATAGTGCCTCCTGGAGTCTCGTAAACGCCGCGACTCTTCATACCAACGAAACGGTTTTCCACGATATCGACGCGTCCGATGCCGTGCTTTCCTGCCAAGGCGTTGAGCGACTTGAGTACTTGGGCCGGGTTCATTGCTACGCCATCGACCGCCACGCAGTCGCCTTTCTCGAAATCAAGCTCGATGTATTGCGCTTCGTTCGGCGCATCTTCCGGGTCGACTGTCAACTTGTACATCGCCTTGTTTTCTGGGGTCGTCGGGTCGAACCAAGGATCTTCCAAAATGCCTGCTTCGTACGAAATGTGAAGGAGGTTGCGATCCATCGAGTAAGGCTTGGAAGCCGATGCCTCGACGTTGATATTATTTCCCGCGCAGTAAGCAATCATCTCGCTGCGTCCCGGGAAAGCCTTGCGAAACACGTCCATCCGCCAAGGCGAGATCGTTTGCAAATCCGGGGCCAAGGCCGCGTAGGCCAGTTCGAAACGAACTTGATCGTTTCCCTTGCCAGTCGCTCCGTGAGCCAAAGCCTCAGCTCCCACCTTGCGAGCTAGCTCGATGTGAGCCTTGCCGATCAATGGGCGGGCAATCGAAGTGCCTAGGAAATACTGGCCCTCGTAAATCGCGTTGGCCCGCATCATCGGATAAATGAAATCGGCAGCGAATTCCTCCACCAAATCGAGCGTGTAGTGAGCCGAAGCACCCGTCGCCAAAGCCTTCTCTTCCAGGCCATCAAGTTCCTCTTCCTGTCCTACATCAGCAGCGAAGGTAACGATCTCCGCATTGTAATGATCCTTCAACCATCGAACCAATACCGAAGTGTCCAGTCCGCCCGAATATGCTAGTGCGATTTTCATAGTAATAAATTAATGTAAATAAAAAAAGAAATGCCCACAACGGACACAGAGCAACACGAAGATTTCAATCCTTGGCCAAGCCCGAAAAATAAACTCAGATTAATTCAGCTTTCTTCCTGCGTGTCCATTAGTGTCCTGCCTAGGCGCCCTTTTTTAACCTCTCAATCGTTGAGCAAGCACAGC
>JABITN010000257.1 GCA_018700525.1 Opitutales bacterium
CAACAAAAAAGACAGCCAAGGCATCTGCTTTATCGGCAATATCAAAATGCAGGACTTCCTGCGCGAATACGTTCCCGATCGGCCAGGCCCCATTATCCGAGCCGACGACGACCGAACCTTAGGCGGGCACAAAGGCCTTCACTATTTCACAATCGGACAACGCAAAGGAATCGGGATTCCTTCGAATACCGACAACCGCAACTATGTTGTCGTCGGTAAAGACCAGGCTCGTAACGCCCTGCTCATCTCGCTCGAAGCACCCACCGCTCCCGGACTCTACTCATCGAGCTGCGAAGTTTCCAACCTCAGTTTTACCGGAACGGCAATCCAAGCTCCGTGCGAAATCGAAGCCAAAGTGCGCTATCGCGATCCTCGAGTCGCCATTTCATATTCGCTCAATAGCGACGGTACCGCTGAAGTTGTATTCAAAGATCCGCAACGCGCCCTAGCCCTCGGTCAAGTAATCGCTTTTTACAATGGCAAGCAACTCCTCGGAGGCGGAATCTACACGCGCATCGATACTTAATTTTACAATGTCTCAGCCCAACGAAAATCGATCTATCGACGATCCGGAACTCCTGCTAAGCCTCTATCGGATCAGCCAAATCAGCAGTTCCGCTTTCAATGTACGTGAGGCGTTCCAGGTGATCATGGAGGAAATCCAACGCCTCTTCCACCCTTCGTCAGCGTCGATTGCTTTAATCAGCCCCAACTCCGGTTTGCTTGAAAAGGAATTCACGCTTGGTTACCCAGCAGACACCGAAGAGCTAGCCCTCCACATAGGGAAAGGCATATCCGGAAGAGTCGCATTCCAAGGAAAGGCGATTTACGCTAAAGATGTACTCCAAGATTCGCGATACGTTCAACTGATTGAAAATGTCAGGTGCAAAATCGCCACACCAATGATTTCGGGAGGTCAAATTGTCGGCGTTATCGACGTTGATTCCGATCAAGTCGACCACTACGGTGACAATGATATCCAACGTCTCCAAGCCATCACCGACGAAGCAATTCTATCCCTGCAGGCTATCTGGAAACAACGACAACTCGTCAATCAATCCGACCAACTCAATGCGCTTTTCAACGTAGGTCAAAACGTAGTCTCGAACCTAGAATTGCAAGGGCTCTGGGACAGCATCACCGAATCGGTTCTGGATCTGACCGGATCGAGAATGGCCACTCTACAGCTTTTCGACGTCGATAAAAACCAAGTATCCCTGCAAGCGGTCAAACCTCCCAGCTCGGAATATAGATCGCGAATCGAAGTCCTCCAGCTCGAGGAGAGTATGAACTCACCGGCCATCAAAACACGCCGGCAAATCGAATTCTCGAACATCACCACTCCCGACTACTTCGATCTAAAAGACGCGCCGAAGATGGCCGACGTACATTCCTGTCTCTCCACGCCAATGATGTACGAGGGCAAGGTTATTGGAGTGATAAATGTATTCACTCAATCCCGACACCGATTTCCGAATGATGAAAAGCGATTACTCCAAGCATTCGCTTCGCTCTCGGCAGTAGCCGCCCAAAATGCCGACCTCTACGCCCGCGTTTTCAACAGCGAAGACCTACTCAGAAAAAGCGAGCGTCTCACCACCCTAGGACTACTCTCGGCAGAGATAGCCCACGAAATCCGAAATCCCCTGACCGTAATAAAGCTGCTCTTCGGTTCCCTCGGATTGAACTACGAAGAAAACGATCCCCGAAAAAAGGATACGCAAATAATCATAGACAAGATCAACCAGCTCGAGGAAATAGTATCCAAAGTACTTTCATTCAGCAAAGCCCCTGAAAGCCTCAATTCGAATTGGTCGATCGACGAACTCGTTCAAGATACGATCCTCCTTTTAAGGCTAAAGATGCAGCAACAACGAATTGTGCTGCAGAGCAATCCTGTCGGGCACGAAATCATCGTCAACGGAAACAAGGGCCAACTCCAACAAGTTTTTCTCAATCTAATTATCAACGCTTCCGAAGCCATGCCCAACGGCGGCAATCTAACGATCTCCCCCGCAGTCGAAGACGAAGAAGGTCGAAAGAAGGTAGCTATCTATTTTTCGGATACAGGCACAGGAATCCCAGAAGACATCCAAGACCATATTTTCGAATCCTTCCTCACAGGAAAACCCGAAGGAACTGGCCTTGGGCTCTCCATTACCAAACGAATTCTGCAATCCCACAACGGCGATATCTCAATTGCGAAATCCAGTAATCAAGGAACCACTCTCCGCATCGAACTACCGCTGGCGTAATTAGCTCACGCAAATCCGCTACGAAAATAAGCCCGAGAACCAGATAGCACCCTTAGCTCTCCAGCTCGACATTCCAGTAAGCGATGTCGATAAAACGCTTCCACTCCTCTAGCTTACGACCACGAGCCACCAAACTAATAACCGGACGCCAGGCGGGCTTCGAAGGCTTGCGCATCAAACGCATATTCGCCTCGTGAGGCAAGCGATTCGATTTTCGGGAATTACACGGAACGCAAGAACAGACGATGTTTTCCCAAGTCGTTTTCCCTCCACGATCACGAGGTATAACATGATCCAAATTCAATTCTTCCGAAGGCAGTTTCTTACTGCAATACTGACATTGATACTTGTCCCGCTCGAAAACGTTTTTCCGAGTCAGTTTCAATTCCTTCTTCGGCATCTTGTCGAAAATAGAGAGCAGAATAATTTTCGGGACCCGAATCGGGTGTCGTACAGTATGTACCATTTCCACCTCCGAAACGGGCGGATTATAACGTGAAAAATCGATCCAATCCATCATGTCGAA
>JABITN010000079.1 GCA_018700525.1 Opitutales bacterium
CCACCCGGCAAGGCGACCTTGCGAAATGCATCCCCGCTGACGCCGTCAATACCGTAGTGAGCGGCAAGCAGGCCATCGATGAGAACGTAGTCAGCCTTGAGAAGATTACGGAGTTGTCCCTTGTCCCCATTCCGGAGCAAGTAGGAGAAAGACTGATACACCTCTTGTCGAGCGGAGGCCCGCGCGCTCTCATCGAATTCGCGGTGGAGCTTCACATCGAACTGGAAGAAATCGAGACGCTCCATATCCAGCCATTGGTGGGCGAAGCCGGACACGAATTCATCCGACCGCGGATCGGCGATCATACGATCGATTTGTTGGCTCAGTTTCTTGGGCTTGCTTAGCTGGTTCCGTTCCGCAAGCGCCAACAAAGTCGCATCTGGCGGAGCGCTCCAAAGGAAATAAGCGAGACGGACGGCCAGTTCGCGATCGTTCAGCGAGCGTCGGGCATCCTCTTCTCCCGGCTCATTGAGATAAAGAAATCCCGGCGAAGCGAGAATGATGCTGAGCGGCGTGGCAATGGCCTCCTCAAGCCCGTTCCAATTAATTCTCAAAAGCTCTCCGCCGGTACGTTCTTTTTGATAAATCGCCACGAGCTGATCGATGAACGCTTCCGCGGGCTCAGTTTGGCGCATGGCGACGCGGGCAAAGGCAGTTAGAAACGCGCGGACCGCATCCAATTCCGTCAGCGCGGTATGACTGGAGGTTGAGTTAATAACCGGATGTTGCTTAAGCGTTTGGTCCAGCAGCGTTTCGCTTTGCTTGATCGGCCCTTCGAGCTCAATCCAGTCAACCCAGATGGAGGGAGTGTGACCGTAGCCATTATTGGCCTTATCGGCGTGATAAATCTTACGCAACGCCGTCCCTTTTGCGGGCTGCCGTTCCTGGATAGCGAATTCGCGGATGGTGTCGGCCCCGACCACGATTTCCGTTTCAAGCATCTCAGGCTCTTCAATGGTCCCGGCAATGTGGTGCGTGCTAATCACGCCAGTGATGCCCGACTTAAGATGATTATCCCTTTGCGGGTGACCGAGCTGGATAAAGTGACGGAATAGAGGCGCGCCTTCGGCAATCCCCGCATTGATGCGCAATTTGTAGGTTCCCGGCAGCCAGGTTCCCGCTGGCGGCTTAATCAGAATACGCCCCGTTCCCCAGGTGGTCTTTAGGTAGGTCCCACGATCATTATGCGGGAGGTCTACATAATGCTGATAATAAGTATAAACTCGATCTCCTGAACTATACGCAAACGCGGCCCTTCCCACATCACGGAATCCATAGTCCTTGGGGCTTGGAGCGCCCTTCAACAATTCCGCATTTCTATAAAACTGAACATTCGGTGGGACGTTCTTGGGGTCCTTTTTTAGAAGCTCCGCCAACACTTCCTTGTTTTCCGGCGCAGCTGCGGCTCGGTCGACTCCTGCTTTCCAGAGCAGGTATCTCGCCCGCTGATCATCCAACTCTTTGACCTCGTTCCTGAGTACTGGGTTAACCGTATCCTCTGGTTCAATACGAAAGACCATCGGTCTCGAGAAGCCCGCGTTGGCCCGGCGTTGGAACGCTTCGATCACGGCCTTGCGGCCGATCTTCAGATACTGCTCAATCTGATCGCTTGAAATAAACTGGGATGAACCATCGGTATCGAAACCACTGCCAGCGTTATCTTCGGGGAGCGAATTCACATCGACTTCGACTCCAAGCACTTCACGCATCGTGTTTTGGTATTCGCGACGATTGAGTCGGCGCATGGTGATCTTCCCGCCGGAGTCGCTCAAAATCTTACGGGCACCGGCCAATTCATTCGAAAGATCGTCGAGCAATCCCGTTTTTTCCAAGTTGGGAATCTGCGGCTCGTCGTCGGGAGGCATCTCGCCGGAATTGAGGGCATTGAGCACCTTTTGCCAAGTCTCTGCCGTCTCTAGGTCCTCGCTGAGGTTGAACGAAATCGTTTCCAGATCGACCTCGCCTTCTTCGATAACGGAATCGTGGCACTCGTAGCAGTATTTTTCGAAAAGCGCGAGATGACTCTCCGGAAGACGGGCTTCGGGCAGAGTAGCTTGCGCGAATGAACCAAGCCACCCAATGAGTATGCACGTGGCGTATCCAAATTTGTATCGCATTTGCATCTCAGTGTTCCTCAGGAAACCCATTACGCCCGCAGTTCCTTCACCACGCCGGAGCTGTCACCGTGTCGCTCGACATCAAGCCCCATTCCACGAAGCATAGTGAGCCAAACGTTGCAAAGCGGCGTGTCCTTCGGCAAAACTATGTGTTGGCCGAGCTTCAGATTCGCTCCGCCCCCGGCTAGGATGGTCGGACAATTATCGAGATAGTGAATACTGCTTATGTTCGAACCAAACGCCAACGCCACGTGATCGAACAGGCTCGAGCCGTCGATTTCTTTGGTCGCTTTGAGCTTGTCGATCAAACCCGCGAGTAGATCGGCATGCACCTTATCGCGCGCTTGGGAGGCCTGCATGCGTTCTCCCGGAGAGTAGTGACTTACGTTGTGGGAGCTGGGATTGATATCCATGCTCGTTAAGAGCGCCTGCCCGGGCATACGGTAAGTCATGACACGCGTGCTGTCGGTTTGCAAAGCGGCGACGATAAGGTCGTACATCACCTTGATTTCGTCGCGCCCTTTCAGTCCCTGCTTAGGCTCATTCATCGGCGATTCGATCTTAGGAACATTCAGCCAATCTTCGTCCTTTTTAAGCCGTGTCTCAATATCTCGGATACCTTGAAAGTATTCATCGATCTTATCCGTATCCGTCTTCGTCAAACCACGCTGGACGCGTTTGGCTTCAGTCAGAACGGCATCCAACACGCTACGGTTTTTAGCGATTGCCTCTTGCCGTTGCTCGAGAGGCAGCTCGTCAGCCGAGAATAGCTTGTGGAATAACTGTACGGGATCAGAGAATCCCGCGATGGGTTTACCACGCTGATCCCAGGCCAAGGAGAGGCCGGGGCCGTGGCCGGAGCCACTGCCATCGGCGGTGTCGAGCTGGATCGAAGAGAAGCGGGTATCGCGACCGAGCTGTTGGGCAGCGACCTGATCGACAGAGATACTGTTGGACATGCTCTGACCCGGGATAGCGTAGCGATTGGCACCGGTTAACCAGTACGTACTGCCCCAGTGAGCTTCATTGCTGAACTTGTTCGCGCAGCCCTGTACCACGGTAAAGTCGGCTTTGTGCCGCGCCAAGGGAGCAAGGCCTTTAGGCAAAATATAATCCGCACCCGTTTGGCTTAGATCGGGAAACCATGTTTCCTTGGTCACACCAAAGCCCATTCCCATGAAGGCCATGCGTTTCGGAGGCGCAAGGGGCGCGGTTGCTGCAGCCGAAGCGAATCGGCGAAAGCCGATAGATTCCAGCGCTGGCAACGCGATCAGCGCTCCCGTGCCTCGAAGAAAATGACGACGATTGATTTTGGGATTCATAGGGTCTAAGTCAACTTTTCGAATTAGGTACAATCTTAAGCTACTATCTCCACTACGCTCTGGGCAAGCGTAAGAATAATCGGTTTTCGGTCAAAGATCACAGCCAATTTTCAGTAACCTACGAAAAGCCCCCGGCTCCAATTGAAGCCGGGGGAATCTATCATTTAGTATCAACTAAACTACTACACTACTTATACTACTACTAACCTAGAAACTAATGGTATTGGTAAGAAAGAACTCTTTCGGGTTCGGATTGCGGAAGACAGCAACCTGACCGTCAGGGTTGGCGAGTACAGGAATGTAGTCGTCATCTCCAAATGCATTACGAACGTTCAATTGAACCTTCCAGTCCATCTTATCATTGAGCTGTCGGCGATAGGAGAACCAAACGTCGAAATTCAGTTCGGTCGGGCCGAAATAAGGGCTGTCAATGACCGGAAGGATCGCCCCCCCTTCCGTTACGGTCGTAGGATATCCAATGGCGATGTCATCCTGCCAGCGAGCTGCTCCTCCAACCGAGAAGTTATTAAACTTGCCATCCTGAATGGTGTAGTTGGTGATCAGGTTCATCCGCCACTCACGCAGTTCCTGAGAAACGGTTCCGTCCTTGGCCTGAGCAGCCGCCACATCCGTTCCAAGACGATCGTAGTGCTCACCAACCGTCACGTCCTGACCAAGCGGCGAGAATATGATCGGCCAGAGCTTTTCTCGGATCAGAGCTTCCTTGGTTTTACCGAACATAGCGATCCCGTCTCTTGCGGTGTTGGTCTGGATGGTCTCCTGTTGACCGATATTCAACGTAACCCGCCACGCATCGGTAATCTGTCCTGAGATATCCACTTCGATACCTTCGGAAACGAAATCGGTGGTCGCTGTTAAACCCGAAATCGGATCAGAGACATCGTTATCCGAACCCACCGGGTCGTATCGAGGATTGATAAGCGCCGCATAGTCGGAATCAAGTGCGCGGCGTGCCGCCGCCTCCAAATCGTCCCACGAGGAAAACCAATCAGACGCTTCCGCAGGATGGACCGCCCTGTTGATGAATTCATCGAAGTCAGCATCGGCTACATTCGCTTCGCGATAGGCGGCTTCATAAGTGAAAGGGAGCTGAGCCGAGTTCCTTTGAAAGCCCGCGGGGAAAGAGGCGAACTGACTCGACAGCTCAAACCAGTTCACGCGGATCGAAAGCCTACGATCCATCAGCTCTACGAGAAAACCGTAATCCAAGGTGCTTCCAGTCGGCGCGGATATCTCTTCGCCAGCCAGGTTTTTTCGTCCTACGAGCGGCGAGAAGTTCTCCGATTCGTTGTAATGGAAGGAAAGATCAGCACCGCTGGGCAGCTCGAAAAGCCACTCTTCCGGGAAATGAGCCACCGCTCCCCATGTGAAGGTGCTTCCGGATACGGTCGGATTCGGATCGGCAGCGAGCTCTTGATTGGAAAGGGCCCAGGTACCATCGGAGTTGCGAGCAGATCCAGCTCGATCGTAGCCATAGGTCTCGTCCGTACGCCAACCCATTAGGCCGGTAAGGTGACCGTCTAGAAAAAAGCTCTGCCAGCTCAAGGCCTCGGAATCCAACTTCTGTTGCGTCCGGTTGCCCGCCAACGTCACCCGTTTTACCTCCATATCGTAGATATCCCCCCGAGTGCCGTCCGGATTGGTCGTATAGTCAGGACCGATACGCTTTGTAGTGATAACCTGGTATTTATCGCCATCTTGTGGAAGCCTGCCCGTGATCGGCTGGTCCAGCTGCACGTCGAAATAGCTGGATGTGTTTCTCAAATCCGGACCGACGTACCAGACTGGTAACGGACCCCAGTTTGAATTGAAGTTACTGCCATTGTACAGGTAGGAATAGGGATCTAGGTCCCACCTCAACCCCGATTGCAAATTCGTCCGATCCACCGTATCGC
>JABITN010000107.1 GCA_018700525.1 Opitutales bacterium
AGTCTCGTTCGTTGTTTTGATGATCGATCAATTCCGAAAATAGCGTCCCATTGATTTCGACGGAGACGGAATTGCCGCTAGCAATGATGCGATAGTCGTTCCATTCATTTTCACGGAAGAGGACGGCAAAGGGATCTTTGGCGGCAAAGGTTTCCGTTTGGCGCTCGCCTTTTTCGTCTATCGAGACGCGGGTTCCGCGCTCGGTTAGCAGTTTGCGTCCGTGTTCATCGTAGATACGTCCGAGCCACATTGCGCCCTGGTCCAAGTCGGCTTGGTATCCGGCAACGGTGTTTATGTTTGTAGCCTGGCAGCGGAATTGGATTCCGGAGTTTGCCTTTGGATTGCCGGAAAGGCGGAATTTTAGCCTCAATTCGAAATCGGCGACTTCGCCGTCTTTCCAAATCAGCCAATGGTTTTGCTTGAGCTGTTCGCCTTTGAGAATCTCTCCGATGATCGTTCCGTTTTCGACTCGCCAGTAGTCTGGAGAGCCTTCCCAACCGTCTAGAGTGGTGCCGTCGAATAGATCGCGGAAATTGTTCTGGTTTGCTTGCGAGTGGGCAAAGAAAGGCAGGATTGCCGCAAAAACGGCTCCGAGAAATAAGCGATACTTTGGGAGAGAATGAAAGCAGTGAGTTACGGGCATCGGAAGAAACGCGTTATAGGATACAAACGGGGGAAATAGAAATGAATATTCATAATCCGTAAAGCGCTCCGAGAGCAAGACGTGTGTTGTACGTTGTTGAAAAATCCCCCAATTCGTTGGTTGTTTGGCCGTAGGGCTGGCGCTGGCGCCATGCCGCGTATGACCTCCTGTCGCGGCGTGGCGCCAGCGCTAGCCCTACGTTGAAATAGGTTTTTTGCAGCTTCTAAGAAACCACGGAGTAAACCCGCTCCTACAGCGAAATCTATTGAGAAGCTCTAATTGAAGTTTTGTCAGTCCAAAGATGTTTGGTTTTGAGGAAGAGTTAGGAAAGGATTTCTTATCTCGCTTAGTTTACGATTTGACGGGACCGGGGGTTGTTTTACTGTTTTTTCATCCCCATGCCCCATCATTCCGATACCGAGTTCATTCATACGCGAAGAGAATTTCTCAATCGCTGCGGCATGGGCTTTGGAGCTTTAGGGTTGGGGGCGTTGCTGGGACCCGATGCAATGGGAACTGGAAGCGAGAAGATTACGTCACTCGCCGAGCGTTCTCCACATTTTCCAGCTCGGGCAAAACGGGTAATTCATATTTTCGCCAATGGCGGGCCATCTCAGGTGGATACGTTTGATCCGAAGCCGATGCTGACGAAGTGGCATGGCAAGCGATTGCCGATCAAACTAAAGACGGAACGCATAACGGGGGCGGCTATGGGGTCGCCATTCGAATTTAAACGTTACGGAAAAAGCGGGATCGAAGTGAGCGAGTTGTTTCCTCACGTGGGAGAGTGCATCGATGATATCGCGGTAATTCGCTCGATGCATACGAACGTGCCAAATCACGAACCGTCACTTTTGCTCATGAATTGCGGCGAATCGCGGCTGACGCGGCCGAGCATGGGGTCGTGGTTGAATTATGGCCTGGGAACGGAGAATCAGAATCTTCCAGGTTTTATTTCGATGTGCCCGAACGGGTTTCCGGTATCGGATGCTCAGAATTGGCAAAACGCATTTTTGCCGGGAGTATTTCAAGGAACGTATGTGGATACCAAGCACGAGGATATCGATAAGCTTTTAGAGAATATCAAAAATAAACGGACCGGCTATCAAGCGCAGCGAAAGCAACTGGATCTTTTGAGTAAAATCAATGGGCACCATGCTTCGGCACGCGATGATGACGATCGCTTCGATGCGCGGGTTCAATCATTTGAGTTGGCGTATCGGATGCAGATGGAGGCGACCGATGCGTTTGATATTTCGAAAGAACCGAAGAGCGTTCGTGAAATGTATGGCGAGGGTTTGCAGGCGAGGCAGTTGCTTATTGCTCGGCGTCTAGCTGAGCGGGGTGTGCGCTTCACTCAAGTATGGACGGGGTTTCGTCAACCTTGGGATAATCATGATGACTTGGAAACGAGGCATCGGAAGTTGGCTGAGGATTGCGACAAGCCGATTGCTGCGTTGTTGAAGGATTTGAAAATGCGTGGGCTACTCGAGGACACGCTGGTGATTTGGGGTGGCAAATTCGGGCGAACCCCGGTGGTCGAGCTCGGTGTGCCCGGATCTAATCAGGGAAAAGTAAATGGCCGGGACCATAATAATCACGGATTTAGCATGTGGATGGCCGGGGGCGGCGTTAAGGGAGGATACGTTCACGGGGCGACGGATGAATTTGGATTTGCTGCAGTAAAGGACCGAGTTCATGTGCACGATCTCCATGCCACGATTTTGCATTTAATGGGATTTGATCACGAGCGGTTGACGTTCCGGTACGCGGGCCGCGACTTTAGGCTGACGGATGTAGAAGGGAAGGTCGTTCGGGAGCTGATCGCGTAGGGTTATGGTTTTGGGAATTGGATTGGTTGATGGGATTGAAACCACGAAGGACACGGAGGTACGGAGGATTGTGAAGAGTGTTGTCGTGGAATCTAATTACAAATTCGTAGGAGCTGGTTTATCCCGCGATATCCATGAATTGAATAAATCGCGGGGTAAACCCGCTCCTACATTTTTGGCTCAACCTAATCTCCGTACCTCCGTGTCCTTCGTGGTTAAAAAGATTGCTTTAAGCTGCTTTCTTTCAGGCAGCTTGGTGTTTTCGGCTGGGTCGTTGCCCACTGATTCGGCTTTCGATATGTCGGCGGCGGATACGCATTGGGCGTTTGTTCCTTTGGTTAAGCCAGAGATTCCGGCGATCTCAGGTAAGGTGTCAAGCAATCCGGTGGATGCATTTGTATCCTATAAGCTTGGCGAGCGTGGTTTGAGTCTGAATACGCGATCGGACAAGCGAACACTGATTAGGCGGGTTACTTATGATTTGACTGGTTTGCCTCCGACGTTCGAAGAAGTAGAGTCATTTCTTACTGACGAATCGAGTGGTGCATACGTCCGTTTAGTGGATCGATTGCTGGCTTCAATGGCTTATGGCGAGCGATGGGCGAGGCATTGGCTCGACGTGGCCCGTTACGCGGATACGAAAGGGATATTTAGAGGCGGGCGCTATTCCTTTTCATATACGTATCGGGACTATGTGATTCGTTCTTTTAATGAGGACAAACCTTATGATCAATTTGTACTCGAGCAGTTGGCGGCGGATCAACTTGATCTTGGCGAAGATAAGAGCGCTTTGGCTGCAATGGGATTTCTCACGTTGGGGAGAACGTTTTTCGGAAGAAAGGATTTTATAATAGACGATCAAATCGATGTAGTTACTCGAGGGTTACAAGGGTTGACGGTTTCCTGCTCACGTTGTCACGACCACAAATTCGATCCTATCCCGACAGCGGATTACTATTCGCTACACGGTATCTTCGCTTCGTCTCAGGATGCAGATGAATTGCCTGTGATTCAATCGCCGAGGAGCGAAGAGGATTATCAATGCTTTCTTAAGGAGCAACAGCGGTTCGATAATGAGATAAAGGCCTTGACCGACAAGACGATCGATAAGTTTTTGGTTTCTGAACGATCGGTGACGGGTTCTTACCTGGATGCTGTGGATGAGGCTAGGGTAATAGAGGACGACGAGGATTTTAAGGTATTTGCGGGTTCGAGGAAGCTTCAAGTTGATGTCTTGCGATTGTGGATTGCTTTTGTTGATAGCGATGAAGGGAGAGGTCATTCGGTTTTACAGGCTTGGTTTGATGGCTACGAAAACGGAGATAGGGAAGGTGGCGTTGCTTTTTACAATGAGCGTTTCGCGACGACGGTAAAAGAAGACGGAGAGGGCGATTCAGAGGTTCGGGCGTTCTTCGAAGAGGTTGGAGCGCCCGTTAATCCTAATCGAGAGAATATCGCGAAATGGATTCGGCGAAAGATAGGAGCCGATACCGGTCAGGTAACGAGAGATCGACATGCGCTTGATTGGACGCACCCGGGAGCGCCGATTCGAGCGCATACCCTGGAGGATATTTCGAAACCCAAGAATTCACGTATCTATAAACGGGGCGACTCCGGTAATTTGGGAGAC
>JABITN010000237.1 GCA_018700525.1 Opitutales bacterium
TCGGGCGAAGTGTCAGAAGGCCAAGCCTTCGGGCGGGTGCCGTTGACAGCCTGATGGGCAAATTCACGAAGCGATGCGGCCCGTTCGCCAAGAAACCCAGGATTCCTCGTGATTTTCCGAACGTCCCCTCCAAAGAAAAACTCATACCACACACAGGCCGCCAGATAGCTGCCTGCGCCGCTGGCATGGGAGCCATCAAGTTTGAAGACTTTGTCGGCGCCATCAGTCCCTCGCCACGCAAAGCCGCCATTAAGTGAATTGGGCTCTTTGGGAAGCTCAGGATACTTTGGATTGTTGTAGTCGAAATCAGGATCTCTCGCGAATTTCCATTCGGGAGTTTCCTCTGCCAATTGGAAGGCATTCCCGACGGGAATAATTTTCTTAATCCCAATCTCTTTGGCGATGGTGTTGTAGTTGCGGGTGAGCTCCTGATACATAAATCCGGGAGGTTTTTTGTCCATATTTTGCCTGTTATGATCCGGTCTCCAGGCCCAAGTCTGGTGAAAAACAACCTCGGCTTGTGGGGCGTATTTCTTGATGTAATCGTAGAGATTCTGCGCATAGGGCCTGTAAGTGTCGACCTTGAAGCTATTTGGGCTGGATTGCTGAATAGTCACATAATCCCATTTCTCGGCCGTGAGCATCTCCGTGAGTGTCACCTTCTGCCTATTATACTCGTAAAGCTTCGCTTTCGGGTCCTCAGGATTCGTCTCGCCAAGCAATGCGGCTTCGTAGTGGTTCTGGATCGTGCGCCCCCCCGGAGCAGCAACACCGAGAACAAGTTCATGTCCGGAATCCTTCACTATCCCTGGCAGCATGTTGGTGGCGTTCTTAAGAAAACTGTTGCCAATCCCGAGGATTTTCAGCGACTTTTTTTCTATCGAGGGTGATGCCTGGGCATGAACACTCTGCGTCAAGGCCAACGAGTACACTGCCACGGCCAGAGCTGCTGCATATCGAGTGATTGAGTCGACGTATTTTTTAATCTCAATTTTCATATTTGAACTTTCCTATTCTGCTTGTGGAGTTTTTACGGCAAGCGGCGTATTTCGCACGGCATCGCCATTCTAATTGACACTGGATTTCATGGTTCCTTTCGAGCAGAGACATGGCCTTTAACGTAGTCGATATATTTCTCTTTTACTTCCGCGGTCTTTGAGTCGCCGTGATGAAAATAAATACGATGCTTCAGCTTCAGTACTTTTCCCGGCCGAAGTGTGTAGTCGCCGCCGCGTGAGTTGCAGGCGGGGCACTGGTCACCGTGAGGGCGGCATGAGGTGCCTTTGGGTTTCTGTAGCAGGGGATTAAAATGATCGGTACCAAACCGGTTTGCGGTCAACAACCCATAGGTTCGGGAATGCCAGTGGGTGGGAAACCTCAGGTTCGAAGGATGATCAAACATCGCGATACCAACGGTTTTTCCACTTGCGTCCGGCCCGTAGAAATCGACCCACTTGGCGCGTTTACCCCAGGTGGCTTCATCGCGATCGCCGAGGCTGTTTAGTATCGTTCCTTTCAGTTTCCCTCCGCCTTGCTTTCGACCCGCTGCAGACTTCATCGTTCCGGCGACACGCACATAGAGTCCACCATCTTTCATATCACCAAAAGTGACTGGCGCGGCAGCGGGGTGGAGCTCGACATCATAGTCCATCAGCACCTGGCGGTTTTCCAGTGGAGTGATTACGATATGCATTCGCTCGCGCAGCACGAGTTTGTCGCCATCCAGCCAGCGGCACCAGGCGACGAACTCTCCGGTTTTCCCGGAACGAACCGATTTGATTTTCTCCAATTCTATACTTGCTGTCGACAGCTCTCGTTCCCGACCGGGTCGCCAATACCAGAAATTCAGGCCATTCACGTCGCTGTGTGCAAAGCGAAGCGACCGGTGGTGCGGGTGATCCTGGCTTTCATGTTTGACACCATCGACCATCGGATAGTTACGGGTAATGTTTTCGCCGTTAGGCCCGACGACCGGATAGAAGTAGGGAGCGAGCCATTCCTGATACCGCCACTCAGTAAAGAGTTTGCTATCGAGTTCTACGCGAATGCGATCTTCGAGTTGAGTGACTTTGACGTCTGCCCGTGAGGGAAGGCTGAGCAGGAGCAGACAAAATACAAAAAAGTGAGATTGTTTCGGTTTCATTACTAAACTGATTTCATAGTCCCTTTCGCAAGCGGGTAACGTTAATTTTAAGCCTCGACTCATTCGGTACCGATTTTTCTGCGCGGATGTCATCTTCGCGAAACACCGCCAATTGCACGGAGCCGACGCCTTCTTTATCTTGGCGGTTCAGGGTATAACGCTGATGATCGTAAATGATGTAGATTGTCCCGTCCTCCGCCTGCACGCCATCGGGATAAGACGACTCTCGTTCATCGAGTAGTAGTCCGCCTTTCCACGTCGCTCCGTCGTCGTCCGACACGAACGCCGTCATGTGCGAGCGTTTCCCGTCTGGTGAGTTGTTTCGCACCAACAGTAACGCTCCGGAGTTCA
>JABITN010000100.1 GCA_018700525.1 Opitutales bacterium
CAAGCCAATTGAAGTTAAATCCAATCGACTTTTCCCCTTTTCGTTTGTCGCTTTGTCCCCAATGTGGCCCCAAAGGGCGGATTAATGGATTGGTTCGGACAAGCGAAAGCCCGCCTTCCTGTTGGAATAGCGGGCTTATTCTTGGTTGCGGGGGTAGGATTTGAACCTACGACCTTCAGGTTATGAGCCGTGCAGAATTTTCTACGATTACTTTCTCTGTATTGCGAAATTCCCGCCATTTCCGCCAGATATAGCCATTATGGCAGGCGGTCAATTTTCGCTTTACTACGCTCTTACCCCCAGAACTTTGCGCCCTCTTGCTTCCACTATGATTCCAGATATCAGCCGTTTGATGCCGTGGAAGCAAATTAATCCATTTGAACCGAGCGCTTTCTCCCAAAGCGCATATGATGTCGCGGGGCACCCCCCCTAACTCGCGGAGTGTAGGCAATACTGCCGCGGCCAAGCTCGGCCGATGGGTCGCCGTCGCCATTCCCCCGCATCGCGGGCCATGCGGAAATCGTCCTGGGCCCTATCGAGCAATTGGCGGAGATGATGGCGCGGCCGCTATGACGGCAGATCACTTTCCACTAAAATAAGAGCAATATTTTCTCGAGGACCAACTGCGGAGCCTTACCATGCACATCGCGGGAGCCGATCGGGCCATCGGCAATCTAGTCAAATGGGCGACAAAGGACGATTGGGCACACTACCGTGAACAGGTGTTCGCCGATCACCTGGATTTCATCCGCGAGCGGTTTGACATGACTAACGACAAAGTCGTTGACCTCCTGGGCGATGACTTCGTCATGCTCTATGGCGTTGTTCTGGAGGATTTCTTCACCGCTCGCTTTGGCGACGATGGCGAACTCAACGTCATCGAAGACTACCTAAAACGACGGGGCTGGCGGGAAAAAATTCCTGCCAAACAATATTTGAAAGCGATCCGGGATTCCGTCATGTCTTTATACGAGGTCGTCGACCTTGATCCCGGCAAAAACATGACTGTTCGGGACATGATACGAGGTGGCGATCCAATAACCGTAACGGAGAAAATGGGCTCGCAGACTAGCGCACGCTGGGACCGTATCGCGGCACGCCTTGTAACCGTCGGCGGCAAACCATTTTTCACCGGAGGAATGCTGCCGATGTCTTACAATACGACAAACGAAATTTTGCCAGTCTTCGAGGAGATGGCGAAGTCCTACCGGACGAAGCTGCGCAAGGCAGCCAGGGAGCAGGATGAGGATCCAGAGATCGATTCTCATAAGCTCAGGGCAACGCTGCTTGAGAGCGTGGGACCGCGCCTGTTCACCCAGGCGTGGTTAATCGATGCTTTGGGGCAGATTCAGGCGCCACTGCCGGAAATGCACAACACCGACGGCGACAAAATATTGCTCTCGGAGGTCCGCTTTCCAAGCTTGGGAGGCGTGGAGCAGATCACCGCAATTATTGATGGAATCCAAAACCTCGAACGGAATGCTCCGGATGGGCCGAGTTGGACATGGCACGGCAAGGGTTCGCCCTCACAAAGAATGTCGGCAAAAAGGCATGAAGGACTGACGTTCCAGTCCAGGGACGAAAGTGGCCGCACCTCCCTCGGCCAAATCGAGTTCGGAAATGGTACTCTGCTTCTCAGCACGAACTCCAGGGAGCGCGCGGAAAGAGGGCGCGACTTTCTAGCAAGCCACCTTGGCGACCTTGTAGGCGTGCCCCTGATCTCTTACGAGGAGGTCGAGAGGATGCTGAACAAGACCCCGGACCCGCGAGCAACGGACGAAGAGGAGGTCCCACCCGAGGTCGCCGCGGAAATTCTTCGCTCTTACCTAGATGGCCATTACCGGCAGACCTTGGACGATCAACTACCTATCCTCGATGGCAAGACACCGCGTCAGGCAGTGAAGTCTAAGAAGGGCCGCGCGCAAGTGATCGAGTGGCTAAAGTACCTTGAGAATTCCGAGGCCCGCCGATCCACCGCGGACGGTCAGGCCCCATACGACATGACCTGGATGTGGCGGGAACTGAAACTCGAAGGCGAACGATAAGGCACCTTTGTCCCTCCGAAATCAGAATATCATCTTCTTTTCTGAGACGAGCCAACTAACCTTCAGGGCAAAAACCTGAAGGTTCGTGGCAGATAGGCCCGCTTTTCCAAACCCACGGCGCCCCTGTCGAATTCCGTGGAAGCAAGAGGGTTCACAATCGTTCGAAAACCTTCGCGTTTGCAAGGGTTTATGCGCAACCAGCGTGGGAGAAATTGCCTGCGCAGGTTTTCGCTTTGACCACCCAGAACTACGCAGAACTTGGACCTGCTACGTTCAGATTATGAGCCGTGCGGAAACTGGTGCGTTACACTGCGCGGGTTTGCGAAATAGCCGACTTTTCCGCCGGTCACAGCGGTTTTGGCTGGCAACCAATCTTCGCAATATTGCGCTGTGACCCCCAGAACTTTGCTCCCTCTTGCTTCCACAATGCTTCCAGATATCCGACGTTTGATGAACTGGTAGCAACCGCAATCCACTAAAATCCTTCATCTCTCCGTAAATTTCCACCGCTCAGATTCATCCCGCGACGAGCAACGCCTCCGCCAGATCAAGGGCGTCATCCGGCCAAAAGGTCATCGGGCGCGGGTGACGCTCGTCTCGAGCGCTCACCATCTATCACCCGCTCACAGACACTGGCAGAAACCGGTCAACCAAATAAGGCGGCCCTCACCGCAGGCTTACAAATCACCGCTATCTCTGAATCGTTCAGGTTACAGACCTGAAAGCGGAAACAGCTCCGTTGGAGCGGGGGAAACTCCCGTAAAGCC
>JABITN010000238.1 GCA_018700525.1 Opitutales bacterium
GCATTTAGGGACGAACTCTTTCTGCCTATTTTGCCAATCGCAACTGCTTCGGATTTCGATGAAGGATTACGTATGGCGAATTGTGGGACGTTTGGTTTGTCGGCATCGGTTTTTACGTCGGATCGTCGTAAGGGCGAAGTGTTTTGTCGAAAGGTCGAGGCGGGCATGGCGCATGTGAACCTACACACGGCGTATCGAACTTCGGACCTGCCAGTAGCTGCTTGGCGTAATTCGGGACGAGGTGTACCTGAATGCGGTGGTTTTGCTAAGGATTTTTTTACCAAGCCAAGAGCTGTGTACATTAAAAATTAATACAAAAGTTGAAAACAAAATGATTATAAAAAATTATAAAGAAGGAAGTATTCTTGATGTTGCGGGTCTGAATAAGATCACTGTTCTATATGATCGGGCTGATACGGAGTATACGGAAATTGGACACAATGAGTGGCGTCCGCATTTGGATGGTCCACCGCACTATCACGACGAGAAGGACCAAGCCTTTTATGTCACTTCGGGTGTCGGGATCGTCAAATTGGGCGATGAGCAGCATGATGTGCGGGAAGGGTGTTTGTGCTTTGTGCCGGCGGGCTTGGAGCACCAGACCATTACGACAAGCGATGAGCCTTTGTGTTATCTGTTGTTCAATATTTACAACAGCAACGAGAATGTAACATTCGAACAACACATTGAAAAGGTGCGTTCGGTTCGAAAGGCTCAAGCAGAGACCCAAAGTTTCGGAGAAAGCTCGAAAATAACGGAAGGCAAGCGACCAGCGAAGTTCTTCAATGATATTAGCAAAGGAAAGCAATTCGATTTCGTTTCAAGTCGTTCGACTCTGCTCGTGGATCGAAGTGAGTCGGAGCGTATGGAAATTCTCATGAGTGAGTTACCGGCTGATTTGGAGGGACCCGTGATTGCTCACCCGGATAAAGAGCAGACGTTCCTCATTCTTGAAGGGGATGGATCTATAACAATAGATGGCGAATCGAGCGATGTGAAGGTTGGAGACGTTATCTTCCTTCCTAGCGATGGAGCGCATAGCTGGAGTTCTGGTAAGCAAGGGTTGCAGTACATTTGTCAGAGCACCTATGTTGAAGATCCTTTGGACGATACGTTTGAGGAAATGCATGCCCGTATTGCTCCTGATAGAGTTCGTCGATCTGAAGAAGGTAGTTCGGAAATGGGGGAATAGTTCTGAAATTTAACGTATCTAATTTGCTATGACTAAGACGCTAATCTCGATTGCTCTTTTAATAGGGCTACTACCTTTCTTTGGATGCCAGCAGAAGGAAGAAAAACTCACGGAAGCGCAGCTCGATGAAATTGCGGAAAAGTATGGGCAATTCGCTCCCGACGACGCTTGGGAGGGAGATACGGGTTTCGCGTATTATGGCAGCGAAAACGAGTTTTCCCGCCGGCAGTTCACTGAAGTGAGCGCGGAACGTCTCTACAAACGTCGCGGTCAGCGTCAAATGTTGAAGATCATTGATGGAGATGTTGATGAGGCAATCGCTCTTGCTGAGTACCGATTGGGCGAGGATTCGGAGGATCCTGAGTACTATTTCATTCTGGCTGTAGCGTATTCGCAGAAAAATGACATCGAAAAGGCAATGGATTCGATGCGAGGGGCAATTGAGCGTGGTATGGATTTCGGACGTTTTTTAGCAGGGCCAAGGGATTTGCTGGAAGCCTTAACGCGTTCGAGCGATTTTCGGGAATATGCGGCCGAAGTTGGGCAACGATTGTTGCATGGTCCCATGCTAGGGAGCGTCTCTTCGACGAGCGCTCGATTCTGGGTTAGGACCTCGGGCGAGAATCAGGTCACGATTCGGTGTTACGACGGTGCTAATCGGCTGATAGCCGAGCAGTCTAGTCGATCGAGCGCTGCGAGTGACTATACGGCAGTGGTTGCAGTTTCTGGTTTAAAGCCTGATTCGGAGTATCGATACGAGACATTAATTGACGGCGAGCTCGTCAAGTCGGAAACTGCGCTTCGGGTAAGGACTTATCCTCGTGAGGGACAGTCTTCCGCATTTCGTATGGGTTTGGGTGGCTGCGCTGGTTATACGCCGATTTACGAGCGCATGTGGTCGACTGTGGCATCCCATGATCTCGATGCGATGCTCATGCTTGGGGATAACGTATATCTAGATCTTCCTGAAATGCCGGGGGCTTTTCACGATTATACGTACTATCGTCGCCAGTCCAATCCGGATTTCCGGAAATTGGTGGCCTCTACCCCTATGTATTCGATTTGGGATGACCATGATGCGGTGATTGACGATATCTGGATGGGACCTTATAGGGATAAACCGGACTGGAAGCAGCCGATGGTGAATCTGTTCAATCGAAATTGGGTCAACCCGGGCGAAGGCGTTACCGAGTGGCCCGGTTGCTGGTATTCGTTTTCGATCGGCGATGTGGAGGTGTTCATGCTCGATGGCAGAACCTATCGCACCAATCCGCTTAAGGAGGAGAAAACGATGCTGGGTCCTGTTCAGAAGAAGTGGCTTTTCGATTCGCTTAAAGCGTCTAAGGCGACGTTCAAGATAATCGGTTCTCCTGTGGCTTGGGCATCGGATTCGAAACCTGGAAGTATGGATACATGGAACGGATTTATTGGCGAGCGAGAAGAGATTTTTCAGTTTCTTGGTGACAATAAAATCGGAGGTGTTCTATTGTTATCAGCCGATCGTCATCGAACTGATTTCTGGAAGAACGAGCGTAAGGGAGATTATCCTTTGTACGAAATCATGAGCGCTCGTTTGACCAATGTTCATACTCACGAGCTGATGCCGGGAGCGTTGTTTGGCTATAATGAGAAATGTTCTTTCGCATTGTTGAATATCGATACCCTCAAGGCGGATCCAGAGATCGAGTTTAAAATCATTAATATCGATAACGAAATTATAAATACTCACGTGATTAAGCAAAGTGAGATTTCCTATTGAGTAGACGTGATCGTTTGATCGCTATGGCAAGGATATCGCGAATTCTAGTTGAGACGGTTAAGTTGCGTGCGAGCATGAGTAACGCTGCGGTGAATTTCGCGGGGTTGACGGGTTCGATCGTTGCCGTTTTCGCTGAAGTAGGCGATGGGCGAGGGGAATGTGTTGGCTATGGCTTTGGGTCAATCGGTCGTTATGCGCATACTGAACTCATCAAGGAGCGATTTGCTCCGCGATTGCTGAATTCGGATCCGAGCGAATACTGCGATGAGGAGGGGCGCTTGGATCCGGTTCGAGTGGAGGCGATCATGCGTAGAGACGAGAAGCCCGGCGGGCATGGTGAACGTCCAGTCGCGATCGGGGCAGTTGATATGGCGGTTTGGGATTTGATCGGCAAACTAGAAAGGAAACCGGTCTTTCAGATTCTTTCGGAACGATTCAATGGTAGCTCGATGGATAATTCGGTGTCGGTATATGCGGCGGGAGGTTATTATTACGGAGATGGAGGTTTGGGTCGTTTGAAGGAAGAGCTCGAAGGGTATTTGTCATTGGGATACGATGCCGTTAAGATTAAAATTGGAGCGGGTTCAGTGCAGGAGGATCGGGAGCGAATTGAAGCGGCCATCGATTGCGTTGGAGAAGGGGCGTCGGTGGCGGTCGATGCCAATGGTCGGTACGATTGCGAAACTGCGATAGCAGTAGGAGAAGCGATTGAGGGGTATGGGCTCAGATGGTATGAGGAAGCGGGAGATCCATTGGATTATCGTCTCCAGAATTCTTTGGGTAAAACGTATAAGGGAGCACTGGCGACAGGGGAGAATTTGTTTTCGATTCAAGATGTTCGAAATTTGATTCGCTACGGAGGGATGCGACCGGATGGAGATGTTCTGCAAATGGACCCTGGGCTTTCGTATGGAATTCCGGAATACGTTAGGATGTTAGGGTTTCTCGAATCGAATGGTTGGTCGCGTCGCCGATGTTTTCCGCATGGTGGGAATTTGTTTAATTTGCATGTGGCTCAAGGTTTGCAGCTCGGAGGAACCGAAGCGTATCCAGGGGTGTTTGAGCCGTTTGGCGGTTTTGGCGATGATGTGAGTGTTTGTGAAGGAAGAGCGAGTCTTTCGAATGCGCCGGGGATTGGTTGGGAATCAAAGCCGGAATTGATGGATTGGTTTTTGGGAATGGAGTGAAGGGTTGATCGGCTTAGCAAAAGTGACGGCAGATGAGATCGAAAATCCGAATACGCTGGCGATCGAGATCGAGAGAATTGGCAGTTTGACCAATCCGGTGATCGAGGAGCCGGTTTAGCTCTACCTAGATTAAGGAGAGAGGTTGGAAAGGGCGTGGCGAAAATGGTCGTCAAGCGCTTCGCGAGCCGCCGCAGAGTCGCCTTCGATTATGCGGTCGACGATTTCCTTGTGCTCGCTGATTGAGTTTTCCATGACGGATAGATCCTGGCTAATGAGCATCATTCGATCTCGAATGAGAAGCGATACCTGCTCGTAAAGCATGTTGATGATTGGATTTCCTAAACCTTCTACCAGCGCCGCGTGGAATTCCAAATGAACCTTGTTGTAGAGTTTCGCGTCTTTGCTGGTCAAGGCTTTCCGTTGCGTTGCGAGATTCTCGTTTAAAGCGTCAAGTCGGGCTGGATCTTGTTTATTCGCTAGGTAGGCTACGGCGGAACCTTCGATCAGAATACGAAATTGAAGGATGTTTACGAGCGATGCACGCGCGTCCGATAAATAGGATCGTACGTTATCCATTATGGAGGCCAAATAGAACTCGTAGTCGTTTCTCGCGACGTAAGCTCCGGATCCCTTTCGGACTTCGATCAATCCTTTAGTCTCAAGGATCTTTAGGGCATCGCGTATGGCTCGACGGCTAATGCCGGCTTGTTCTGCCAGTTCGCCTTCTGAAGGGAGCTTGTCGCCAGGCTGGCAGTCACCGTTTAGGATCTGTCCTTCGATCTGATTAACCACTTCGTCGCAAAGACGAAGTCCTGATATTCTTTTGAGCGATCTTGCCATATTGATTTCGCCAAATAGCCGTTGACATATGTCATATGTCGTTATCCTTGTGCTTACGTTTGAAAGGGAATTTCCTCCAATCTTCAACACAAACTTTTAAAATACCCCTTTTTGAAACGTGAAGTTGCTATGCAGATGGAAAGCGGAGCGTTTTTGTCAAATAACACAGATGGGCGGTTTTGCGGGCAGATTCTCCTATCGATTGGGAGTTAAGATTGAGGGAATAACAGCATAAGGAGGCAACATATGGATCGTCGTAAGTTTCTTGGAATGGGAGTGGCTGGAGGTATTGGCCTGGGTGTCAATGGGGTTATTGGTCAGGCAGCATCTCTTGCTGTAAACTACGAAAAAGCAGGTCCGCTGAATTTGAAGATAACGGACTTGCGAACCTTTCTTGTGAATTCGGGAAACGACGAGAATTTCGTCTATGTTAAGATCTACACGAATCAGGGGATAACTGGTTTGGGAGAAGGGACGATGACCGGGAAGGCTTTGACGGTCGAGGCAGCAATCAAAGAGCATAAGCGGTATTTGATCGGGAAGGATCCGACGGAAATCGAGCGATTGTGGCAGGCAATGTTTCGAGGGCCGAGGTATCGAGGAGGACCCATTTTGATGTCGGCTTTGAGCGCGATCGATATCGCCTTGTGGGATATTCTTGGAAAAGCGCTAGGGCAGCCGATTTGGCAGCTTCTCGGCGGAAAGGCACGCGATAAGGTTCGCGTGTATCCGCACGAAAAAAGCGGAAATCGAGTCATGCCGTATCACTTGCCGCCAAGAAAGCGCGCCCCGAAGGAATTGTCCTATGCGGAGATGTTTTTGAAGCGAAAGGAAGAAGGATGGACAGCTTGCAAGGCGGGTTTTCTTTTGGCGGTCGACAATCGAGTTGAACCGTCCCGAATGGTGCGCGATGGAATCGAGCGTTTACGGACGACTCGGGAAGCGGTTGGTCCGGATTTCGATATCTTAATCGATGTTCATGGAAAGGCGACCACTCCGATGGCGATCGATTTTTGCAGGAGAGCCGAAGAGTATAATCCGTTCTGGATCGAAGAGGCGACGCAGCTTGAAGATTTGGGCGAGTTGGAGTTGTTGAGACAGCAAACGTCGGTTCCGCTCGCTACGGGAGAAAGGCATTTAAACAAGTTTGAGTTTTCCGAGATCTGCGCGCGTCACCTTGTCAACTATGTGACCCCCGATGTGGTTCATTGCGGAGGAATCACGGAGATGAAAAAGATAGCGGCAATAGCCGAGGCATTTCGAATCGATTTGTCGCCGCATAATCCGCAAAGCGAAGTTTGCACGGTTGCGAGCGCACATATCTGCATGAGCTCGGCGAATGCGACATTGCTGGAAATCGGATCGGGACAGACTCCGTTTTTTGAAGATCTCTTTCTTGGAGGAAATATCGTATTCGAAAATGGATACGGAACGCTTCAAGACCGACCAGGGTTGGGGCTCGATCTTGATGAAAAGATAGCCGCGAAATATCCCTATCTAGAGAAAGATTGGAGCGCTCATGAATGGGGAGATGGCGCGATAGGCGATCGTTGAGGGAAGATGGTGACTGAATTCATTTAGAATGAAGAACTTTAGAGGCTGTTTAATAAGTCCGTTTCAAAAACGCTTTCAACGTAGGGGCGTCGCTTGCGGCGAC
>JABITN010000240.1 GCA_018700525.1 Opitutales bacterium
GTAGACCGTTGTAGCCTCAGCTAGACGACCTCCATAATCAGACTAAAAACAACCTATTCGATCAGAAAAATTGTAGGATGGGTCGCTGAACCGCGATTCGAAGCGAATCGTAGCCTCAGCCCTTCCGCTCGACTCAGAAACGAATGTCAAGCGATTTACACGAGAATCTCCCTCAAATAGATTTATCATCACCAGGCATTCATATCCATAAAATAAATACTCTTGTATCAAATCGTAAAAAGGCAATCGAACGCCATTCCCCACTAATAAGATAAACGTAGTGGCCGAGTCCCCTGCTAACTGTCAATTCTGATTGCAGAGCCGTACAAAACGTGAAGGATTGAATTCTCCTGAGAGTTCGCACAGAACCCAATCCGTACCCTTCCACGAATGAACCTACCCTGCCGCTTAATCCCAATCTTCGTTTACCTCGCCCTTCCCCTCACTACCCTAGCATCTAACGAATCGCAAAACTGGCCCGGATTCCGTGGTCCCGGCGCGACCGGCGTTCTCGAGGGAAACGCACTTCCTACCACCTGGAACGCTGACCCGGCTGCTGAAAACCCCCAGGGCGTTCTCTGGAGGACTCCCATCCCAGGTCTCGGTCACTCAAGTCCTGTCGTTTGGGGCGATCGCATATTTATTTGTACGGCAGTTCCCGAAGGAGAGGCCGCCGCTCTTATGCTTGGCTCAGGAGGACAGCCCACCGCTGCGGACGATGCCCGCAATCATCAGTGGGTCATCCTGTGCTTCGACAAAAAGACCGGCAAGGCACTCTGGCAGAAAACCGCCTATCAGGGCATGCCACGAGCGACACGCCACATCAAAGCGACCCAGGCAAATACCAGCCTCGCCGTCGACGGTGAGAATCTCGTCGCCTTCTTCGGTTCAGAAGGACTCTACTGCTACGATCTCGATGGTAATCTAAAGTGGAGTCGCGATCTCGGCGTCATCAACATAAGCAAGTACAACACCGGTTGGGGTTATGCCAGCTCGCCCAGTATTCATAAAAACCATATCGTCCTAACTTGCGACGACCCGTCCGATCCGTTCCTCGTCGCCCTACAACTTTCTGATGGCAAAGAACTCTGGCGCGTCTCCCGCAAAGACATCTGTGAACGCAGTTGGGGAACGCCCCTCATTCACGCCGGGCCGGAAACCACCCAAGTCGTCGTCAATGGCTGGCCTTGGATTGTCTCCTACGACCTCCAAACCGGCAAGGAATTATGGAAGATCAAAGATGGCGGCGATAATCCAATTCCTTCTCCTTTTGTCGCCAACGATTGGATATACATCGCCAGCGCCCATGGCGGAAAGTCGCCTATCTACGTCGTTCGCCCCGATGCCAAAGGCGACATCACCCCTAGCGTCGAAGCTCCGTCAAACGACGGAGTCGTCTGGAGCACTCTCAGAGGCGGATCATACATGTCCACGCCAGTCGTCTACGGGGATTATATCTACCTCGGCCACTACAGCACAATCCGCTGTTTCAACGCGACTACCGGAGAACCCGTCTTCGTGGAAAAGCTGCCCCCACCTGCCTCGATAATCGCTTCGCTCGTTGCTGCCGACGGAAAAATTTACGCAGCCTCGGAGCACAATTCGGTCCACGTCCTATCGGCTGGTCCAGAGTTCAAACCCATCGCCAATAATCCAATGGGAGAACCCTGCTTCGCCACACCCGCAATATCCGAAGGCGTTCTCTATTTCCGCACCACCCAAAGTCTAGTCGCCATTCACTAGCAACCTGAACGCAAAAACCGAGCTCAGCATGAAGTCCATATCCTTCATCACCACCGTATTCACCGTTTCCCTTTTCATCCCAGCAAACGCGCAAAACACCAACCGCAGCAGGCCCGCTAGCAACGAGACCGTCATGTTCATTTTCATGGACATGGATAACAACGGAGACAAAAAAATCTCATTCGATGAGGCCCAAGGCCAGTTGAAATCATCATTCAATCGAAATGACACCAACAAGGACGGATATCTCACTCAGAACGAGCTTCAAGCATTGGCAGACCGGTTGAGCGCAGGACGAAATCGCAATGCAGGTGCCAGTCGAGACACCCCTCCTGCCACCGGTTCCACAATGTCCACGAAAGACCTCCTTGAAATGACGCCCCAAGGTGTCACCGTCGTACCAGATATTGCCTATCGCGAAGGCCACGATGCCTGGAAGCTCGATCTCGCCATGCCATCGCAATCCAGCGACACACCCCGCCCCGCCATCATCTACATTCACGGAGGAGGCTGGACCAAAGGCGACAAACGCGGGCAAGGAATCGCAACCGTTCTCGGCTACGCCACCAAAGGTTTTGTCTCCCTATCCGTAAATTACCGTCTCGATGCCGACAAAAAAGCCTGCATCGAAGATGTGAAATGCGCCACACGCTGGCTACGGGCACATGCGAAAGAGTACAATGTCGACCCTGATCGTATCGGCGCTGCAGGCAACTCCGCAGGAGCGCATCTAGCTCTCATGCTCGCCATCTGCCCTCTTTCAGCCGGACTCGAAGGAGACGGCCCATACCAACAATACTCCAGTGGCGTCCAAGCAGCCCACTGCAGCTCAACTCCCGCCAAACCCAATTATCGCACACGCGAAGGCGACAGCACGGACTACTCGAACATTCAGGCGATGACCTACATCAGTGCCGATACTCCGCCCCTTTATTTCATTCACGGTTTAAACGACACTCAAAAAGCGCCCATTCAATTCCTCGAAGCGTTTGTCGATGCGCTAGCAGAAGCCGGAGCTAAAGATGTCACTTACAAACGCTATGACGACGCTGGCCATGGCGTTTACGTTCAACATATCGATGAAGCACGCCCCGCCCGCGAAGCCTTCCTCATCCGCACACTCATGAACTAAAACCCTCCGCGAGGATTTCGCTCGATGCATCTATTCAACTCCCAATCGTTAAGTATAATCACGCTCTAAGTTTCCATCCAAAGATAAAACCGATAAACTCACCAAATGATTGTCTAACTAAACTGCGAATACCTAACTGCAAAAGACCCCAAGATATCTCCGTTCGATCGCGGTTTTTTGTTTGGCGATGGGATCTACGACGCATTCCATCATACGGTGGACGAACCGTAGCCTTGCAACTTCATATCGAACGAATGAAGAACGGACTCGCAGCCAAACCCACAGAGAGATTTCAAGATATAATTTCGCCGACAGATCATAATAGATGAAGCTTCTATGCTGCCGATTGCATTTCAAACATCTAAGTTCAGCCCCCCTCAATCTCCGGGAAAACGTCAAACAATCATGAGATCTATTAGAATCTACATCACGACACTCGTTCTCATCACTACAACTTTGTGGGCCGAACAAAAGCCCAATATTATTCTCATAATATCAGATGACCAAGGATACGCAGACATTTCAGCCGCCGGAATCCGCGACGACGTTTCAACTCCTCACCTGGATCGCCTAGCTTCTCAAGGCACACGCTTTAGGCACGCCTACGCATCCTCACCCATTTGCAACACTTCTCGTTGCGGGATCATTACTGGAGCTTACCAGCAACGTTTCGGCATGCAGTGGTACGGCGGTCCGGGCATCTCCGATTGGGAAAATCCAACTATGGCCGAACTCTTGAAGAAAGCGGGCTACACGAATGGTTACGTTGGCAAAGTTCACTACGGTTCTCCGAACGGGCCAGGAGCACGCAACTTTCCGCTGGAGCACGGCTTCGATGAATTCTTCGGATCCGAAAACGCTCGTATCCACTATATGGTACATAACCAGAAGGCGATAGAGGCCTTCGATTCGGCCCGAGACAAGAATCCGGAACCCAGCAACTCATGGGGAATGGGCCCTTTTCGCGACGGTCTAAAGGAGGTCGACATAGAAGGCATGAGTACGGAGATATTCGGAAGCAAAGCTCGCGACTTCATAAGCCGGAATCAAGACAATCCCTTTTTCTTGTATCTATCTTTTAACGCCGTTCACAACTTCACTCACCAACTCCCCAAAGAGTATCTAGATAAACACGGACTAGAAGACTACGGAGATTGGGACCCCGCAGAGGAACCCTACCTGGATTGGTACTACCGCTCCCGTCGTCCCAACAACCCCAACGGACGAGCTCACTACCTAGGACAACTACACTACCTCGACCAGGAAGTAGGCCGCTTAGTGAAACATGTCGATGATCTCGGAATTCGGGACGACACGCTCATTATATATATGGGCGACAACGGCGGCTCACGCCCCATTTATGCGGAGAACACCCCTCTGAGAGGAAGCAAGTTCACCCTATACGAAGGTGGCACGCGCGTTCCGCTAATCATTAGCCAACCAGGCACCCTTCCGGAAAGCCGAGTTTCCGACAATGTCGTCAGCGCCTTCGACCTACTCCCAACGATGCTTTCAGTCGCTGGGCAATCTATTCCCGAATTCGCGGACGGTATCGACCTCCTACCACTCCTAAACGGAAAAGAACCCAAACTCCAACACGACGCCCTACATTGGAAAACAGCTGACGAATGGTCAGTCAGACAGGGCGACTGGAAACTGCACACCGTGCACGGAGAAGGAGCCGCTCCCGTTGAAAAAGTGGAACTCGAACAAGGCGTTTTTCTAAGAAACCTAATAACGGACCCCTCCGAATCCATCAACTTCGCCAAACAACACCCAGAGATCCTCGTAAACCTAAATCGACTTCACGAAACCTGGGTGGCCACCCTACCCGCAAGCATGAGCAACGTACCCTCCGCCACCGAATGGGCCGAAGCTCCCAAAGAAAAATAAAAATCGGTGCATCGGATTTGCCCGCAGATTACGCAGATGATCGCAGATAAAACTGACCATTTAATTGCCCTAACGCCAAAGTCGCATCCCGATTTTCAAAACATCTGAGTTCATCTGCGTAATCTGCGGGCAAAACTCTAAAGGAACATGACCTCTCTAAGAATATCCCTCGCCTCCCTGATTCTCCTATCCGTCAATCTGTGGGCCCAACAAAAGCCAAACATCTTGCTCATCATGGCCGATGACCTCGGGGCCGAGAACCTGGCCTGCTACGGAAATACCGTTTACAGCACGCCCAATCTTGATCGCATGGCCGCAGAAGGCGCTCGTTTCGAGAACGCTTTTTCCACACCGGTGTGCACCTCCACCCGAGCGATGATTCTCACGAGTCTCTATCCGAATCGAAGCGGATTCCTGGAACGCCTCGACAGTCCATTGGACCCGGAGAAAACCAATCGTCTACCGCTTCACCTCAAAACATTTGGTCAAGTGTTTCAAGAAGCTGGATACAAAACCGCGATCGCAGGTAAATGGCATCTCGGCGATTTCCAAACTCACCCTGACCAACCTAATTCTCACGGTTTCGAAGAACATTGCCTTTGGGTTCAATACTGGGATGGCAAACGTCCTAGTCGCTACTATGGACCGCACATTATAGAAAACGGCCATTATACCGCCCACCCCGAAGAAGTTTTCGGCCCTGATTACTACAGCGATTTCCTTATCGATTTCATGGAGCGTAATCAGGACGGACCCTTCCTGGCCTACTTCCCAATGAATCTCATTCACGGGCCTTTAATCGTTCCTCCCAAATACAAAGCGTTCGCGGAATCAAAATACCCTGACGACCTGGGGAAAAACGAACGCAAAGCAGGGCACATGACCACATATATGGACGCCATAGTGGGCAAGATGCTAGACAAACTCAAAGAGCTCGGACTCGACGAAAACACGCTCGTAATTTTCACCGGAGACAACGGAACAGGCGGCAACCTCACCAGCCGTCTTGGCGACCTCCACCTTCGCGGAGGCAAACGCACCATGAACGAAGCCGGAACACGTGTTCCCTTCATCGCCCGCTGGCTTGGAAAAATCCCACCAGGAACGCGAAACCCCTTCTTTACCCTCATGGACGTGATGCCCACCATCGCATCAATCGCAGACATTCCAATCACCCACGAAATCGATGGCCAAAACCTGGCCCACAATTTCCTCGATAAATCCGGCAAAGACCGCGAGCAATTCTTCATGGCCTTCGAAGGAGGCGTCTACTTCGTCCGCGATCATCGATTTCGACTCCACGAAGACGGAAGACTCTACGATGTATCCGTATCCACGAACAAAACACGCTACAACATGAACCCCCTAGACCCGAAACTACATCCAGAGTCCCGCCACGAACTCCAAAAGCACCTAAACACCTACATGGAAATCCATCAAACCGACACCTCCTACAGCATTGTCCCCTTCGGCACAAACGGCGACAATTTCAAAAACGCCCAAGACCAAAAAAAGTAGTTCAGAGCGACTCAATACCCCCAAAACCTATTGGCTCGCCAGAGACACCTATTTATCCGGAACGGACAACAAGCGCAGCGCTGTTAAACATCAATCTCGCTATCGCGCATCCAATAGGTTTCGACTTCGCCAAAAACAAGTCAACACTGCCCCCACTAATATCCCTAACCATGCGAAATCTCTTCATTCTCTCCCTCTCGATTCTCTCCCTCTCTCTGTCCCACGGAGAATCAAAACCAAACGTGCTGATTTTTTTTACCGATGACCAAGGCACATTGGACGTCAACTGCTACGGAGCCACCGACCTCCAGACGCCCAATATGGACCAGCTGGCCAAAACCGGCGTTCGCTTCACCCAGGCTTACGCCCATACCGTTTGCTGCCCATCGCGTGCCGCGTTGCTCACTGGCCGACACCCCAATCGAGGGGGCGTTCAAAACTGGCTGCAAGGCGACCGCAACGGAAGCGATGCCCAACTCGACAACATGTTCCCATCGGAAATCACGATGGCAGAGATTCTCAAGGAATCCGGCTACCAAACGGCTCTCTTCGGCAAATGGCATCTCGGTGCCAAAGTTGGCCACGGACCGCTAGATCAAGGCTTCGATAAGCATTTCGGTCACCTCTCCGGATTCATCGACAACTACCGGCATTACTTCCTTCACGGAAAAGGGTATCACGATCTCTACGACAACAACCAAGAGATCTTTCGCCGGGAAGAATACTACCCGGATATGATTATCGACGAAGCCGTTGACTACATAGAAGCCAAACGCGACGCCCCGTTTTTCGCGATGGTTGCCTTCAACCTTCCCCATTACCCAGAACAACCAAATGGCGACTTTAAAGACGCTTACTCCGATCTCGAAATGCCTCGCCGGTCCTACGCTCGTGTCGTCTCCACCGTGGACGCCCAAATCGGTCGCGTCATGAAGGCGCTCGAAAAATCAGGACAACGTGAAAATACAATCATCATCTTCAGCAGCGACAACGGCCACTCAGAAGAGAACAACAAAGGCATCTCCGTCGACGATCACGCAAGCGGGTACCCCAAAGGCCATTACTACTTAGCCAATGGCGGCGGCGGGTTCACGGGCAAGTGGATCGGCCGCAAAGGCACTTATCTCGAAGGCGGCCTTCGCGTCCCCGCCATCATCAGCTATCCGAAACAACTCCCTCAAGGCGAAGTTCGCGATCAAACGGTCACCGTCATGGATTGGCTACCGACTCTGGTCGACCTGATCGGCCTACCCAAACCGAAAGCTCATCTCGATGGCCATAGCATGATATCCATCATCAACAATTCAACCGCCCCCACCCAACACTCGGTACTGCACTTCGACTGGAGAGACAACTGGGCCGTGTGCGAAGGCGACTGGAAACTCATCGCCACCTTCAACAAAAACAAAAAGACAATGGCCTACTCGCTCCACAACATCGCCGA
>JABITN010000242.1 GCA_018700525.1 Opitutales bacterium
CAATCAACTTTGCAAGCTCATCCCCGTCGAATTGGTAAATCAACAGCAAGGGCGTTGAAGGTGCCCGAAACAAGAGAGGGTTTGAAGATGGGAATTCGCTAGTGGGAGCCAAGGGTCGCAATCAGAACTCCCGCTCGCATATCCTCCTCCTCCTCCTCCAGCTAGAAGTATTGACGGAGGGTGCCCGACAAAATTAGGAAAACGAAAGAGAGCCTAGCTCCAAACAACAAAAAAACCAAGCGCACCCTCACCAGCGTTCAATTCGCTATCTCCGCATATCGAAGTCGAGTGTCGATAGTTGGTACAACAATGTTACTTGTACCAATACCATGCGATTGAGTTTTTGAACATGGATACTCAGAAATGCAGTCTCGAAAGCCTTGCTTTCGCAATATCCGATTTCTCGCTCCAATCAGCGAGGGATTTTTGAGAGCTAGATCTCTCGCATTCAAACTCAAGACTAAGAACCCAAATCAATTACCCTCTTATGAAATCTGCAAAAACGACCGCACGAATAGTAGCGTGTCTGCTCGCCCTTATGATACCGGCAATGCAGGCGCAAAATGATGAAGACGTTTTCGAACTCTCGCCCTTTGAGGTAGATGGATCAGGCGACGTAGGATACGCCGCCCAGAACACCCTCGCTGGGAGTCGCATGAATAGCCGACTGAAAGATACGCCCGTCCCCATTTCGGTTTTCACCAAAGAATTCATTGATGACATTGGCGCGGACATGCTGGAGGACGTCATGGACTACTCGGTGAATATGACACCTGAACTCTCCGATACGGATGGCAGTTTTGGAGCGAATCAGCTTACGGCTTTCGAGGCCCGTTATCGCGTCCGAGGATTGGATGCGGATCAGGCTCGAAATTACTTCACCTTTAATTTCGATCAGGATGTTTTCAATATGGAGCGTATTGACGAGTCTCGAGGTCCGAATTCAATTCTATTTGGCGTAGGCAAAGCGGGTGGGGTGATAAACTCTTCGACGAAGAAGGCTCGGCTCTCGGGTGATTTCACTACCTTGAATTTAACTGTAGGCGATGCCGATCGGTTTCGGGCGCATGCTGACTACAATAAGGTTCTGATAGAAGACAAACTCGCTCTTCGTTTAAACACCCTGTATAATGAAAATGGAGACAATGATCGTCCTTATCTATACCGTCGCGACGAACGCCATCATTTGGCGTTAACTTATAAGCCTCTTGAAGACACCACCTTCAATTTCGAATACGAATACGGCGATGTAGTCGATGCTCCCACTCAGCCGTTCGGCGCGGTGGACCGCGCGAGCGTTTGGATAGAAAGCGGCCGTCCATCGGTCGGTGAGGGTATAGGAGCGGACCAAGGAGTCAGTGGCTCCCATGGGGGGAACAATCGAGTTACCTATATTGACAATAACGCGTCGGTTGTAGATCTAATGAATCAGGCCACAACGAATTCGCCTCTTGGTCTTCGCGACAACCTTTTCACGCCTTCAATCAGCGCCTTTAACGACCCGGCGAAAGGATCCATGCTGGAAGTACCGCTTTTTGCTGCGCTTTCCGGCCCCTGGAACATGCGTGGGACGAGAGGAATTGATTTAATGTCCGCTACTCTCGGTCATAAGTTTGGCGAGAACACTCACGTTGAACTGGCATGGGCCCAATACGATTTTGACCGTGCCAGCTTTAGGGTTGGGGGTGAAATCCGGCTCCAAGGTGACCCCAATGCGACTTATGCAAGCAATGATTCTGCAAATCCGTATGAAGGAGAACTCTTTATTGAGTCGAATCTTCAGCATGATTTTCGGTATTTCAATCACGACTACATTAGGGGTACGATTTCCCACGAAATCAATACTGATGGATGGATGGGCCGGCACCGTCTCGCGGCAATGGTTCAGAGCCGGCAAAGCGAATTTACGCGTAACTCGTTCCAAAATGCATGGATAGATCCAGGCACATTCGGCGGCCCATTCAATGCGAATCCTCATAATGGGAGAAATCGCGTTTTTTGGCGGCACTACATTACCGATCCCACGAACATCGATGACTGGCGGGTAGGCCTCGAACCCAATATGGATGGCAATGCTCTTTCCTATACGACTGACGACGGAAGGCAATTGGTGTCAGGCTTTGTTCAGAACCAGGCGAAGAACGACGGGACGGGTATCGATACTCAGATGCTCGCCATGCAAAACTTCTTTTTGAACAACAAGCTGGTAACGACTTTCGGGTATCGTGAAGACGATTTTTTCTTCAATTCACCGCAAGGAGCGGGTCTTAGGAATCCAATTGATAATCAAGTTACCATAGTGAATCGCGACAATGCGTTGGTTAACGAGTTTGTGGGCCAAACGACAACCTACGGGGCGGTTTACCATCTAACGGACGTCGTTTCGGTGTCCTATAACAAAGGCACGAACAATGGAATTTCTGACTTCTCGGACAAGGACATCATAGGAGCCCCTGGCGAGGCTGGCGGAATAGGACCTGTTCCCGAAGGGGAAACCGAGGATATCGCTCTCACATTCGATTTGCTTGAAGGAAAGGTGTTTCTGAAGACAGCCTACTATACGACAGCGCAACAAAATGTCACCGCGTTTCTGTCATGGAGGGATTTCAACGTCATTGGAGGGATAAATAATCTCTACGATATCGGCTTCGATGCCGGTTTCATAGATCAGGCCACCTATGATAGGGACAGACTCACGGCCGGTGTTGGAACCCTGTCAGACGAATCGGAAGGATACGAAATTACAGGGATTGGAAATGTTACGGAAAATTGGCGCGTTTCAGTCAATTATTCGTATACTCACTCAGTACTGAAGGATACCTTTAGCGAGTTCACTCCTTGGTGGGAAGGCTCGACTGGCAAGCCGTTTTTAAGTAGTTTCGATAGCGACTACATGGATCCAGAACCTGCCCGTGGTCCTTGGCCTGACGGATTGAATTGGGGCCAAGCGATATCAGCAATCGAAAGTGCTGCGGCTTCCCAGCATGCACTTGCCGGTTTGCTGAGTAATGGTCAACGGCACCACAAAGCGAATTTTTTCACGAACTACTCTTTCAGGGAAGGCGCGCTCAAGAATTTCCGAGTGGGTGGCGGCGCTCGATATAAGACTGGCCCGGTTTGGAACCAATCGGCAACATCCCTCGGTTCACAGGATTTCGCAGGCATGACGATATTCGATCTGGTTGCTGGATGGCAGAAGCAGTTCGACAACTACACGCTGGACCGAAGACCAACCGCTGCTAGCGTGGAAATTTTCAACGGAAGAACGGGATGTGCAGGAAATGCGAGGCAATAAGTTTATAACCGTGCGTAAGGAAGTGCCAGCCCTTCAGAAGATCACCATCGGCACGAATAAAAACGGGCATGGTCTTGGCTTTGGCGATATTAATGGCGACGGGCGTGAAGATATAATATTTGAAGCCGGCTGGTATGAACGCCCCCAATCGAATGCCATGACAGCGCCCTGGAAATACCATAATGACTGGTTCATTCATGGGAGCGTTCCCATGCTTTGTTGCGATATGAACAAGGATGGAAAAACCGACATCATTGTCGGGCACGGGCATGACTACGGCCTGTTTTGGTGGGAGCAACTCGAGCCCAAAGATGGAAAGACCCAATGGAAAGAGCACTTGATCGACGATAGTTTTTCTCAACCGCATACGCTCCACTGGGCTGATCTCGACGGAGACGGCGAAGGCGAACTGATTACCGGAAAATGCTTCCATGCCCATAACGGTCGAGACCCCGGAGGCAATGAGCAGCCTTGCCTCTACTCTTACACCTGGAACCCGAACAAACTGAAGTTTACACGCCACACCATCGAAGAAGGGAACGTAGGGACCGGACGGAAAATACGCACTGCCGATATTAATGATGACGGCAAGCTCGATATCGCGGTAGCCGGGAAAAGCGGAACCTATATACTTTTTAATACGGGGAGGTAGCTAGAATTTGATAACCAGAACAAACAAGTAACTCATGAAACGAATCTTCTTCTTATCTTATTATTGTGAATGCCGGTCGGTCTCTCTTCGCCGATCATCACGAAAGCGAACGCCCCAATATCTTCATTGCCATTGCCGATGATTGGGATTGGCCGCACGCGAGTTCATACGGGGATGCGAGATCAAAAGGGGTCAATGCGTGCTTATTGATCTTTTGAGGAATTCGGAAGCACGGTTGATTCGTCTCCTTTATGCCGATAAGCGCGGGTTAAAGCGTATACTATCAATGGGGACGTGAACGCAGCCGCTCCAGGCGTGGCTTTGCCCCGCCTGCTTGCAGGGGGAGAACCTTGTTCTTTTCCGCCCAGTCTTCCCAGAGCTTCTTCAATATGGCGGCTCGTTCCGGGAAGCGTTTACTTACATCCTCCTGCTCAGTCGGATCCTGGTTCAAGTTAAACAGTTTCCATGGACGGTTGTTGCCATCGGCCACTAGCTTCTAGCCGCTATCGTAGACGGCGCGACTTCCTTGGTGTTCGTAGAAAAAAGGACGCTCCAAAGTTCCCGCTCCTTTCACCATTTCCATAAGGTTCTCGCCATCTGGCGCGACGGGTGGGTATCCACGAAATGAGGACGGAAATTCATTATTCGACGCATCGAGAAGAGCGGGAAGAAGGTCGATAATGTGGCACATGCCATGCCGTACACTGCCCGCATGCTGGCTCAGGTTTTGAAGTTCAGCTGAGGTAGAGGTAAAAAGAGAGAATTAAATTATGAAGTTTCGCGTAATCGTTTTTATGGGACAATCCAATATGTATGGAACAGTGCGGGCGTGCGAACTGAAACCACCTTATTTAGAAAAGCCCGCCCGAATCCGGATCTGTGCGAATGGCAGGGGAGATGCGAGGTTGATTCATTATTGG
>JABITN010000244.1 GCA_018700525.1 Opitutales bacterium
CTTGAGTCCATGTTGGAAAACGCTTATCCCGAGCAAACGTTCGAAGTCTACAACGTAGCGATGACCGCCATCAACTCCCACGTGGTCCTACCTATCGCACGTGAATGCGCCGCCCTGGATCCTGACCTCTTCATTATATACATGGGCAATAATGAAGTAGTCGGACCTTTTGGTCCCGGGTCAGTTATCACTCCATTCCAGCCGAATCTGTTTGTCATTCGTCTTAGCGCTTGGGTAAAGGCGACGAAAACGGGCCAACTTTTGTCTACAGTCATTGCAAAAATCGGGAACGACCCGTCAGCTCCAACTCAATGGACGGGCATGGACATCTTTGTAGACAAGGTTGTCTCTCCGACGGATCCGCGACTCGAAAGCGTCTATTCTCATTTTCAATCAAATTTGAGAGATATTATCGACGTGGGAAGAAAAGCGGGCGCTCAAGTCCTCGTGAGTACGGTGGCAACCAATATAAAGGACTCGCCCCCATTTTCGTCGCAACATTCTCCAGGCCTTTCAGATACCGACTTGCAGCAATGGCAGGGCGCCTACGATGAAGCCACAAAGCAAATAAAGCGGGGAAACGATTCGGAAGCGCTCGCTCTCTTGGAGGAATCTCAATCGATCGACCCGCAACACGCCCTTCTCGCTTACAAAAAGGCCCAGTCTTACGAAAAACTCGGACAGCTAACCGAAGCGAGAGGAGCCTATATCGACGCTCGCAATTGGGACAGGCTTCGCTTTCGGACGGACTCCACCCTCAACGAGCGGATAAGAGAAACGGTTCAAGAATATTCCGATGAACGCGTCGCGCTTTTCGACGCGGAGCGCGTATTCGGCGGAACTGCTGATTCTACGTATTCTATCGCTGGCTACGATGATTTCTTCGAACACGTTCACTTTACCTTCGAAGGCAGCTACAAGCTAGCCAGTGGAATATTCAGACGGATCCCCTCCGTATTCCCCGACCTCGCCAGCGCCAAAGAAATGGGTGCCCCCGATCTCCCAACCTGCGCGGAGCAGCTTGGATGGAACAGCTGGGGCAAAATCCAGCAACTCGACGGAATCCTGCCTCTTATCGATAGACCGCCTTTCACGTATCAGTTAGATCACGACAAACGGATGCTTGCTCTTAAGAATGAAGTGGGTCAACATCAGGCCACAGTATATAAGGACAACGGAATCGGAGCGCTCAAGAATTTTTCGAACGCCCTCGTAGATCGCCCGGAAGACCCTTATCTACACCAATTGCTTGGGGAACTATACTATGCGATGAATCGGCACGACGAGGCCTTTGAACATATCAACGCGATGTTACGCATCCTCCCGACGAGCCATGATGCGTTCATGCAGCTAGCGTATATATATTACAAATCTGGAAAAATCAAAGAATCGTTGCCCTATTTCCAGCGAGCAATTGAGCTCAGCCCATACTACGTGCAGACTCAGTTGGATCTTTCATCCGCACTAGCCCACCTCAAGCGATTTGAAGAAGCGGAACGCGTCTGCGAGCGATTCATTCAACTACAACCCGAGAACCCGGCACTGCAATTCGGCTATGGCCATGTGCTATTGCAAGCAGGAAAACTGGATGGAGCAGAAGAGCGGCTGCTCAAAGCGTTCACCTTGGATCCCAGCGCCTTCCACCTACGGGCGATTGTCGATCCAAAGCTCCGGGCCGCCGGCAAACAAAGCCTGAGCCGCGAATTCGACAATCTATATATCGTGATCCAACCCAACCGAAAGGCTGCGTACCAGCAACTCGTCGATTACTATTTCAACTCCAAAGACATCTCCTCGGTCAGATTCTACAATAAGCTGAAAAAGGAGTTGGAAATCAACGAGGAGTAATGGGATCACTTTACGCCCCTATTATCATCGGAAGCCTCAGAAAGCGAAACTCTTAATCATCTGCGCTCTCTGTGAGATCTGTGGTTAAAATCATATTCCCTTTTCGTTCACTCCATTTTTAGAACGGCGCACCAGCAACCGAGTGCTGCCTTTGTGACAATCCTCAAGAGGACACGGAGTGAAATATTCGACTGCTGCACGAAGGTCCCTATTCCCATTTAGTTTTTTTATAAACATAATGTTTTATTGACATAATGTTTTACTAGAACATTAAAGGCATTGCCATGCGAACCTTCCCTTTCCTCAATAGATCAAGCGAGTTGGAAAAACTAAAATCCTTCTCTACTCTCAAGAAGCCTTCCCTGGCCATAATCTATGGCCGACGGCGCTGCGGCAAATCGCGCCTATTGCAACAATTCTCGAGAAGCCAAGACCTCTATTTTCTGGCCGACAAGCAAGGTTCCGCCCTGCAAAGGGAACGTCTGGCGAGCGACACTGCCAAGCGACTGGATGGATTCGACCAAGTTAGCTACCCCACCTGGGAAAGCATTCTCACTCAAATTGATCAAAGGATGCCCTCTGGAGCTTGCCTCATCCTGGACGAGTTTCCCTATCTCGTATCGAACAGTTCCGAACTCCCCAGCGTTATCCAGAGGCTGCTCGACACAAACCGCCTCCAGAACCTTCACATCATCTTGTGCGGTTCCTCGCAACGGATGATGCTCAATCTCGCAATGGGGGCCAATGAGCCTCTCTACGGTAGAAGCCAGTTAATAATGAAGGTTCGCCCACTTGAATGTGGCTGGATACGCAAGGCTCTCAAATACGACAGTCAAACGTCTATCGAAGCCTACTCCATCCTTGGCGGAACTCCCCGCTATTGGGAACTGGCTCGAAACTACGATTCAATAGAGGCCTTTACCAAAGCGCTCATCCTTGATCGCGACGGCATTCTCCACGACGAGATGCGAAGACTCCTGCTCGACGATCTGAACGACTCTTCCATGGCGATTTCGCTGCTAGCTCTCATCGGAAACGGTTGCCATCGACTCTCGGAATTCGCGTCTCGACTAGGCAAGCCCGCCACTCAATTGACACGCCCGATTAGCAATCTAGTAGAACTTGGATACGTTCGACGAGAAACCCCCTTCGGTGAAGACGAGAAAAAGTCGAAGCGAGGCCTCTACAAAATCGCCGATCCCTACCTCGCCTTCATATTCCGCTTTCTAGAACCCAATCGATCTCGCCTCGAAATGGGAGCCACCGATCAAATTTACAAAGAAGTCGAAAAAAGCTTCGCTCACCACGCGGGGAGCATTTGGGAAGACCTATCGCGAGCATCGACCACTCGCATCACGATTGAAGGAATCGAATGGCGATCCGCAAAACGCTGGTGGCGCGGATCCAAAGATAGAGAAATCGATATCGTTTGCGAGTCAGTGGATCGCCAATACCTGCTAATCGGAGAATCGAAATGGTCAGATTCCATCGATGCCGATAGTATATTGCGACGGCTCAAAGAAGTCGCCACTCAACTCCCGATAAAGAACAATCAAAAACAAGTATTCGCCCTTTGGCACAGAGGCAGAGCTTATTCGAAAGGGGAGCTTCACTGCATAAGCCCTGCAAAGGTATTGGATGCGAGCGAGCGCTAAGCCTAGTCCGTTCGAACCGTGGTATAATTCTGGAAGAATAGGAGGTCATGCCTTTATCCCCGTTTTGAAAACTGAGCATACTTACGGTCTTCGGAGTTATAGCGATGCTGAATCTCGGGTTTTTCTAAAACGGCATCTTCGCCGATAAAAAACTCAGAGAAAACGCGATCCGACTGGCTTTGGCTTCTTCAGAATCGGGCGTAACGCTGACTCCGAGAAGCGGGGGCTTCCCGCCATGTCTGCCACCCGGAAAATACGTAATCGGATGTTCAGGGTAGTTCTCCGCCAACAGGGGAACATCCATTGTTTCGCAACCACCCACAACAAGAGGCAGCTCCCATGCGCCACGCGAAGAATATCTATGCCTATAAGCATAGACGATAACGGGTACTACGCCCTCCTCCAACGGGTTCGAAAACACCTATTTCTACAAGCTTCTGGAGATCACGAGTCGCCGTGGCCTTCGAAGTCTTAGTAATGGAGATGTACTTACGAGCATTCATGCCTCCTTCGAAACCGTCGGGACCCTCATCCAACATGCGCCCTACTACCTTAAGCTGTCTTTTGTTAAGATCATTTTTGATGCGATCAAAGAACTTCGTCTTGCGTAAAACGAATTCAACCTGCTGTTCAGCATCCACCTGGGCCACCAAAACAATCTCCACGAAATATTGTATCCATGAACTTATTTCATTCGTTTTCTGAGCTTGTTCCAGAGCATCATAGTATTGCTTCTTATTAGCTTCAATAGTACGCGATAAGCTGAGCACGGCAGGCCGTCCCAAACCTTGTGAAATAGCTTTCTCCGAAATTGCTCGCCCAATCCTGCCGTTACCGTCCTCAAAGGGGTGGATACTCTCAAAGTAAAGGTGGGCAATGGCCGCCCGAACAGGCGCATGAGCGATCGCCTGTTCGCTTTGGTTGAACCAGCTTATGAAACCCTCCATTTCATCGGGCACTCGACTCGAAGGTGGGGCTTCAAAATGAATCCTCACCTTTCCGTATGGATTTGAAACAATCTGCATCGCCGCCTCGTCAGTTCGCCAATCACCCGCATTGATGCCACTCGCTCCCTTCATCAGCATCCCATGCCACGAAAGGAGCATAGTCTCGTCCAAAGGCTTGTCCCATGCATCGCGTACCGCGACCATAAGTTCCGCAGCTCCCTCTGATGCCTTGTCCTTGATCCGTTCGAGCGGATTGTTGAGACCGAGCTGATTTCGCATCGAAGACATAACGTCCTGACGGCTAAGATACTCGCCCTCGATCTCCGAAGTCTTCAAGGCTTCGGCAATCATGATTTGAAGGATCGCCTCCGTCTGGGCTGCATCCGGCAAGCCCTTCAACATGCCATTGATCTGCCCCGCCTTGTCGGCAAACGCGAACAAAGCCCCCTCGATCCTAGAGAAATCGAAGCGAAAAGAAGGCCAGTCAGCTTGTTGCCAATTATACTCCATGAGCCGAATATGCTTTGTATTCGGCTCATAGTAAAGCAATATTTGAGCCGATTAGAGCCCATAATCGGCTCATGCGATAAAACGAAAGCTATACCCAACCCTCTGCAGGAGTCCTAACCGCTTGCTTCACTTTAGGTGGAAGCCCATCCCTCAGATCATATTGCGAGCCACCGAGCACTACTTATCTTTGTAGAAATCTTCCACTGCGTCGGCCGTCTTTTGTCCGAGAATAACGTAGCCTTCTGAATTGTAGTGATTGTTGCCCCCTCCGATACGCGGCAATTCCCCGGGATAAAGAGTGGTCACATTAGGCATTTCTCGACCCGCCCGATTTTGGGCCATGATGACCTGAATAATGTAGGCGCGTTTGTTCAAGGCCTTGAGTCCACCTGTCCGCTCCAAATAGGAAAGAAGCGCTTCCAGTCGCTCCACATCGCTCTTCAGAGCATTGCTCGCAGCCTCGGTGGCCTTGGCCGCAACCTCTTCCCCAACCGCAGAGATAGCCATACCAAGCAACTCCCCGTCAGTCAGGTAGGAGGGAATGAACACCGGCAGATCCGGAGCGTCTAGATCGGCCCGCAGATTCGCAACCAAGGTCTCAAAGCTACTGTAATACGCCGCCGCCAATGCTTTCTTCGTTCCATCGGCTCCTCCCTGTTTCCAGAAAAAGCCGCAAAACTCAGGTTGCGAAATGCGCTTTGCTTCTTCAACAGCATTCACAAGTCTTGAAGTCAATCCCATATTATTTTCATAAAAACGGACTTTTATACGCCGATCAAAGTAGCTGCTTACTATGTCTTCATATAGCATTTTATTAGAGCCGTCC
>JABITN010000081.1 GCA_018700525.1 Opitutales bacterium
GACTTCTTCACGAATCACCTCAAAACAATCCACCGCGAATCGAACACCTACCCCACGTATATTTCAAGTCCATATAATCGAATAAACTTGAAATGAATTCATCTTCATAACGTATCCAAAAACACCTATTATTTTCATTGCTCCGAATAATACCATGAACCTAAGTCACATTCTAATTTACCTAGCTATCATTTTGAGCTCCACTTCAGTTGCTTTCGCTGAAGATCGCCCCAACATTCTTCTCATCCTCGCCGACGACCTTGGATACGAAGATCTCGGATTTCAAAATTCACCCGAAATCCAATCGCCTAACCTCGATCGACTCGCGGCAAACGGAATTCGCTTCACTGATGCCCATACCACTGCATCAGTCTGTAGTCCTTCCCGCGCTGGACTTATGACCGGTCGGTATCAGCAACGATTCGGTCACGAAGCCAATGTTCCGCCCACGCCGCACGGTATGGATCTCAATGAAATCACGCTTGGCCAAAAAATGCGCCAAGCAGGCTACCGCACCGGCATCATCGGCAAGTGGCATCTAGGCAACCTCGACAGTCAATATCCAACCGAACGCGGCTTCGACTATTTCTACGGCTTGCGCGAAGGCAGCCGCAGCTATTTCTACAATCCTAAAAAGGATGATAAACTCGGAAATCACCACGGAATTGAAGAGAACGGCAAACAAGTGACCTTCGAAGGCTACCTAACCGATGTCCTCGGCGACCGAGCGATCCACTTTATTGAAAAATCTTCCGAGAAACCATTTTTTCTCTATCTCTCATTTACAGCTCCCCACGGACCGATGCATGGCAAAGACGAAGATATTGCTCGCTTTGCCCACATCGAAAATCCCAAACGCCGGACCTACGCCTCAATGGTTTGGGCAATGGATCGAGCGATCGGAAAAGTCGTCAACACAATCGATGCTCGAGGCATCGCCGACAATACGCTTATTTGGTTTCTCAGCGACAACGGGGGCGCTACAGGTAATGCCTCTAGCAATCTCCCATTAGCCGGATTCAAAGGCATCAAATTCGAAGGCGGCATTCGTGTCCCCTTCGTCATGCATTGGAAAAATCGTTTTCCGCAAGGACGCGTATTCAACTCCATGGTCAGCGCTCTTGACATTCTGCCCACTTGCGTAGCCGCTGCAGGTGGAGATCCATCAAGCGAACGCCCGCTCGACGGAGTCAACCTGCTTCCCTTTCTTGACTCGCCTCAAAAAACCGTACCCCACGAAAAGCTTTTCTGGCACAAACTTTGGTTCTCCGCAATGCGCGAGGGGCCATGGAAACTTATCTATGTCCAAGATTATGGATACGCTTTATACAACTTGGATAACGATCTAAGCGAGCGACATGACCTTTCGAAAATCATGCCCGAACGCGTTGATAAAATGACCAAATCGATGAATCGCTGGAAAGAAGAACTCTCTGAACCTCAATGGAAAGAAGGTGCCCAATGGTTCGACACCCACAGCAAAAACCATATACGTATTATCAACGGCGACGACTACCTGATCGGCTATCCGAAACAATAAAGATTGACGAATTCTAATTTTAATTTGGCAGCTTTCGAAGAGAAGCTGCCAATCGTGTTTTTCACGACCATCCAAATCCTTGTACAAATGGGCTCAGGAACTATTTGACTAAGTATATTCTTTACTTACTAATTCACGAATAAATCCAAACAACCAATAACCGAAAATTAATCATGGCATACGAATTACCTGCGCTTAACTACGCTTACGACGCGTTAGAACCTCACATCGATGCTCGCACGATGGAGATCCATCACAGCAAACATCACCAGACTTACATCAACAACGCCAACGGCACCCTCGAAGGACACGCCGATCTGGCAGCCAAGTCAGCGGAAGACTTGATCTCCAACTTGGACGCCGTTCCGGAAGAGTTTCGCGGCTTCCTACAAAACAATGCAGGCGGTCACGCCAACCATAGCTTCTTCTGGACTATCCTCAGCCCTAACGGCGGCGGAGCTCCAGTCGGCAAGTTAGCTGCGGCTATCGACAGCGAACTCGGAGGATTCGAAGCTCTCAAGGCGGTTTTCGCTAAAGCCGGCGCTACTCGTTTCGGCAGCGGCTGGGCTTGGATTTGCGTTCGTGACGGCAAGCTCTGCGTTTGCTCGACTGCAAACCAAGATTCCCCACTCATGACGGGTGGAACGCCTGTTATCGGACTTGATGTCTGGGAACACGCCTACTACCTCAACTATCAGAACCGTCGCCCTGACTACATCTCGGCATTCTGGAATGTGGTAGATTGGGAAGCCGCCAACGCGAATTACGAAGCAGCGATTGCTTAAAACTCAGCAAAATCGATTTTAATCAAACGCCGTCACTAAAGTGACGGCGTTTTTTTGTCGGTATATCAACACTCGATTTCCGCTTCTTCGCAGCGGCAATCCTCGTCGACTTTAAAACTCTTGAGCGGATAGCGGAAGAGTTTCCCTTCGAAGTTCCGAAAGTGAATCGCATCGTCGTCAATTTTCGTAATGTACTGCGGATTAATCGGCACCTTACCTCCCCCGCCCGGCGCATCGATCACGTACTGCGGCACCGCGTAGCCAGTCGTGTGGCCACGCAGTTGTTTCATAATCTCAAGTCCCTTGCAGACACTCGCGCGTAAATGAGCACTACCGGTAATTAAATCGCATTGATAAATGTAATACGGCCGCACACGCATCCTAAGCAAGCGATGCAACAGCGCTTTCATCACATCCACATCATCGTTCACATCCTTGAGTAAAACCGACTGATTTCCAAGTGGAGTGCCAGCAAATGACAACCGATCGCATGCCGCTTTCAACTCGGCCGTACATTCCCTAGGATGGTTCACATGAATACTCATCCAAATTGGACCATGCTTCTTGAGAACTTCACATAGACTTTCAGTGATCCTTTGCGGCATAAACACAGGAATCCGCGAGCCAATTCTTATGAATTCGACATGCGGGATCTGACGCAAACGTCCGAGCAAATAGTCGAGTTTCTTATCCGATAGCAAAAGTGGATCGCCACCGCTAAGAAGCACGTCACGCACTTCTGGGTGCGTTTCGATATACTTTAGCCCCTGCTCGAACTCCGGATGAAAATTGTAATCTTGCGCGTTACTCACCAAACGGCTCCGCGTGCAGTAGCGGCAATATGCGGCGCAACGGTCCGTTACCAAAAACAAAACACGATCCGGATAGCGATGAACCAATCCTGGCACAGGTGAATGAGAATCTTCGCCAACGGGGTCGAGCATCTCCTCGGCCGATACCTCCATCTCACCCACTCTTGGGATTACTTGCTTGCGAATCGGACAGTTAGGGTCCTCGCGATCGATCAGATTGAAAAAATAAGGCGTAATCGCCATCGCAAGCTTTTCATTCGCATGACGGCAACCTTCCCGCTCTTCATCAGTCAGCTCCATCCGAGCCTCCAACTGTTCAAGCAAAGTGATCCGGTTACGGAGTTGCCAGGTCCAATCATTCCATTTCTCCTTCGGGACGTCTTCCCAAAGACCCTGACCTTCGTACCACTGAGTTCTATCTTCGATGTATGGCATAGTGCGTTGATTAATTATCTTGGAAAAAAGACGAACAAGCAGCCATTTTGTCTGCGCGACCATCATTTACTTCCCAATTTTTGAATTAGGAAGAAAAAGGGATTGGCGCATATCAGTAAACTACCTTTTCTGAAAATCTAAATGAGCGACTCACGATCAGGCGTATTAGCACTCGAAGATGGAACCGTTTTTCGCGGTATAGCATTCGGAAGCGCAAAAACCGTAGTAGGCGAAGCCGTCTTCAATACCAGCATGACCGGTTATCAGGAGATTCTGACCGATCCGTCCTATTTTGGGCAGATTATCACCATGACTGCTCCGATGATTGGAAACTACGGAATCACATCCGAGGACAATGAAGCCAGTCGTCCTATGGTGCAGGGATTCGTCGTTCGCGAACTCAGCCCAATCGCCAGCAATTGGCGCAGCCAACAGGATCTTCCATCCTATCTTGAAGAATACGACATTCCTGGTCTGGAACGTATCGATACTCGTGCCCTCACGAAAAAGCTGCGCGTTCATGGGTCCATGAAAGCCTGCCTAAGCACGGAAGCCATTTCCGACGAAGAAGCCGTCAAACGTGCTCAGAATTGGGAAGGAATCGTTGGCGCCGACTACGTCAAAGACGTTACGTGTGCGACTCCTTACGTCTATAAAGCGAACGACAGCGAGAATTGGCCATACAACCCAGCAGGCTCCGTTATTCGTGTCTTTGCCGATGATAAGCCAACATTCCGCATAGCAGCGCTGGATTTCGGAGCCAAACAATCGATCTTCCGTGAACTCGCTTTCCACGGATTCGAAGTACATGTCTTTCCAGCAACCGCGTCCGTCGAAGAAATCAAAGCAATCCAGCCTCAAGGTATTTTCCTTTCCAATGGACCAGGCGACCCGGAAGCCGTGACTTACGCACATAAAACCGTTCGCAAACTGATCGAAGAATTCCCGACTTTCGGAATCTGCCTGGGTCACCAAATCATCACGCACGCCATCGGAGCGAAAACCTACAAACTCAAGTTCGGGCACCGTGGCGGCAATCAGCCAATTAAGAATCTAGAAACGGACTGGGTCGCAATCACTGCTCATAACCACGGGTTTGCAACCTCCAAGGAAGGGCTAGAAGAAGCCGGTGCAGTGATCACCGAAATCAATCTCAACGATAAGACGATTGCTGGCATCAGGCTGAAGGACAAACCTGTATTCTCGGTACAGTACCATCCAGAAGCCGGACCTGGCCCAAGCGATGCCAACCCGAATTTCGAAAAATTCTACGATCTTGTCGCCGCCAACCAACCGGCGTCGGTTTAAATCCACGAAAGCAGGACGAAAGAACACCGACCTAGTCTCCTAAAGACTCTTTAATAGGTCAATGTAGGAGCGGGTTTACTCGCGATCGTGTCGCTTCACGTAAATGGGAACGATAAATAGCACGATCAACTCACCTTCTACAGATTAAGGACAGAACAATTCTCGTTCTATTTAATAGGCTATTAGGGATAAACATAAACGACTTAAACGGCTCACCCAAGACTAGCGACCACTTGCGAGATGCGCTTCAAACGCTTTCACATCTTCAGCCGTATCAATCCCAATCGATGGCTCATCGGTCAAACCGATCTGTATCGAATAGCCGTTTTCCAGCACCCTGAGTTGCTCCAACTTTTCTATCGCTTCAAGCTTTCCCTGCGGCAATGCGCAGTACGTATTCAGGAAATCCGCCCGGTACGCGTACAATCCTAGGTGACGATACGCTGGAGCTTCGGTCACCCAGCGATCATCGAACATATCGAAGCTATCTCTATTATAAGGAATCGGAGCTCTTGAGAAATACAGAGCTTCTCCCTCCTCCGAAATCACCACCTTGACTTGGTTGGGGTCGAGGAAATCCGAGCGAGTCTTAAACGAAGTCGCCAAAGTCGCCATGGCAGTGCCTCCTTTGAGCAATGCCTCCAAAGCCCGAATCTGTCCACCAGCGACTAGAGGCTCGTCCGCTTGGACATTGATAATCGCATCGGCCCCAATCGTCTCGTTCGCCTCGGCTAATCGGTCCGTTCCACAACTGTGATCAGCCCGCGTCATAATAGCATTGAAGCCCGCATCCCGCAAAACACGCTCCATCTTCAAGTCGTCGATCGCAAAATAGCGGGCTATGTTCGGAGCTTCAGCCTCCAATCTCTCCGCAACCCAAAGAACTAAAGGCTTACCCTGGATAGGGTGCAGCAGTTTTTCGGGAAATCGAGTAGACGCGAGACGCGCCGGAGCAATAATCGCTAGCATATTGAAGTATAAAAACCCTTCTGCCTAATTTGTGAACTCGCAAATTTTTGAATTATCGCTTGTTTTAAGAAGCATAACACTATTTGAAGCCCTCAATGGACTCAGCAAAACTACCCTCCGAAGGACAATCCGTCGAACGGAATCTCTTGGTGCAAAACCAAATGGGAATTCACGCGCGTCCTGCTGCCATGATCGTTCGGGCGGCCAATAAGTACCAATGCGAGATGTCTTTTGAAAAAGACGACGAGCAAGTGAATGGTAAATCCATCATGGGTCTGATGATGCTCGCCGCCGGTAAAGGCTCGACCATCAAAGCAATCGCCTGCGGTAGCGACGCCGAACAAGCTCTCAATGACTTGGAACAGCTCTTCGCCACCAAATTCGACGAGAAATAGGGACCAGTGACGAACTGCTGATGCTTAAGAGGTAAGGCGAGAGTATCCTGCTACCAACTTAACTGGAGATCACCGGCGTACCACGCCACCCTAAGGTGTTACTATAAGAAGGACTCGCGTGGATTTTGCAATCAACCCAACGACATTGACTTAAGTTGACGACTCCCGCTCCGCCGCCCAACAAACGCCCCCTACTTCAACCCGTAATACGCGTACGCGTTTTCAGTGGTCTTTGCGGCAAACGTATCCCCATCTACCCCAAACAAGTCCGCGCAGAAATCTGCCGTGTGTCTAAGATAAGCCGGTTCGTTTGGCTTTCCGCGATGCGGCATAGGCGATAAATAGGGCGCGTCCGTTTCGATCATCAATCGGTCTAGACCTTGCAGTTTCGCCGCTTCGCGGACCGATTCGGCGTTTTTAAATGTTATCACGCCGGTGAAACTTCCGTATCCTCCACGATCGAGGAGCTGCTTCATTTCTCCCGGACCTTCGGAAAAACAATGAAAAATCACTCGATTCCAATCTATACCCGAAGCGTCAATCATCTCCACGCATTCGTCAAAAGCGCCTCGCGAATGAATAACAACCGGCACGTCTAAACCTTTCGCCAATTGCAGCTGGCAAGCAAAGGCAGCCTCTTGCTGTTCGAAAATCACTTTTGCACCGTCCGTTTCTTTAGGCAGGTGAAACCGATCCAATCCGATCTCTCCCAGAGCTACCGGGCGATTCGGTCGCTCCCAATACGCTTCGATCTGTTTCGCTGCGTTTTCCCAATCCGATTCAATCGAACATGGGTGAATGCCCACCGTATAATCAATCCTACCAGAATGCTCTTCGGCCATTTCCGCGTACAAATCCCAATCATCCAAATCCGTACCTACCGCGACCATACGGTCGACGCCTACTGCTGCTGACGTTTCAAGGACATTACTCAAGACGCCATTACGATGAAATCGCTCGAGGTGCGTATGCGTATCGACTAGTGAACTCACAAAAATCGATTATGCCAGAAGCCCGAAGATTGAAAGCTAATCTTTTTGTCACTCTCCGATTGCCAAATCGATCCCTTTTTGTCATCTCCGAACCTTCATTTTTACACCCCAGTCCAAAAACACCATGTCTACCGAAATCGAAAACGTCATCATCGTAGGTACCGGTTGCTCCGGTCTAACCGCCGCAATCTACACCGCCCGAGCAAGTCTTAACCCCCTCGTAATCGAAGGCAACCTACCTGGCGGGCAACTGACGCAAACGAGCGAAGTGGAGAATTTCCCAGGATTCCCCGAAGGAATCGACGGTTTCATGCTCATGGACAACCTTCGCAAGCAAGCCACGAGATTCGGCACGAGATTTGAGCAAAGCTTCATCGAGTCGGTTGATTTTTCGCAAACTCCCTACACCATCCGATCCGCGAATAAAGAGTACAAAGCGCGCGCCGTAATCATTTCAACCGGAGCCTCCCCTCGCCTTCTCGGTGTCCCCGGAGAAAAGGAAATGTTCGGCGGCAAGGGAGTCACTACCTGTGCGACTTGCGACGGCGCATTCTATCGCGACATGGACGTCGTAGTTATTGGTGGTGGCGATACTGCGTGCGAAGAAGCGCTTTTCCTCACCCGTTTTTGCCGTAAAATCACGCTCATCCATCGCCGCGACGAATTACGAGCTTCCAAGATCATGGCCGAGCGCACGATCGCTCACGAAAAAATCGAAATGGCTTGGGATACGTTGGTTGAAGAGATCGAAGCTGACGAAACCGGTAACGTTAACGGGATCCGCGTTAAAAATCGCAATACCGGCGAAGTCAGCTTAATCGATTGCAAAGGCGTATTCATAGCCATCGGACACCTTCCAAACACAGGTCCATTTGCCGATGCCATTCCTATTGATGACAATGGCTACTTCCTTCCGGAAACCGGAAGCCAAGTGAAAACCGCCATTCCCGGCGTCTACGTATCAGGCGACTGCTCCGACCACGTATACCGCCAAGCGATCACCGCTGCAGGCATGGGCTGCCAAGCTGCAATCGAAGCCGAACGCCACCTCTCAGAGTCGGAGTAATCCCACATGCCTTGACCTTTAAAATCACAAGATTGTGATTTTAAAGGTCAGCTGCAGGAACTGAGTATCAAAGGGCAAATCAAAAACCGATTCCAGAGGCCTCGATCCACCCCATCAAACTCAAAAAGGTGGTGCGAGGCGTCTCGACTCGCATGTTTTAGTCGGAATGAACACACCAATTGAAACCCAATACGGTAATTCTGAATAGTTCGGTTTTGTAGGTCGTCTCGCTCAGGCGAAATCTCATTCAAGCGGCAGGTCAGCGACCCGCCCTACAGTTGGTTTGCTCGAAGAAACGGGCTTTATTGAACAGTCTCTTACACTTCGTTCAACCGCGGTCTCCCGTTTTCGACGACAAACGAAGCGCGCGTATTCAGTGACGCTCCCTTCTGTTCGACATACTCCACGGTTCGGTAGTGTGTTTTCCACTCTTTCTGAGTCACATCGCAACTGACGTATCCACGTTCGACATTGTGAAATTTGACGAACGGATTGTCCCGCTTGATCTCGTTAATATGATCGGGCGTACGCTTTCCGTTTCCGCCCGAACTGATCGAAGTTCCGACGAATTCTACGCCGACCGGTTTCGAATTCGGATCCAATGCTTCCATCCAAAGTTCATTGGCCCAATTCGAATGAATATCGCCCGTCAATACTACGGGGTTCCGAATTTCATTTTGCCCCATAAACTCCAATAACTTTAGTCGTTCAACTTCGCAGCTCGTCCATTTGTCCATGCTAAACCCGATCTCTTCAGTGTAATCGCGATCGTGTTGAGCAATCATCACTTGTTGAGCAAGTACGTTCCACTCCGCCGGCGAATGCTCCATACCGTTCATCAACCACTCGCGCTGCTCCTTTCCGAGCATTGTATTACTCGGATTCATCGCCTCCTCGCAAATTACCGATCTCCGGTCGCCGCAGGGTTGATCGGTCCGATATTGACGCGTATCCAAAACGAAAAAATCGGCCAAGTCGCCAAACGAAACATTCCGATAAAGCAACATATCAGGACCTTGCGGCAATGAAGCTATTCGCAAGGGCATATGTTCGTAATAAGCCTTGTAGGCGTTGGCCCGGCGTAGCAGGAACCCTTCTCTATCCACACCTGCATCTTGGGAGATGTCAGCCGCGTAGTTGTTATCCACTTCGTGATCGTCCCACGTGACCAACCAGGGAGCGGCTGCATGAGCCGCTTGCAGAGCCGGATCTGACTTATAGAGAGCGTAGCGGTTGCGGTAATCCGAGACTGATTCGATTTCCTGACCCGTATGCTTCCGTATGCGGTTTTCCTTGCCGGCTCCCTCGTAAATATAATCGCCCAAGTGAACGATCAGATCCAAGTCTTCGCGAACCAAGTGTTCGAACGCCGTATAATAACCACTCTCGTAATGCTGACATGAAGCGAACGCGAAGCGGAGTCGATCTGGCATCGCTCCAGGCAGTGGCATCGTTCGCGTACGCCCAACCTGGCTCACTTCCGAACCCGCTTTAAACTGATACCAATACCAGCGATCCGGCCAAAGTCCCTCAACCTCGACGTGTACGGAATGAGCCCAATCAGGACGAGCGGTCATCTTGCCCTTCTTCACGACCTTCGTCATCGCTTCATCCTCGGCGACCATCCACGAAACGTCGATTAGGTCATCGTTCATTCCTCCGCCATCAAGCGGGCTCGGCGCCAGTCGCGTCCACAAGACCATGCCATCCGAACTCGGATCGCCTGATGCAACGCCAAGCGTGAATGGGTAGGAAGAAAATTTGGGTCGCTGCGTCACTGCCCCAACCGCTCGTGTCGACCAAAGGGCAGCCGCGGCCAACGAACTCGTTGCAACAACGAAGGAACGACGATCTAGTGTTCCCCTTTCGGAGATTTGATAATGGGGTAAAGGCATGCGTGCATTTCTATGTGCGAGGCCGTAATCTTGTCAACGAAGACAGTGACGACTCACTGCAAAAACCAGCTCCTCCTTCTTCATAGGCGCACAGGCATCCTGCCTGTAAAAAAACAGGCTCGAAGCCTATACACCTTCTCATTCAGCAAAGGTAAGCTAATGATTTGAACTCTAACAAGGAACCTTTCAGCCTTTCCCAATACACCAACCCATGAAACCATTCGCCCCATTTTTTCTCATCCTCTTAAACGCCTTCTCAAGCGCTCAAAAGAAAGAAAGCTATCCTCTCCAAACCGCAGGACAAGAAACTCTCCAACGTCGTTTTCGGCGGACCTAATCGCGACACCCTTTACGTCACCAGCTCAGACAAAGTCTACAAACGCACAATCGACGCCATCGGAGCCGTAGCCTGGGAAGCTCCCTTGGAACCCTTTAGAGGCAAACTATAAAATTCATGAATATTCGATCCATCGCTCTAATTCTTTTCAGCTCGCTGATAAGTTCTCCATTCCTGCTCGCTCAAGATAAAAGCGACTCGCGCTACACAATCGGAGAGCGAACGCGTGACGGGATCGGCAAATACTATCTTGGTCGCGAAATCGCTCAAGTCATGGGTCATCAAGGGATCTCCTGGCTTGAACGCGATACGCGTGAAGCGGAGGAAGCTCCCAGCAAGGCAATCGAACTGCTCGAGCTAAAACCGGATACGATTATCGCCGATATCGGAGCTGGCTCCGGCTTCTATAGTTTCCGCTTGGCCAAGCTTTTGCCGCAAGGAAAAGTAATCGCCGTCGACATCCAACAAGAGATGCTCGATTTTCTGGCAAAAAGGGCCAAGGAAACGAATACCGCGAATGTGCAACCGCACATGGGTAGCATTGAGAGCATTCAACTGCCCGAGAACTCAATTGACGCCACACTCTTCGTAGATGCGTACCACGAATTCTCGCACCCCTTCGAAATGATGACCTCGATCCTCAAAGCTCTGCGACCTGGCGGAATCGTCTACCTTCTCGAGTATCGGGCCGAAGATCAAAACGTGCCCATAAAGCCGTTACACAAAATGAGCCAAACTCAGGCACGAAAGGAAATGGCTCTTGTAGGATTCGAATGGGTCGGAACCAAAAACGAACTTCCCTGGCAACACTTAATGATTTTCAAGAAGCCAGAGTGACGCATTTCACACGCAAGCGCTCTAAAGGTAGCGACCGATCTCCGAGCGGTCATCTCTAGCCTCTGCAATAGCCGCTCAGCATGTATCGGCGTAGCGAAACGAAGACGTAAGATCGGCCGCTATCTGATTCAACAACCTATCTTCTAAAAACCACGCCTCCTTGCAACGCAGTTACACCGAGTTCAGCTCGAAGAGCTAGGCCAGTCATTCGGTGTGGGCCCTGTAACCATTTCCTCAACATAGGCCTAAGTTGACGCATACCTGTTCGACGGGACAATGAAACGATGAGCCGACAATCGCGCGAATCCTACAACTCTAACTTAACGCCCGTCCGAATTCTCCAACCTCGATCTCGGAAACCCGTCGAATGCGAGGGGTCCCCTTCATAGGTCTCCATGTATGATTGGTTGGTGACATTGCCCCAACTCGCATACAGACGCGTCTTCTTCTGAATATTGTAGCTCACCGAAAGGTCCACTCGGCTCCGTGGGCTGACATAACGATCCTCTTCCGAACTGCTGCCTACACGATAGATTCTCTCGTCCTCGACGTTGACCTTCACTTGAGCGAACAATTTTTCTCGCTCATAACTCAACGTGAATTTCACCTCATTATCCGGGTGACCCGCCAGTTGCAAAACCTCCCCTGGTCGATTCGGATACTCGAGCTCCGTCTCCTGTTTCACGTAATTGCAATTAAACGACAAGCCATCCCCTAATAGAGGTAGATGCACCGGTTGATTCCATGTTAGCGACATTCCGCGAATCTGAGCATTCGAGCTATTCTCGTCGCGAGTCCGTTCATAGCCATCATACACGCCGCCGGAAACAATTGATTCGCCAGAGAAAATATAGTCTTCGGCAGCCTTGTCGAAAAGCTCCGCCGAAATCATTCCTTCATCCCCTACTTTCAAATCGACCGAGAAATCCACATTCGTGTAAAGCGTAGGTCTCAGATCCGGATTGCCTTCCGAGATTTCTCGATCCTCCAAATCAACACGTCGATAAGGCACGACATCGCCGTACAAAGGACGCTGAATCGTGTTAGTATACGAACTGATAAACGCCACCCGATCATTTAATCGATAGCGAACATGGGCATTTGGAAACGCATGCCCATAGTTCGACGAACCTTTAGTAGGATTCGTTGCAAGATAAACGAACTCCTCGAAATCGCCGTCCCCATCTTTGTCCAAAGCATCTTTCCCCAACAAAACCTCGTTACTCTGAAACGCGATAGACGTGTCTTCCTGGCGCATTCCAACCAAGGATCGCCACTTACCACGATTGAAATCGACCATACCAAAATAGGCATCGACTTGCTCCTCGACCTCGTAGGAAGAAGCATCCGAACGTTCGCGCGAGCGCCGTTCATCGTAGGTGAACGTGTCGAAATTATCGGCGATATACGAATCCGCCAAACCTTTATCGACTTGCATATCCAAACGGTAATTTCCCTCAAGTAAATCTCGACCAGTATCGCCCTTAAAAGCCGAGGAAAGCCAAAACGCATCCTCGCCGGTTTGCCCGTCATAGTAAGCCGATTCGTAACTCAGGACATTATCACGAGCCCGGCTCTTCAATCCCATCCGCAATGAGAAATACTCGCTTCCAAACAAATCCTTCCACTTCACTTTCGAAGAAAAAATCGTATCCGATTCATCGTCAATCCGGTCCCGCTCCATAAAATCCTCGAGATGAAAATTCTCCGGATTGAAAAGATCCTTCCCATCCGTCGCCACCACCTGCGGAAATCGATGATCCTGAATATCGTAGTGCAAATCGACATCCGTCTGGACGAAATCCATACTGTAGTAATCGATCGGCGTGTATTGCGCATCCTGGTACGTAAACTTTAGATCGGCCTCCCAATATTCGCTATCCCAATCCGCGCCAATTGAACTCTCGATTTGTTCGCGCTCAGAATCATACCCATGATTGCCCCGCTCGACCAACGCACCACTTACATTGCCTCCATTGGCGTCAACCGACTCATACTTCCCTTTGCTCAAACGATACTCGTAGTGAGGCAATTCCGAATGAGTCTTCAGGTTGCGATAACTGCCTCTCCAATGAAAGCGTAACTCATCGCGCACCTTGAAATCCAAAGAAGCTCCAATATCTTTATCCGTCATTGTCATCGGATTATCGGAAACTCGATACTCCTTAAGAACGATTTCCGACTCGCCATCGACGTTCCGGCGAAACCAATCCTTGGTCATCATCTGAGTCCCCTCTTGCTCCTTTTCATAGCCCAAGGAAATACGCCCGCCAAGCGTCTTCGCTTCATTCAAAGGACCGCCAATCGAAATACTAGCATCCGGTCCGAACTTTCCCACGACCGACTCGTAAACCGAACTCACGCTAATATTCGTCGTAAGCGCTTTCTGAAGATAAGCAGGTCGACTCCTTAGACTAATCGACCCACCCAAAGAATCCGCGTCCTGGTCCGAAGTCACCGCTTTCATTACCTCTACCGAAGTCACTGAATCCGCAGATATGCTTCCCAGGGAACGCCGCGACGACTCGCCATCGATCGTCACATTGGCAAAAGACAAATCCGGGCGACGGCTAATCGCCTCGCTAACAGTCGAATCCTCCACCAACTTGACCGTATCCTTCTCGCTCACAATCGCGTTCGAGTCCGATTCTTCCTGCGGCTTCGCAGCCCAAGCGGAAGCAACAAGCGCTCCCGAAAGGAAGATCACTGAAAAACAACGCCTAATAGGTCGTCCAAAATATAAAATCGTGCTCATTTAACTGTATCCATTACAAATTGCTATCCGCGAGATAATTGCCACCCACGCTTTCTTAGAAGCCCCAAGTCAGCTCTGCTAAAGTTAACCCTTCTACTCCTTTATTTGGACAGCTTTAGGAGAGCAAAACCACTGTATACCGTGAAAAACGATCAGTCCGCCCTGAATCCCTAGCGAATTTCGGCTCCCAAGCCCGAACAATCGAAATTTCCTACGAATAAAAGTAAGCTCCCCTACAGATCGATTTTCAATCCCGTATCCACGCGCCAAGGCCGGTGACGATAATAGGTGGGACGCGACGGATCCCCCTCATAAAAATCCCAAAAGGGTTCGTTGGTGATATTCTTCCACTCAACGTACCAACGCGTTTTCTTTTGGATCTTGTAACTTAACGACAGGTCCATTTGCCGACTTGGGCCGTAATACCGGTCTTCCTCCGAGTTACTCGCCACGCGATAGATATTCTCATCTTCCCGCTCAATCGTCAATTGAACGAACAACTTCTCTCGCTCGTAATTCAAAGCGAATTTTACCGCCCTGTCTGGACTTCGAGTCAAAGGTAAGGTCTCGCCTAGACGAACAGGATACTCGATTTCCGTATCCAACATCTCGCAATTAGCATTGAAGGACAATCCTTCGCCTGCGAACGGCAAAACAATCGGCTGATTCCAAGTCACAGACGCTCCACGCAATTGAGCGCTCGAGCTATTCTCCTGGCTCTGCAATTCGAATCCATCGTAAATCCCACCAGAAACAATCGATTCGTGATTAAAGATGTAATCGTCAAGTTTCCGATCGAATAATTCCAAAGAAACTAGGCCTTCCTTCCCTACACGAACATCTAGCGATAAATCGATATTGGTGTAAAGCGTCGGCATCAAATCCGGATTCCCTTCCTCAATCTCTCGGTCCTCGAGCTTTACCTGCCGAAATGGTACGACATCTCCATATGCGGGTCGTTCGATCGTATTCGTATAGGATGCGATCAAAGTCGTCCGATCGTTCCACTTATACCGGTAGTGAGCATTAGGAAATGCATGTCCATAATCGGATGATCCCACTGTCGGGTTGGTTCCAAGATAGACAACCTCCTCGAGATCACCATCGCCATCCTTATCCAAACCATCTGCACCGATGAAGACTTCATTACTTTGAAAGGAAATAGAAGTATTCTCCTGACGAATACCGACCAAGGCTCGCCACTTGCCGACTTCCAAATCAATCATTCCAAAATACGCGTCAATCTGCTCGTCCACTTGATGGGAAAGCGAATCGGAACGTTCTCGCGAGCGACGTTCATCATAGCGAAAGGAATCGAGATTCTCCGCAACGAACGATTTCGTCAAAGGCCCATCCGCCTTCGTATCCAATAAATAGTTCCCCATCAAAACATCATAGCCAGGATCGCTGAGCAAAACGGATGCCAAACTAAATACTCCAGTCCCCGAGTACGTATCGTAATAAGAGGACTCAGAGTTGATTTGCTCATCCCGAATACGGCTTTTAGCCCCGAACCGTATCGCCAGATGTTCATTCCCGAAAACATTCTTCCACTTAAAGTTCGAAGAAACAATCGAATCGGTCTCATTCGCACGTCGATCGCGTATCGAAAAATCTTCGAAAACAAACGCCTCCGCATCGCTAAACCCTTTGTCACTCGTGATCTCGATCGAAGGAAACTTCGGATCCTCAAGATCGTACCGCACGTCGACACCCGACATTACGAAATCCAAATTCAAATGATCGATCGGTGAAAAGCTCTCGTCTTGATAAGTCAGTTTTAAATCTGCTTCCAAATTGCCGCTCTCCCATTCTCCGCCGATAGAACTTTCGAGTAACTCAATTTCCGACTCAGCTTCACGAAATCCTTGCTCGATTTCAACGCCACTCACATTCGCCCCATCCTTATCAATAACATCATATTCCCCCACATTCAAACGATACTCGAAATGCGGGCGCTCCTCTCGATTCGTTAAATTCCGGTAACTACCTCTCCAAAAGAAATGAAGCTCCTCGCTTACCTTCAGATCCAAAGACGTGCTCAACTCATTAGTCGCATTCCATTCGCGCGAATCATTCACCTTCAATTCTTTCAGAGCAAAATGAGACTCCCCATCAACGTTTCGTCGAAACCAATCTTTCGTTGTAAACTCGACTCCCTCCTGCTCTTTTTCAACCCCCAAGGAAAGCCGACCTCCCAATGTCTTTGCCTTATTCAAGGGTCCCCCAATCGAAAAGCGCATATCATAACCAAGCTCGCCGACCAGAGATTCGTAAGTCGTCTCAATTCCGATCTTCGTGGAAATTGACTTCTGCTGGTATGCCGGACGTGTTTTCAAACTAATCGAACCTCCTCGAGAATCTGCGTCTTGATTCGGAGTCACAGCCTTCATCACCTCTACCGAACTAACCGAGTCCGCGGAAATGCTATCAAGCGAGCGACGCGAATCCTCTCCATCGATCGTAACATTCGCAAAAGCCAAATCAGGTCGGCGATTGATCGCTTCGCTCACGCTTGAATCGTCCACCAAATCGACCTCATCCTTTTCGCTCACGATGACATCGCTCCGAGGAGCCTCAAATTCAGTCTGACCAGGCGCTCCACTGGATGCCATCCCGATTAACAGAATAGCCAAACCACCACGTCTCATCGGACGTCCGAAAATCAAAGATCCGATCATATAAAAGAAACCACCCGCATCCGCCCAATTAACGGATCGTACAATCAGATTGGACAGCGTTTCGCAAGGAAAGGATTTCGAACGAGCCTAAAGCCATCAATTCCTATCAAAAACCACTGCCCGCACGCAACTCCCAGGCCATCTTTTGGATCCTCCTCAACGTAGTTGGTATGCTAAAGGTAGCGGCCGATCTCCGAGCGGCCATTATTGATGGAGCAGTTGAACGATTACATCGTTAAATGGCCGCTCGGAGATGGGTCGCTACCAAACTTGCAATGTAGGGCCTTCGCTTGCGAAGTGCCGCCTTTGTTGAGCTAGACCGCTCTTAATATAGATCTTCCATACTTGGTACAGTCCGGGGACATACCGTGATCTACTTCACATTCAATGGCTGAGTCGAACGAAGATAGGCGAAGAAATCCACGATTCCTTTATCATCCAAGTCAGCGAGCAAGCCACTTGGCATCAAAGAATCGCCTGCCCTCTCTATCTTAACGATACGCTCGCGATCCAAGACAATTTTCTGCCCGCCGATAGGACGTAAAACAATGACGTTATCGTCCTGGTCAGCCAGAAAACCAGTGATCGTTTGGCCATCCTTTGTCTGGACCGTATAGTTCTCAAAACCTTCGCGCACCTCTGCGTTCGGACTGGAGATAGCCAAAAGAAGACTATCCAAATCCTGACGCTGATAGCCGGTCAATTCAGGTCCGATCTCACCTCCTTCGCTGTGCAAGTTGTGGCAGGCCGCGCATAGTCCCAAATATAGATCCCGCCCAGCGTAGCGATCGCCCTCTACTTCGTCCTGGGAAAGAATACTTTGAATACGCCTAATTTCCGATTCTTCCGCACCGCTGGATTGATTAGTCTTCGGCCAAAGGCGGTTCAATTTTTTATTCAAATCCGAGTCATCGTGGCGCCGCAATCCTGCAATCGCATACTCTGGTACAGCAGCCGCATCGATCGAGCCATTGACCATTCGATCTGTCCATTGGTTCGACCAGACCTTTCGACTCGTCAACAAAGTCTGAGCAGCTCTCCTAGTATTATCGATAAAACGAGGATACAAGTCAGAGACTGCTTCGCCAACCTTTGGCGAAGCATAAGACTGAAGGGCCGAAAGCGTGACCATTAAAGTCGCCTCGTTGTCATCTCCTAACTGATCCAATAACACGTTCAGCATAGATCCCTCCGCCACCTCTCCTAATGCTTCGATGACCCGACGACGCTCCTCTTCATTAGAGCCGTTCCCATTGAGTAACACTCTCGCTTCCTTCATCGCGGCCACATCTCCTTGATGAATTCGCAGGGCCAAAGAACCGCCCCCGGAATTAGCAAGCTCTACAAGTAACTCGGCAGGCAAGCCCTGCATGGAGCGCCCTCGAAACGCTTGTTCGAATCCAGCAATCAATGCTCCCTTCGATTCTTGATTGGGAGCCAGAGCTAACAAAGCCGCGCAGGTCTTCAATGAATCGCGGCGGCCATCAGATGCGAAACGCCGCATCGTAAACCCAAGTATTGGTTTCCGGGCCATTGGCCGATCAAACAAATCTCGATCACTAAACAACTCCAAAACGACTTTCGGATCGCTACTACACACCTTCTCAAGCGCCCACCACACCATCATCGGCATGTACGGATCTGCCGCATCTTCGTCCCATTTCAATAAATTCGCGATAATGCCAACCGCATCGCCGACCGGCAATCGCTGAGCCGTCGATGCCAACTGCTGGCGAACCTCGATATGTGCATCGCTCTCAGCCATGGCAATCATCCTAGAAAGTTCTCGATTCGTAGCCCTTCGATCATCGCCGATCAACCGAACAGCCCAAACGCGAACCCAAGAATTCGAATGCTCAAGCGCCTCCAATCGAAGGCGAGCATCAAGACCGTCCAACAAATTCAAAACCCATAACGCCTCAAGAGCAGGCTGTCCGCTCTCATTCCTAAACAACTTAATCAGTTTCGGAAAAGTAGAACGATCCTCTCGTTCTTTAAGCAATCGCCGCGCGGTTTCTCGATACCATCGACGTTCATCTGAAAGCAATGCGACTAGTTCGTCGCTCGATAGCCGTCCCAAATCCACGGATACACCCGTTTTAGAATCACTCGACCGAATCCGATAAACCCGACCATCGACTGAACTGATCCGTCCTTCGCTATTGCGAAAATGATTAACCTGCTGGTCATACCAATCCGCTAAATAAACCGCCCCATCAGGTCCGGGCGCCAAGTAGACGGGTCGCACCCAGCGATCTCCAGAATTGAGCATAATATCCGTAAGCTCCGCATGAAAACTGGGCCCGATACGTACTCTGCTAGCAGCCAAAACTTGGCCCGCTAAAGCGTTGGCTGTCAAAATCGAATCATCGTATCGAGCAGGCAATTGCCCTTCCTCGTAGATCATCAAGTTTGTCGTCACACGCTGAGAACTCGGTTCTTCAACTCCATTGAAATACCCAAAAGCATAGTTATTGGATAAGGACCCATGTTTACTGAAATTCTTACGATTGTAAGAACCTTGCATGTAGTGGTATCCCAACTTCCGCCCTTCGTTCGCCCCTGCAAATAAACGACCTTTCGAATCGAACTCGCAGCTCCAGATATTCCCTCCGCCCTCGCTAAAGACTTCGTACTTTCGTTGCTTCGGATGATAGCGCCACATGAGTTGACCTATGCTCTTAATTGGTGGTTCATCGCTACCAGCGATCTCGATGGCTGCCGTTACGGTCGACCCTTGCGCACCGTAAAGCCAGCCATCAGGACCCCAGCAAAGGCTGTTCGCCGTCGAATGCGTATCCTCAATCCCAAACCCGCTCAACACAACCTTGGGCTTTCCATCCGGCACGTCATCACGATTCTTGTCGTCATAATAAAGCAAATACGGTGGCTGAAGCACAAAAACGCCTTCCTGATCCCTCGCCAAGCTTGTCGCCATACTCAGGCCATCCTGGAAAATTTTCACCTTATCGAAATCTCCATCCCCATTAGTATCTTCGTGAATAGATATCAAATCCGCTCCCGGTACGTAATTCGGATCCCCTGGCGGAGCAGGTTTTTCAGTATACTGAGCTCTCCAGAAATCGTCTCGATTTTCGAGCGTCAATCCAGCGGGAAACGGATACTGTCGATACTGAACGACCCACATGCGTCCTCGCTCATCGAAATCGATAAACGAAGGCTGAGCCATTTCCGGCTCTTCAGAGATCAAATCAATCGTCAGTCCATCCGCAGCCCCCAACATCGAATGCGAAGTAGCTGCATCTTGCCCAGAGCCTGTCGCTTCCTTTTCTCGAACTTCCGATTTGACGGCAACTGAAAGTTTCTCGGTAGCTAGCCACCTGATCGCATTGACCAGCAACCGTTTCGTATTCCGAGAGGCCATTTCTTCAAGTGTCCCAAGAGAGGAATAAAATACGCGTTTCCCATCTTTGGAATTAATCCAAGCAAGCGGGTGGATAGCCTCTTCATTGGGATAACGAGCACTCAGCAAAACCTCCACCTCAGGCTCAAGTTCTTCGTATTTATAAAGCTTGTCTCCCATAGAAACGAAATCTCCGACCTTAAAGCCTTTGAGAATGGGGTGATCGATCTTACTGGCTTCTGGCCAATACCGCGCCCGCTTACTACGATCTCCTTGCCAGTCGCGATAGTGACCCAAGTAACTCGCTCCCAGAGCATCGCGATCAACCGTATTCCAAGCCGCATGACCCTTTGCAGCTTGATAGCCTTCTCCCTTCGTCCGTTCGCCAAATGCGTGACTCGCAGTTCGAATCATCAAAGTAGGTTTGCCTGATTCAATCCATTGACGGATGCGCTTCATATCTGCGGCCTTCGGATAGCGACGACGCGCGCTAATCACCAACACATCCGTCTCTTCCAAAGCATCCAATCCATCGAACTCATGGCATAATGGCGATTTCCGATCATCGCTCTTCGCGATCGCAAAAGACGTCTTAACGCCAAGCGGCTCTAATTCTGCCTTGGCAAATTTGGGCAATGATTCCGCCGTACCGTATTCGTGTTCTCCAATCAGAAACAAAACATGCTTGCCCGAAAGAGACGATGCAGATTGGCCATACGAAAGGGCCAATCCAGCAAGGAGAAACATTAGCGACAAGGGGCGAAGATAAGTAGAAAACCTAAGCATTTCCTCATACTCTCGCCCATTCCCGATTAATCAAAACCTAAATGAAACGAACCAGTACAGGCGCAAAGGTAGCGGCCATATCTCGGCGAATCAAATTCACCCGTTCCGCTCCATCGAACCTATTGGCTCGGAGAGACACCTCTTTTTCGCTTCGCTAAAAGAAACTACTGGGAGAGAACCTGCACCGTCTCTCGAGGAAGCCAACATTCGCTGCCTTGCTCCAATCGGGCCAACACCCAATCGGAACGCATCTCCAAAACCGTCATTTCGATCCCGTTATGCAAGGGATCCAAATACGCTGAGCGATAAGAATAGCTCGGACCCTTTCGGCCATAAGCTTCATCTACGACCAATACGCCTGGAGCTTCTCTACTAGAAGATTGCACAGCGACAGAAGCCCCTAATAAAACCGAACAAGCTAAACTCGCTCCCGCAATTCCCGCCCAAACACGAGATCTAAAACGTATCCAAGACAGACCGACCGCGCAGGTGACCAAGCAACTAAACGAAAGCAAGGCCAACATCCATCTCAATGGCCACGCTCGGCCATTCTCAGGTTCAGGAACTGCATCGATACGCAACGCTCGAGACGCTTCCAAACTTAATGCCACACGAGAATCAAACGGTCGATACCCTTGAGCCTGACGATAGTTAGCAATCGCCCGCCCAATTTCCCCTGCCTTAAACCAAGCATTGCCCGCATTATACCAAGCCAATCCGCTCCGTATTTTCGCCTCACCACAAGCTTCGAATTGAAGTGCGGCCTCCGCGAAACGAGCCTCGATCGTATTCGAATTGCCACCCGCTTCGGCAACTTCCAATGCCGTACCAAACGCCGCTTCAGCCGACTCCCAATCAGCAGCGAAGGATTTATCCATCCCCATGAAAAGCGATCCCGCCAATAATACTAAACTCGCCTTGCCCAATAGTTTGAAAACACGTTTCCCTATCTCACCCACTTCCACTCTAGCAGATGCGCCCTCCGACTGAGGGTCGTATGGCACTTCGTCAGCATCGCCGAGCAACGATTCCACTTGCTCTATCAACGAATCATCGCCGCGCGACCGTCGGAGCAATTGTACCGCGTCACGTGCAGTCAATGCTCGCCCACTCCTCGAATAGCTATCCGCAATAAGCGATCGCAGCGCTTCCACTTCGCTCCCTGCCTTAGCGCTCGACAGACAAAACTGTCGATAGGCCAGCTTCCGCCTTCGATAGTCACGATCCAACGCACGCCTCCGTAGCTCCTTAGCCCAGGGAACGAATACGAAAAAACTTCCAACGCTAAGCAGAATGAAAACCCAAACCCCATCCGCGAGAAGCCCAATCAAGCCATTCATCATATCGTTCATAATCGTCGCTTCATCATTATGCCAAACCCCTTCAGGGCTAGCCAAAACCGCATACTCTGCTCCAGGAATTGAGCTAACATCGAAATACGTCTTTCCATCCCGCGGAGCTACCGACAAAGGAATCAACTCCGATCGTTTCGTCTCGTAGCTTCCTGCCTCCGCATTGAAAACCTGTATCGAAAGACTTGGGAAAAAATCGACTTCCACCGACAAAGGTCGTGCCCGCAGCACGAACGTCCGACCATCTCGGCGCCAGACCTCGTTCATCTCCTTGCCCACCCAAAATCGATTCCTCAAGCTGGATTGACGATCCAATGACGGCAATTCCAACATCTCCGAGGCCGTATCCGATAGAACTTCCACTCGTATCTCCATCAGTTGCCCAACCTCCATCGATGAAGGTGTAACCGATACCACAATCGACCGCGGATCAAACAATCCGCTAAACGACTCCTCTCGTCCTTTTTCTGGAAGCGGCAATACTTCTAGCGTTATCGGATTCGAAAACGCTTCAATCTTCTCGTATTGAATCGAGCGATCCGCCGACTCGAATAATCCATTATTGAAATACGCCGCGTACTGATTCGATTGACTGTGCTGGTTGAGCATCCGTGAACACAACAAACGCGTCCGAGCCAGATCATAAGTTCCAGGTTTCTCAAAACGCGCAAAAATGGTAAACCGAATCTCGCCCATCAAGCCCGTCTTCGTATCATCTCCTTGAATACGACTAGCAATTACGCGACGTCCTCCTACCGGCATACCAAATTGCTCGTCCTCGGGAGCCGTGCTTCGCGGTACGACAATCGATACAGACGCATCATTAAAAAGTCTCGGCGACAAACGAAAATCACGCAGTTGCCCAACCGGTAAGGCGCACCGCCAAATAAAATCCAAGCGCACGGGCTCGCCCGCATACACACGCGTCTTCAACGGTTGGATTTCAAAGCTCATTTCAGGCGACTCATGCGCTTCACCGACGACGATCTGGCGTGGTTTCGTTTGCCAGACCTTCTCGTCGCTATCCAATCGAATCGGCGGAAACACTCTCACCCCTGATCGTTGCGGCATAAACTCGATCAATGCCACATATTGACCTCGCTCGTCGTTTTCCAATCGCTGA